>JAHRAH010000138.1 GCA_020027345.1 Gammaproteobacteria bacterium | reverse complement strand
GGAGGAATTCAAAGAAGGCCGCCAGCGCTGAGAGGGCCGCCCAGACGAGGAAGATTGTCCCGCCGATTCTCCGCCAGAAGTATTTTAAGAGGGTCATCGCGGGTTATGTTGCGGGGTTTCCCCCCCCAGCCCCCCCCAACAAGTTGGAGGGGGGGTTAATTTGATTTTCTTCACTCTCTCCACCCCCCCGGAGTTTGCCGTCCCCATCTGCCGATGGGGACGGCACACTCCGACCCCCCCCCCGCAAGCGGCGGGGGGTATAGTTGATTGGAGCGGGCGGGGACGGCCGCTAATCCATTGCGGTTTTTCTTTTTCGCCGGCTTTGTATGGATTCCAGCTTTCGCTGGAATGACGATTAACTATACCCCCGCCGCTTGCGGGGGGGGGTCGGAGTGTGCCGTCCCCATCGCCAGATGGGGACGGCAAACACCGGGGGGGTGGAGAGAGTGGAGGAAGTGGAATGCGCCCGCTGCCGCCGAAAGAGTCCCCCCTTGTCATTCCCCCCCCCTTGTCATTCCCGCGAAAGCGGGAATCCAGAAAGAGCCGAGTCCAAACGCCAATGCCGGGGACAGTTGCCGTCGCGGGGTTGACTGGATTCCCGCTTTCGCGGGAATGACAAGGGTTTTGTGGGAATGACAGTCACTTGGCAAAAACATCCTTCCCCGCCACCGTCAAATCCCCCCGCAAACGATAAACAACCGGCGCAGCGGTCTCAATATTAAGCGACATAGTCCCCTCTGGCGAGAGTCCCTCCAACCGCTTCGTCAGCGCGCGCAAGGAATTACCGTGCGCGACAATCAAAACATTCCGCCCGGCGCGCAATTCCGGCGCGGCGCGTTCTGCAAAAAATTCCCACACCCGCGGTTCCACCTGCGCCAAACTTTCCGAAGTCGGCGCGTCCAAACCGTCATAGCGACCGTCCGCCGGCGCTTCGCAAACCCCCGCCGGCGGCGCGTCGGAATACCCGCGCCGCCAGCGAAAAACCTGTTCTTTGCCAAAACGCTTCGCCGCTTCCGTTTTGCTTTCGCCCTGCAATGCGCCGTAATGCCGTTCGTTTAAGCGCCAGTCGGTTTGCGCCGCAACCCACATCCGGTCGCTTTCTTCCAAAACCAGCCAGAGCGTGCGCACCGCGCGCCGCAAATACGAAGTGAATGCGCGTTCAAAAAAAACCCCGCGCGCCGAAAGCGTCCGCGCCGCCGCCCGCGCTTCTTCTTCGCCGCGCGCAGTCAGCGGAATGTCGCGCCAGCCGGTAAAACGGCCGTCGCGGTTCCATTCGCTTTCGCCGTGGCGCAATAAAACTAAATTGCCGCCCGCCATTGTTTATACGCCGTTGCAAAGCGCAAAAAAGCGCAAGCAAAAAAAGCAAAAAACAAAAAGACAAAAAAAACGGCGCGCGCCGCCGCCGCCGAAACCCAATGCGTCAGGCGAGCCGGGCCCGAAGTTCGTCGCCGACTTTCTTCAGCGCGCGCGCTTCTATCTGCCGCACCCGTTCCATAGAGACGCCGTAACGCTCGGCGAGTTCGCGCAGCGGCGCGGCGCGTTCGGCGAGTTTGCGCTCGCGCAGAATCTCGCGGCTGCGCGAATCCAGCATTTCCAATGCGCCCGAAAGCGCGGCCAGCCGCCGTTCGCGCTCGTCGCGCTCAATCAGTTGCCGCTCCGGGTCGGAGGAAGCGTCCGCGACCGGCTCAATCATATCGCCGTTTTCGTCGCGCGCCAGAATGGTGTTGTGCGCCCGCGCGCGCATTTCGCGAACATCGTCCGGCGCGACCGACAAATCCCGCGCGATATCCTCGTCCGACTCCGCGTCGCCGCCGCCGAGCGCGCCTTTTTTGAGAACGCGCCCGAGGTGAAAGAAAAGTTTGCGCTGCGCCTTCGTCGTCGCAATCTTGACGATGCGCCAGTTCGCCATAATGAACTCGTGCATCTGCGCGCGAATCCAATACGCGGCGAAAGTCGCCAGCCGCGCGCCCATATCGGGATTGAAGCGCTGCACCGCTTTCAGCAGCCCGATGTTGCCTTCCTGAATCAAATCGCCCTGGTCCAGCCCGTAACCGGAATACTTGCGCGCCAGCGCGACGACCAGCCGCAAATGCGAAACCGCCAACTCGCGCGCCGCCGAAACATCGCCGCTGCTACGGTAGGAAAGCGCAAGGCGGCGCTCCTCCTCCTCCGTCAACATCGGCGCGGCGTTCACCCGGCGAATGTACGCCGCCAGCCCGCCGTCCAAAGAGGGCAGCGACATCGGCGCCATTGCGGTTTTCGTTCCCCCGCTCATACCGCAATTATAACGCCGCCCGCGCGAAATTCAAGGGCGTCAGGAGCGCAAACGGCGAATCAAATTCACAACGGCGGAAAAGTCCTCGCCGCCGCCGCCTTCGGCGTTCATCTTTTCGTAAATGTCGGCGGCGTGCGCGCCCAACGGCGTCGCCGCGCCGCATTCCTCCGCCGCCTGCCGCGCCAGACGCAAATCTTTCAACATCAGCGCCGCCGCAAAGCCGGGCGCGTAACCCCGGTTCGCCGGCGAAGCCGGAACCGGCCCCGGCAGCGGACAGTATTGCGAAACCGACCAGCACTGCCCCGAAGAAACCGCCGCCACATCAAAAAACGCCTGCGTCGTCAGCCCCAGTTTTTCCGCCAGCAAAAACGCCTCCGCCGTCCCCACCATGGAAACCCCCAGCAGCATATTGTTGCAAATCTTCGCCGCTTGTCCGTTGCCCGCCGCCCCCGCGTGAATCGCGTTCTTCCCCGCCGCCGCAAAAAGCGGACCCGCCCGCGCGAATGCCGCCGCGTCGCCGCCGACCATAAAAGTGAGCGTCCCCGCCTCCGCCCCGGCGACTCCCCCCGAAACCGGCGCGTCCAGCATCGCAAAACCCCGCTCCGCCGCCGCCGCCGCCACCTCCCGCGCCGCCGCCACATCAATCGTTGAACAGTCCAAAAGCAGCGCCCCCGCCGCCGCCGAATCCAAAATCCCCCCCGCCTCCAAATAGGCGCGGCGAACATCCTCCCCCCCCGGAAACATCGTCAGCACAGCATCCGCCCCCCGCGCCGCTTCCGCCGCCGTCGCCGCAACCGTCCCCCCCGCCGCGGCAAAGGCCCGCGCGCGCGATTCCTGCAAATCGCAGCCGGTAACAGCAAACCCCGCCCCCAGCAAATTCCGCGCCATCGGCAGCCCCATATTCCCCAGCCCGGCAAACCCCACCGTCCCAATCCCCGCAACCGTCCTCGCCGTCATCACCGTCCCCCGTCTATACCCCCCGCCGCTTGCGGGGGGGGGTCGGAGCATTCCCCGACGACGCAGTCGGCGGGGAATGCTCCGGGGGGGTGGAATGCGCCCTTGCCCCCGTCATTCCGGCGAAAGCCGGAATCCATACGATTTTTCCTTTTTCGCCGGAATGACGAATTGCAACCGAAGTTAACGGACTCCCCCCACCCCCCCGGAGTTTTCCGCCCCCATCTCCGATGAGGGCGGAAAACTCCGACCCCCCCCCGCAAGCGGCGGGGGGTAAATTATTGGAGTCCTGCATCATCGTCCCCCATCCTTCCGCTCATCACAAATCCCCCCCCCGTCCCCCGACGAAACCTCAGCAACAATCTCCACCTCCCCGCGCAACCCCGTCTCATCACGCAAACCCTGCGTCAACAGTCCCCGCGCATTTTCCCGACAGTCGCCCGGCGAAAGTTGCGCCTGCAATATCATCGCATCGCGCCCGGAAGAATCACAAAACACCCGCAGCCGCGCGCCGGCAAGCGCAAACTTTTCCGCCAGTCGTCCCACCTGCGCCGGATGCACAAACACCCCGCGTATTTTAACCGCCGGATCGCATCGTCCCAGCCATCCGGCGAGCCGCATATTTGTCCGCCCGCAATCGCTAATGCCGGGGACGACCGCCGACAAATCCCCCGTTGCAAAACGCACCAGCGGATACGCGCGATTGAAATTCGTAACCAAAACTTCGCCCTTTTCCCCCTCCGCAACCGGCGCGCGCGAGACAGGATCAACGACTTCCACAAGCAAACCCTCGCTCACAATCATCGGCTTGTCGGCGGCGCTTTCAAAAGCAATCGCGCCGAATTCCGCCGAACCGTAAAACTGCAAAACGCGAATCCCCCGCGAAAAATAAAACTCGCGCAACTGCGGCGAAAGATACCCCCCGGAAACCGATGCCATAGTCAGCGACGAACAATCCGCGCCGTTTTCTTCCGCGCGTCGCAGTATAGTTTGCAAAAAATCGGGCGTGCCGGAATACGCGCCGGGGCGAAAGCGCGCAATCGCCCGCGTTTGTTGTTCACTGTTGCCGGGACCCGCCGGAAAAACGCTGCAGCCCAAGGCGAGCGCGCCCGAATCGCACATCGCCCCGGCCGGCGTGAAATGATAAGAAAAACAATTATGCAGCGTCATCCCCGCGCGCAAACCCAAAGCATAAAAAGCCGCCGCCGTGCGCCAGTAATCCGCCCCGGCAAAATCGCATTCCGCAATCGGCCCCGGCGACATATAAAACCGCTGCGGCGCGCTTTCGCCGAAACAGTCATACCCCCCAAAAGGCGGCGTCCGCTCCTGCTCGGCAATCAAATCCGCCTTAACGGTAACCGGCAATTCCGCAAGCGCCGCCCGGCTATCAACCCCCCGCACATCAACCCCCGCAAACCGCTCCCCGCAAGCCGCCGAAACCCGTTGCGCACACTCCAAAAACCCCGGCAACCCCGCCAGCAACTCCCGCTCCCGCTCCCCGGAGTCCCTCCCCTCCCCCGCCAAAAAAAACTCCCCCACCCCCCGATTATATTCCCCTCCCCCGTCATTCCGGCGAAAGCCGGAATCTATGCGGGGATTGAGTTTTGGGGTTTTCGCGGGCGGGTTATGGATTCCGGCTTTCGCCGGAATGACGGTTGGGTTTATTTTTTGTGGTTGGCGTCCAGGGCTCGGAGGCGGTTTAGTTTTTCTTTTATTTTTGTTTCCAGTCCGCGGTCTACGGGTTGGTAGAAGCGGAGGGGTTTCATATCGGCGGGGAAGTAATTTACGCCGGCGGCGTATGCTTCGGGTTCGTCGTGGGCGTAACGGTATCCTTCGCCTTTTCCGATTTGCTTCATCAGGCGCGTGGGGGCGTTGCAAAGATGCGGGGGGACTTCGCGGTCGCGGTCGTTTTTTACGGCGCGCGACATTTTTTGGAATGCGGAATAGACGGCGTTGCTTTTTGGCGCGCAAGCCAAATAGGCCGCGGCCTGCGCGAGGGCGAGCTCGCCTTCGGGGGAGCCGAGCTGGCGGTAGGCGCGGTCGGCGGCCTGGGCGATTGCGAGCGCGCCGGGTTCGGCGAGGCCGATGTCCTCGCTCGCCATTCGTGCGAGGCGGCGCGAAATGTAAAGCGGGTCGCAGCCGCCTTGCAGCATTCGGCAAAGCCAGTACAAGGCGGCGTCGGGGTCGGAACCGCGCACGGATTTATGCAGCGCGGATATTTGTTCGTAAAAACGGTCGCCGCGCTTGTCAAACCTTTTTGCGGCTTCGCCGAGTGCGTTTTTTGCATCGTCTTCGCCGATGGTTTTTTCTTTTGCGTTTTGCGCGGCGGCTTCAAAAGCATTTAATAAACGGCGGGCGTCGCCGCCGCAGTGGTTTATGAATATTTGCGCGGCGGTTTTTGCGACCGCAATTTGCAATTCGTTTTCGGCGCGGCGGAGCACGGCGGCGAGCGCTTCTTCTTCCAGCGGGCGCATTGGGTATACGGCGACGCGCGAAAGAAGGGCGGAGTTTATTTCAAAGGAGGGGTTTTCGGTCGTCGCGCCGATAAAAACAATCCTTCCCGATTCCAAATGCGGGAGGAAGGCGTCCTGCTGCGCTTTGTTAAAGCGGTGTGCTTCGTCCATAAAGAGGACGGTTTGCGCGCCGCCTTCGGCTTGCTCTTCCATAACTGCGCGGGCTTCGCGGGCGCTGCCGCCGGCGGCGGAAAGGGAGACCCATTTTGCGCCGCTTTGTTTTGCGAGGAGTTTTGCGAGTGTTGTTTTTCCGCAGCCGGGCGGCCCCCAGAGAATCATGGAATGCAAAGGCGCGCCGGCGAGGCAGGCGGCGAGGGGGGCGTTTGCGGCGAGGAGATGTTTTTGCCCGGCGATTTCTTCCGGCTTTTGCGGGCGCAAACGGTGGGCGAGCGGCGCGTTTTCTGTTTGCGCGTTTTCCGGCGGGGGTTTTTCGGTTTTTGTTTTGCGCGCGGGCATTATTGGTCGGAGACGATGTCCGTCCCCGGCGGGGGCGCGAAAACGAAAACGGAATCGTCGGCGCCTTTTGTGAATTCGTTAATTTGTATTTGCACCGTCCCGCCGAAGGCGTCCTGCATTTGGAGTTTTTGGAGCTGGTTGTTTTTTGCGAATCCGAATCGGATTGCGCGGACGGAGGATTGCTGCGCGCGGCTTTCGGCTTGCACCCAGCGGATGCCTTCATCGTCTTCGCTGAGGGCGGCGGCGAAGCGGTAGTTTCGGCGGAGCTCCCCCCACTCTGCGGCGCTGAGCGCGAGGAGGAAAGAGCCGCCGATTGTCGCAAGCGGGCGGACTATCGCCTGATTGAGCTCGGGCTCGTAGGTCCAGAGTGTCTCGCCGTCGGAGACGACGAGGAGGGGCTCGGGCGGGGCGTATTCGGCGCGGAATCTTCCGCCGCGGGCGAACCAGAGTTTGCCGGAGATTTGGGAGAAGATTTCGCCTTCGGTGTCCAAGACGGTTTGGGTGAAGGTGGCGCGGGCGCTGGGGGTGTTTTGCCAGAACTGGCGGAGGAGAGCTACCCCCCCCCGCCCCCCCCATCAGAGATGGAGGGGGGGTTGATTGGTTTTGGAGGGGTTTCCCCCCCCAGCCCCCCCATCGGAGATGGGGGGGGGGTTAATTTTAAGGGGGGTGGGGGTTGCTGTTGCTGTGGTTGTGGTGAAGAGGAGGGTGGCGAGGATTGTGGTGACGGTCGCACTGATTACCCCCCGCCGCATGCGGGGGGGGGTCGGAGCATTTTCCGACGACGAAGTCGGCGTAAAATGCTCCGGGGGGTGGAACAACACCGAGTTGCATTAGAATCCGTTTATGCGGAAAAAAAATCAACGCGCAAACTTCCGGCTGGAAACGCCCTACAAACCCGCGG
>JAHRAH010000135.1 GCA_020027345.1 Gammaproteobacteria bacterium | reverse complement strand
CGGCATCGCCAGCCGGCGAAGATGCGCGGCGATTGCGCCGGCGGTCAGGTTATGCTTCGCGCTTGCTTTTGCCGTCATCGGCGGCGGCGACGCCCGGAATGTGCGCCGCCGCTTGCGAGAGTTTTTTCGCGCTTGCAAAATCCATTTCGCTCAATCCCGGCGGGCGGTGCGTGGAAAATACCGCGCGGCAGCGGTTCCAGCCGAATTCCGCATGCGGATGATGGTCCTCCTCTTCGGCGATGCGCATAATTTCGCCGACGAGTTCGCGTATTGCGGAAAAATCTTTCGCGCGCCATTCGCCGATGAGTTTTGCGCCTTCCATCTTCCACGGCGGCGGCAGTTGCGCCAGCATTTCCTCCGCTTCGGCGCGCGCAAGCGGCTTGCGCGAGGGAGCGCTCACAGTCCCCTCCCCGCCGCGCAACGACAAACAAAAACCCGCAACATTTCCGCGATTCTATCACCATCGGCGGCCGGGGCGAATCTTGTTTTTTCCCGCCGCGCGACAGCGACGGGAAAAAGCGGGGACTGTATGGATTCCCGCTTTCGCAAGAATGACGGTTGGCGTGGTTTTATTGCGGCGGCCTTAGGGCTATAATTTCCTGCAACGCAGCCGCTATTACAACCGTTCCTATTCCGAGCACAATCCAGATGTTGAAAACGCGGGCGTGCAGGAAGCGAAGCCATTGCGGATACAGCGAATGCAGCGTTATGGTTTTGTGCGAGCGAAGGCGCTTTATGATTCCGCTGCGGGCGCCGTCCGGCAAAATGCCGTGGAATGTGGCGAACTGTCTCACGACGGAGTCAACCGCGACGAAGAACATACAATAAAAAACATAGGCCCAAGCCGGCGGCGAGCAAACCAGCAGAATGTTCTCGGCGCCCGGGGGCGCGCTTTGGCAGACCTCCCGGAGATCCCGCGATGCCCAGACGAAGAACGCCGGCGCCGCAATTATTTTCGCCGCCAGCATCAGCAGTTCAAGGCGGCTTTGAAAAAAACTGCGCCACGCTTTGGCGCGTTCCGCCGGGGTTGTGTCGGGGCGGTTTTTGTTTTGCTTCATTCGGAGGATTATACGCGAATGCGGCGGGGATTTTAATTTGCCGGATTCCCGCCTCTGGGAAAATGCGGGAATGACGCGGGGACGGTTGGGGGTAGAATGGGGGTGTGCTTTACGGGTATGAGGGGAGGTTTTTGGGGGGGATGGCGGTTACCGCGGGGGTGGCGGTTTGCGCTTTGGTGTTGGCGCTTTTTTTGGGGCTTAGCGGGGCGGCGGCGAAACTTTCGGGGAATCGTTTTTTGCGCGGGGCTGCCGCTTTTTACACGACTGTGGTGCGGGGGACGCCGGAGTTGCTGGTTATTTTGCTGGTGTATTACGATTTGCAGGGACTGTTGAACGCGGCGCGCGAGGGTTTGGAATACGAGGAGGTTTGGATTATTCCTCCTTTCTGGGGCGGGGTCGTCGGCATCGGCGCGTATTACGGCGCGTACATGACGGAGACATTTCGCGGGGCGATACTTGCGGTGCCGCGCGGGCAGAGCGAAGCGGCGGCGTCGCTGGGAATGCATCCGGCGGTTGTTTTTTTTCGGGTGGTGTTTCCGCAGATGCTGCGTTACGCATTGCCGGGGATTTGCAACAACTGGCTGGTTTTGCTTAAGGCGACGGCGCTTGTTTCGGTCATCGGGCTTTCGGACGATATGATGGCGGTGGCGTCGCAGGCAAAAAGCAAAACGCGCGATCCGTTTTTGTTTTATTTCGCGGTCGCCTGCGGGTATTTATTGTTCACCGCGGTTTCGGATTTCATATTCGCGCGGCTGCGGCGGCGGGCGCGGCGGGGGCTGGCGTGATTGAGAATTTTTCCTCCGTTCTCGGCGGGTTCGGGGAATTGTACTGGGAGGGACTGTTGCTGACTTTGCAGTTGAGCGCGCTTTCGCTTTTCATCGGTTTTTTTCTGGCGTGGGCGCTGGCTTTGGTCTTGCTCGCCGAGGGGCGGGCGTGGCTGAAAATCCCGGCGCGGGCGTTCGTGTATTTTATGACGGGGACGCCGCTGCTGGTGCAGTTGTTTCTGGTGTATTTCGGACTCGCGCAGTTTGAGGCGGTGCGGGAGAGTTTTCTCTGGCCGGTTTTGCGCGACGCATATTGGTGCGCGCTGATTGTTTTTTCCTTGAACACTGCGGCGTATTCGGCGCGGATATTTCACGGGGCGATGGCGGAGACGGACGCGGGCGAATTGGAAGCGGCGCGGGCGTTTGGTTTTTCCGCTTTCAAGCGGCTGACGCGGGTGATTATTCCGGGGGCTTGGCGGCGGGCGTTGCCGGCTTATGGAAACGAGATGATATTTTTGCTGCATAGTTCTTCGGTGGCGAGCATTATCACGCTTTCGGATTTGACGAGCGCGGCGCGGGTGGCGGCGCGGGGGACTTTTCATTTTACGGAATCGTATTTGACGGCGATGCTTCTTTATATGGCGATGACGGCTGTTATTGTTTTGGGGGCGAGGGTGGCGGAGAAGTATGCTTTTCGGCATTTGCGGGGGGTGGGGGGATAGGGCTTATGGGACATATTGGACTTATGGGGTTTATTGGGAATTCCCCCCCCCAACCCCCCCCATCAAAGATGGAGGGGGGGTTAATTGGAGATGGGAGGGGTTATCCGTTGTTGCATAGGCGGTCGGAGAAGGGGATGACGGCGAATGTCAACAACAGTCCGGCGGCGAGGCAAAACAAAAACGGAATCATCACCCATTTGCTGACCGCGGACTCCCGGTCGTATCTTGTGTCCCCGCTGACCATCAGGAAAAACAATATTCCCGCAAACAGGAATAGGGCCACCCGCACGGCGGAGAGGTTAATCGCTTCGTTGATGGCGCACCATATTGTCGCGAGCGCGGCGTAGATGGCTTCGTTGCCGGCGTTGATGAGGTCGGCCAGGGATTCAAGCATTTTTGTTTTTGGGTGGGGTTGCGGGATTTCCCCCCCCCAACCCCCCCCATCGGAGATGGGGGGGGTTAATTGGGGAGGGGGGGACTCTTAGCGGATGGCGAAAGGGGACGGTTCGGGGGGGAGGTCGCCTTCTTCTATTTGGAGTTGGACCATTGAGGCGACGCTGGCGCCGGGGGGTCCTTGGAGGAGGATGTTGTACATTTTGTCGGCGCCGGGTTTTTCGCCTTGGAGGAGGACGGTGAGGGAGCCGTCGCATTCGTTTCGCACCCAGCCGCCGACGCCGAGTTTTTGGGCGTTTTTTTGCACATAATGGCGGAAGCCGACGCCTTGCACGAGTCCGGCAAGGCGGTATTTGAGCGCGGGCGGGGGGGCTGGCGGCGGGGCGGCGGCGGGTTCGTCTGTCATCGGAGTCCATATTGGCACAAAAACGGGGTAGAATGCAAGCCGCTATGACGAACGGCAAGATTGCGGAATGGCTGCGGGGCATCGGCGCGGTGGAGGTGGAGGCGTTTATGCCCGACATTTCCGGCGTCCCGCGGGGGAAGATAATGCCGTGCGAGAAGTTTCTGACGGGCGCGCTGCGGATGCCGGAATCGGCGATAGCGCAGACGGTAACGGGCGAATGGGGCGATCAGGAGGATTATGTCGACGAGGTTGACGGCGATATGGAGTTGCGGGCGGAAATCGGCGGCTGTTTTGTCGTGCCCTGGGCGAAGGAGCCGACCGGGCAGATAATTTGCGACTGCATCAGCGGGAAGGGCTCGCTTTTGCGTTATGCGCCGCGCAGCGTGTTGCGGCGGGTTTTGGGTTTTTACCGGCGCGAGGGCTGGCAGCCGCAGGTGGCGCCGGAGATTGAGTTTTATCTGGCGGCGCGCGACAACAACCCGGACAATCCGCTGCGCTCGCCGGTGGGGCGGACGGGGCGGCCGGAGTTTTCCAGCCAGCCGTTTAACATAGACGCGGCGAACGAGTTTGAGGATGTTATTGAGGACATATACCGTTTCGCCGAGGCGCAGTCGCTGGATGTGGACACGCTGATACACGAAGAAGGGGCGGCGCAGTTTGAGATAAATTTCAAGCACGGCGAGCCGCTTAATATGGCCGACCAGATGCTGATGTTTAAGCGGTGCGTGCGCGAGGCGGCGATTCGGCGCGGGGTTGCGGCGACATTTATGGCGAAGCCGCTGGAAAACTATCCCGGCAGTTCCATGCATGTGCATCAGAGCGTCTGGACGCGCGAGGGCAAAAACATATTTTCCGACGGGCGCGGGGGTTTCGGTCCGAAGTTTATGCATTACATCGGCGGTTTGCAAAAACACCTCCCCGACATTGCGGCGATGCTGCTGCCGAATGTGAATTCGTTCAAGCGCATTAATATAGAGTGGCCGGTGGCGAACGCGCATTGGGGGGTGAACAACCGCACCGTCGGCTTGCGCGTTCCGCAACAGGGTGCCGAACCTTCGGCGATGCGCGTGGAAAACCGCGTGAGCGGCGCCGACGCGAATCCCTATCTGGCGATAGCGGCGACTTTGCTGGCGGGCTTTGTCGGCGTCAAGCAGAAATTGCAGCCGCGCCCGCAGGTGCGCGGGGCGGCCTGGGAAATGCCGCGGGGAATACCGCCGACGCTGGAATCCGCCCTCGCCAAAATGCGCGAGTCCAAAATGCTGCGCGAGCGCCTCGGCAACCGTTTCGTGGATCTCTACGCCGCCTGCAAAAGCACCGAACTGGAAAACTACCAGCATGTCGTAACATCGTGGGAGCGCCGCTACCTGCTGGACATTTGAACGGCGAATCGTGGTATGATATGCGCGGCGGAAATCCGCGCGTGAAAAGCCGCGCCGCCGCAAAAAACCAAACCGAAAACAAAGGAAAGGAAAAACAACCGTGAATAAAAAAAACATCTGGGTCATAGACGGGGCCTACCTCTACAAATCCACGCCCGGGCGCTTTGACTACCTGCTGCTCAAGCGCGAACTGCAACTGCATCTGGGGATTACTTTCGGCGAATCCTACTACTTCAACTCCCGCGTGCATGCGCCCACGCCCGCGCAAATGTCCTTCAACAAGTGGCTGCAAACCGCCGACCCCTCGGGGCCGCAGCTCATCGTCAAGCTGATGGAGACCAAGCGCATCGTCACCACCTGCAACGAATGCGGGCGGCCCTCCGAGCGCTACATCCAAAAGGGCGTGGATGTCGCCATCGTCACGCAGGTCTTCAAACTGCTGCAGCGCCAGCACCTGCAGCGGCTCACCTTCTGCGCCGGCGATTCCGATTTCAATTCCGCGCTGGAAGCCGTCAACGACCACGGCATACCCATTGACATCGTCGGCTTCAAGGACACGATGGCCTCCGATTTGCAGCAGTGGGGGAATGTCGTCTGGCTGGACAACATCTGGCCCAAAATAGAAAAGCAGCCGCGCCCGCATCAGGCCGGCTCCGACCGCTTTGACCGCAATGACGACAACAACAACGGCGGACACGCCTACGGCGACCAAACCGGCGACTACTAATTCGCCGGCGGAAAACGGGGACGGTTGCGGCAGTGTCGCCGTAACCGTCTCGCCCGCGCCGTTAAACATCGCCGCCGAAACGCAAACGCTCGCCGCTGCGGCAAAGGGCGAAACCGGCGGTTGCGCGTATTTTCTCGGCATCGCCCGCGGCGGCGAAGTCGCGGCGATGACGCTGGAACACTACCCCGGAATGACCGAGCGCGCTTTGGAAAACATCGCCCGCCGCGCATGCGAAAAATGGAAACTGCATAATGCGCGCATCGTCCATCGCGTCGGGCGCATTTTGCCGGGCGAGGCGATTGTTTTTGTCGGCGCCGCCGCCGCGCACCGTTCCGCCGCATTTGAGGCCTGCCGTTTTATGACCGACTTTCTAAAAACCCGCGCGCCGTTTTGGAAAAAAGAGGAAACAGTTGACGGCGGTTCGCGCTGGGTGCAATCTTCCGCTTGCGACGAAGATGCCGCGCGGGAATGGGAACAAAAAAACGACGGGGATGCGAAAGGAATAAAACCGTGAATTCCCTTGTCGCGGTGATCATCGCCGCCGCCCTTGCGGAAAACATTGTTCTCACAAAAATGCTCGGCTTGTGCCCTTTCGCCGGGCTTTCGCGGCGGACGGATGTCGCCGTCGGCGTCGGACTGGCGACTTGCGCCGTGCTTGCCGTCGCTTCTTTTCTCGCATTTTGGGCGGACGCTTTTTTGCTCGCCGATTTTCCGCTTTTGCGCCCGCTGGTTTTTATCACCGCCGCAAGCGCGGCCGTCGCCGCCGCCGAATTGATAATGCGTTTGTTTTTTCCAAGAATGCACCGCGCGCTGGGTTTGTATCTCCCGCTGATAGCGACAAACTGCGCCGTCCTCGGCGCGATGCTCATCGCCGTAAGAGAGTTCCCCGGCGACTGGCTGCGCGCGACGCTCTTCGGCTTCGGCGCCGGCCTGGGATTTATGCTCGCAGTAATAGTTTTCGCAACATTGCGCGAGCGAATAGTGGAATCAAGAGTCCCCCAAACAATGCGCGGCGCCCCCTTAGCAATGATAACCGCCGGAATAATGGCCCTGGCACTCTCCGCCCTCCCTTAAACTATACCCCCCGCCGCTTGCGGGGGGGGGTCGGAGCATTCGCCGACGACGAAGTCGGCGGCGAATGCTCCGGGGGGGTGGAATGCGTCCTTGCAACCGTCATTCCGGCGAAAGCCGGAATCCACACTCCCGCCGGGGAAAAAGGAATCCCCGCAACAGCAGCAGAACAG
>JAHRAH010000173.1 GCA_020027345.1 Gammaproteobacteria bacterium | reverse complement strand
GCCGTCCCCATCTGCCGATGGGGACGGCAAACTCCGACCCCCCCCCGCAAGCGGCGGGGGGTATAAAGCAAAGCGGCGTTTCCCGCGCGTATAATTTGCGCGGCAATGACGATAAAACTTGCGGCGGGGCTGGGGAATCCGGGAGAGCGGTATGCGCAAACGCGGCATAACGCCGGGGAATGGTTTGCCGACGCCCTCGCGCAATCCGCCGGGCAAACTTTCACCCGCAAGCGCGCGCTCGGCGGCGAACTCGCGACCGTCGGCGGCGCGCGCCTGCTGAAACCGGAATCGTTTATGAACGAAAGCGGACGGTGCGTCGCGGCGGCGGCGAAGTTTTACGGCGTCGCCGCGGAGGAAATCCTGATAGCGCACGACGAAGCCGACCTCCCGCCCGGCGCGGCGCGTTTGAAATTCGGCGGCGGCGAAGCCGGGCACAACGGACTGCGCGATGTCAGCGCCGCGCTCGCCAGCCGCGACTACTGGCGGCTGCGTCTGGGAGTGGGCAAAAACGAAAACACCGGCGACACCGCCGACTATGTCCTGCGCGCGCCCTCCGCAGCCGAACGCGAGCTCATTTTTTCCGCATTGCGCCGCGCCCTCGCCGTCTGGGAGGAAATCGCAAACGGCAATATGCAGCGGGCGATGTTGATTTTGCATACTCCCCCGGCGACGACGACGGAAGCGGAAGCGGAAGCAGAAGCACAAATGAAAGCAAAAGCAAAAGTAAAAACGGACTGATGGGGCTGGTTTGCGGCATTGTCGGTTTGCCGAACGCGGGAAAGTCCACGCTCTTCAACGCCCTCACCGCGGGGGCGGCGGCGGCGGAAAACTATCCCTTCTGCACGATAGAACCGAACGCCGGCATCGCCGAACTCGCCGACGCGCGCTTGGACAAAATCGCCGAACTCGCAAATGCGGCGCGCACCATATACGCCCCGGCGGAGTTTGTGGACATCGCCGGACTCGTGCGCGGCGCATCGCAAAACGCCGGACTGGGCAACCGCTTTCTCGCGCACATTCGCGAAGCCGACGGCATCGCCCATGTCGTGCGCTGTTTTGACGAACCGCATATCGCGCATGTGGAAGGCGAAGGAACCCCCGCCGACGACATCGCGACCGTCAACACCGAGCTCGCCCTCGCCGATTTGGCGACGGCCGAAAAAGCGTTTGCAAAAGCGCAAAAACAATCCCGCACCGGCGAAGCCGAAGCGCGCCGCCAAGCCGCCGCGTGCGAAAAATGCATCGCGCATCTCTCCGCCGAAGGAAAAGCATTGCGCACTCTTGTTTTGGACGAACGCGAAAAAGAATCGCTGCGCGAACTGCATTTTCTGACAATGAAGCCGGCGCTGTATGTCGCAAACACAAGCGAAAGCGGAATTCGCGGAAACGCAAAAACCGAAGAAGCAAAACGCGCGGCAGAAGCGGAAGGCGCGGAAACGGTGATTATCTGCGCGCGCGCCGAAGCGGAAATGGCGGAATGGAACCCCGAGGAACGCGCCGAACTGCTGCGCGACATGGGCGCGAAAGAAAGCGGCCTCGCCCGGCTCGCGCGCGCGGCTTTTGCAATGATGGGGCTGACGACATTCTTCACCGCCGGAAAAAAAGAAGCGCGCGCGTGGACGATAAAAAAAGGCGCGACGGCGCGGGAGGCCGCGGGAGTCATCCACGGCGATTTCGCCCGCGCCTTCATCCGCGCCGAAGTTTGCTCCTGCGAGGATTATTTGCAATGCGGCGGCGAAGCCAAAGCAAAAGCCGCCGGAAAAATCCGCGCCGAAGGCGCCGAATACACAGTACAAGAAGCCGACATAATTCACTTCCGAACTTCGGCCTGACCGTCATTCCAGCGAAAGCTGGAATCCATACGGAGCCGGGGGAAAAGACGAATCTTTCTCCACCCGCAAACAACGGAGAAAAGGCAAAGCCCGTATGGATTCCAGCTTTCGCTGGAATGACGGTTAGCTGCAATCCTGGGCTGCGGTTCTTCTTGGGGTTATTGCTCGGTTGCGGAGGATGGCGGCGCGGATGAAGGCCATAAAGCCGGGGACATTTTCTTCAAATGTCGGCTGTATTTGATTCGCGTTCGGATAAAAACCGCCGCTTAAAAAATTGGCGGGGCGCAGTTCGGGCGTAAAAGCGTATGCTCCGAAAACGCCGTACATCCAGTCCATAAAATCGCCGTTGACCGCGTATAAACTGCGCCCGGCTTCTGCGCTGTAATCGGCGCCGTGCACCGCTTTTATGTTCGCCGTAACTTCCGCCGCAATCGCCGTCAGCGCGGCAATGTCCGGCGGCGGCTGCGCGGTGTGCCCCCAGGGATACAAAATCAATTGACCGTATGTGTGGTAACTCACGCCGACATCGGGAAAAATGCGGTAGGCGAGCGAACAAAGCGCTTTCAATTCCGGTTCGGAATGCGCGGCGTCCCCCCGGTATAATTCGTTATGAACATTTCCGCTGGAACCGACTTCGGCAACGGTTATTCGCGCGCCGGAAAACATAGTTTGCACAATCGGAACACTCCCCCCCCAGCCGAAATTATGATTGCGGTTTAAGTCCACGCCGAAAGCCCCCGCGCCGATGTTGCGCCGGTTTTTGCGCCAACTCCTTCCGGGACCGGCGGCGATAAGCGTTCGCCCTTGCTGGTCGTAAACAATGCCGTCCGGATTAAGCATCGGCACTATCCATATTTCGCTGTTGTCCAAATGCCATTGTATTGCGGGCGCGTTTTTGTTTGCGAGAAGATATTCAATCAAAAGATACACGACATTGTGCGCCAGCCATTCGCGCGAGTGATAGTTGCCGACTATCAAAACGACCGCTTCGTTTTCGTCTTCGTGCGGGTTGTCGCTTATTTTTATCGCCGGTATCATTCGCCCTTCGCGGCTTGCGCCGACGGAATATATCGCCGCATAAGTGCGGTTGACATTCGCCAAAGAAACAAGCGCGGCGGTCGCGTAAGGATAGCCGATGTAGTTTGCGCATGCGCGGTTTTTCGGCGCCGGCAGGCAAACTTCGCGCGATATGCCGTCGCCGGAAAAGGTCTCGCACGCGCCGCGCAAACATGGATTTGTAATTCCTTCCGCCGCCTGCAATCGCACCGTGCCGACGGTAACCGTCGCGCCGCCGCGCACGCTGAGCGAAAGCGCGAGCAGCGGAATATACTGCCGCGCCAAAGAAGCGGCCGCGGGGACGACATCCGCGGCCGGCGACGCGACATTTTTACTGTCCGGCGCGGCGGCGGCGACGGTCAAAGAATGAAAAACAATCGGCGGCGGCGGCACCGTCCGTATGCGCGGATTCGGAAAACCGCCGCCGGGCGCGGGCGGTTCCGGCACCGCCGAGGGGACATCGTCGCGGGGATTTTCCCCCGGCTGCAAAATGAAGACGGGCGACGGTTGCGCTATCGCCGGGGACGGTTGCGGGACATCGTCGCGCGGCGGATTAAAACTTGTCTTCCCCCCGCCGCAAGCAGAAAGCAAAAGCATTAGCACCGTCAACACTGCCAACATCGTCAACATAGTTAACACCGTAATACCCCCCGCCGCTTGCGGGGGGGGGTCGGAGTTTTCCTTTCCCATCGGAGATGGGAAAGGCAAACTCCGGGGGGGTGGAGAGCGTCCTTGCAATAACGGTTGTTGCCAACGGTAACAGTCGCCCTCCACCCCCCCGGAGAATCCCCCGCCGACTTCGTCGTCGGCGAATGCTCCGACCCCCCCCCGCAAGCGGCGGGGGGTATTTATATTGGAATTGGAATCGGGCGCGGGGATTTTTGCGGTTACGGCTGCGGGACGGGCGCGAAAGCGAAACCGGCGCGGGCGATGTCGTCCAGCAGAAAGTCCATTCCCTGTCCCAAAACATAATCCTCGCCGACTTCAAAAATATCCATTCCCATTGCGTTGAGCGTTTGCGCGTCTTCCCTGCCGCCGATGGCGACGCGCACGACCCGGCGCACATAATCGCTTTCTTTCACGCGCGTCATCGGATAACCGCCGACGCTTTTTTGCGGCGAGTCCAAAGCGACGACCAGATACCCCGGCTCGCGCGTAATAACCCGCGCGCCCGCCCGCAAAACCGCCGCTTCGTCGCAGCCGCCGCGCGGGCAGAGAATCTTGCCGCGGTATTTCTGGTTTTTCTCCGCCGCAAAAACAGGCGCAACAGGCGCAACGGCAACAGCAACGGCGACCGTCAACACTGCGGCAAACCCCGCCGCAACCGTCATCGCAACCCCCGCTTTCATCCTTCGCCGATTATAACCGCGCCGCCGCTGATAGAATTAAAAAACGATGGAAAGGCGGCGGTTTTTGACGGCGGCGGGCGCCGTTTGCGCCGGACTCGCCGGCTTTGCCGACACCCCCCCCGCGCGCGCGCACAAAAACGGCGACGACGCCCCCGCAATCCTCGCCGAAAAGGAAGTGCGCGAGTTTCTCGTGAGGATGACGCAAGAGCACGGCTTTGACCCCCGCCAGTTGCGCGGGATTTTCTCGCGCGTGCGCCGCAACCCCAGCGTCATCCGCCTGATGGACGCCCCCGCCGACCCCAAGAAAAAGGTGTATTGGCGCGCCTACCGCAAACGCCGCCTGCGCCCCGCCGACATCGCCCGCGGCGCGCGCTTTATGCGCGAAAACAAAGCATCCCTCGCCCGCGCGCGCGAGCAATACGGCGTCCCCCAAAAAATCACCGCCGCCATCCTCGGCGTGGAAACCCGCTACGGCGCCTACACCGGCAACTTCCCCGTGCTGGAAGCGCTCGCGACCATCGCCTTTTTCTACCCCCGCCGCGCCGCCGAATTCCGCAAAGAGCTGGAGGACTTCCTCCTTTACGCCCGCGAATCCCGCATTGAACCGTTGCTCCTGCGCGGTTCCTACGCCGGCGCTTTCGGCTTGCCGCAGTTTTTGCCCGGCAGCGCGCGCCGATTCGCCGTGGACTTTGACGGCGACGGGCGCGCCGATTTGTTCACCCCCGCCGACGCCGTCGGCAGCATCGGCAACTTCCTCGCCGCACACGGCTGGCGGCGCGAACACGGCGTGTTGTATCCGCTAAGCAGCGCCGGCGACGCCCCCGCCCTCCTCGCCGCCGGACGCGCAAACGACTACCGCCCGACGCTCACCCTCGCCGAACTCAACGCCGCCGGCGCATTCCTCGCCGAAAAAGCCCAAAACGGCGCGGAAAAATACCTCCTCGTGGATTTGGAAAACCGCTACGACACCGAATACCGCGCCGGCACCGCAAACTTCTACGCCCTCACCCGTTACAACAAGAGTTTCCGCTACGCCGCCGCCGTCGCTGACCTCGGCGACGCCCTCGCGCGCGCAAGCGGCGAAGGCGAATAACCGCAATCAAAACCGTCCGCCGCGCCCTCGCACTCGCCTACGACGGCAGCGCCTTCTGCGGCTGGCAAACCCAGCCAAACGGTTGCGCCGTGCAGGACGCGCTGCAAAACGCCCTCGCGCAAATCGCCGGGGGGACAGTCGCCGTCACAGCAGCCGGGCGCACAGACGCCGGAGTCCACGCCGTTTCGCAAATCGTCCATTTTGATTCCGCCGCCGCCCGCAGCGAAAACGAATGGACCCGCGGCGTCAACCGCTTTCTGCCGCCAACCGCGCGCGCACTCTGGACGACAGTCCCCGCCGACACCACCGTCGCCGACGATGACGATGACGGTAACGCCGACGGTGACAGTCACGGTAAAAACAAAAAATTCCACGCCCGCTATTCCGCCACCCGCCGCCGCTACTGTTACATCGTGTGCGCCGATGAATCCCTCGCCCCCTTTTTGACCGGGCGCGTTTGTTTTTTGCGCAAGGAATTAAACGCCGCAAACATCCGCGCCGCCGCCGAGGGACTGCTCGGCGAACGCGATTTTTCCGCCTTCCGCGCTTCCGGCTGTTCGGCGAAGACCCCCGTCCGCGTGATGCGCGAAATCACGGTCGCGCAGAGTCCCCCCTTCCTCACAATATCTTTCTGCGCCGACTCCTTCCTCCGCAAGATGGCGCTCAACATCACCGGCGCACTCCTCGCCGTCGGCCAAGGCAAATCCCCCCCCCACCGCCCGGGCGAATTGCTGCAACAAAAAACCAAATCCCCCACTCCCCCCGCCCCCGCCGAAGGCCTCTACTTCCTAGGCCCCGAATACCCCAAAAATTTCAACCTCCCCCCCACCCCCCGCCCCCCGCCCCTACCTTGTCATTCCCGCGAACCTTGTCATTCCCCCCTACCTTGTCATTCGCCGCTACCTTGTCATTCCCGCGAAAGTGTATGTGTTCGTCTGGTGATATACTGGACGGGGCGGGGGTTTCCCGGGGGCTGGCGTACTTGCGCGAAAGGGGGTTTGCATGCTGACCAAACTGCATAAAGGGGCT
>JAHRAH010000148.1 GCA_020027345.1 Gammaproteobacteria bacterium | reverse complement strand
GGTGGCGCGGCACACCCGCAACTCGTGCGCTATCGCCCACTGCGGGCGATGTTCTCGCAAAGCAAACCAGCGCAAAAAACTTTGCCGGAACCGTGTTTGCCGGGCATCGTCGCGCTTGCGCACGGCGCTGACGCGGCAAACCGGGCAGAACCACCGCTGCTTGCCGGCAACGGTTTTGCCATATTTGCGCATCTTTTGCCCGCACTGCGAGCAGTGTTTTTTTGTCCATTTTTCCTCCGATTACTGAAACGGGTCAGTAATCTACCGCTAAAACTCCAATCAACCCCTTATTCCGCTTGAAAAAAAGGAATCCAAAAACAACACAAAATGTTACATTACCCTCTGGAGAGGTGTAACGAGACGCGAAAGCGGAGCGGAAATCCCTCTCCGCGTCATTCTCGCACGCCTGTTAAAAAGCGGGAATCCAGCAAATTAAACACAGCAACTCCGCAAACGGTAGCGCTCGCGGTGATTCTGCCGCCCGGCGAAGTAAAACCACAAAGCCCGCCGTCGTTGTCGTTGGGGTTGTGGGGATGCGCATTGCTTGCCGCTGTCGTAACCAGCCCGGAAAATATTGCATTTTTTGCCGTGTGGACACAAAACCGCTGAAA
This sequence comes from Gammaproteobacteria bacterium, assembly GCA_020027345.1. Taxonomy (GTDB): domain Bacteria; phylum Pseudomonadota; class Gammaproteobacteria; order Tethybacterales; family Persebacteraceae; genus JAHRAH01. The sequence continues at coordinate 14,124 of JAHRAH010000148.1, read as the reverse complement.
TAAGTTAGAATAGCAATGATGTTCAAAATTTCCCCGAGCATTTTTAAGGGCAACGAAATTTGCGGCGAAAGCCGTACGCTTACCGCCCCCGCCGCAAAGTTAATCGGGCGCGCGCTGGCGGCGGGAGCGTGCGCTGAAGGCCACATCTCATTGGGTTGGGACGAAAAAAGGCGCAGCGCCACGCTCGCCAAGGCGCTGGCGTCCGGACTTAACTATGGGGGCTTGCGCGTTTTGAATCGCGGAATCGCATTGGCGCCTATTTTCAACCTTGCGACAAAGTATTCGAGCAAAGGCAACGGCGTGATGATTGCCGGCGGGCATGCTCCGAAAACCTACAGCATAAAAATAACCGTCCAGGGCAAAACGCTTGAAAGCGAAAACTTAGCTGCCCTCTGCAGCCGCATTAATGAAAATAATTACGACGACGATGTCGTTGCCGCCCCGCTTTCTCCGGAAGCGGCAACTATTGACGAGTGGGATTACATTAACGAAATCTGTAAAAGAATCGCCCTCCCGTTCGGCAACGCTGGACCTCCGAAAATCATATTGGAGGCTGACGACGAAAGGATATGCAGATTCGCACCAAAGTTGTATCGTGCCCTGGGGTGCTGGGTGCATGATATGAATTACATGGCGGACGGCAATACCCCGAACCGTCGCTTCGCTTCTGCGCTTTCGGAAAACCAAAAAAACGAAGCGCGGAAGAAAGAGATGGAGAAACGATGCGCTGATTCCACTTTAATCTTTGGCGAAAACGGTGACTGCCTCTCCGTTTTATTGCCGGATGAAAGCGGGGAACCGCAAAAAATATGCCCCGGCAGATTACTTATGCTTTTCGCCCGCTATATGCTCCGGGCCGAATGCGGTTATAGGGTCGTTTTTGAGGGTGAACATTCGCCAATTATCGCGCCGTTTGTGCAAGAGCGTGGCGACGAGCCTGTGCCGGTGGAGTCCGGCTTTATTCAATCGCAAATGCAGCGGACTGGTGCGTTGCTTGGCGGCGACATGAACGGGCGTTTTTATTTTTTGGATTGGCACGGCTCTGCGGATGCGTTTTTTGCCGGAGCGTTTCTTCTTCGTATTCTTGCCGAAGGCGGCGGAATGCGGGGAATTCCCGAAATGACATCTCCTGCGGGGGCGGAAAAACCGAAAAATCAGTTATAATGGCAACCGTGACTCTCGTTTCTTCTGAAATTTTTAAGCACAGCGAAATTTGCGGCGTTTTCGGCGGGACGCTATCCGCCCCCGCCGCAAAGTTAATCGGGCGCGCATTGGCGGCGGAAGCGCGCGAAAAAGGCGTCAGAAAAATCGCGCTCAGCTGGGGCGGAAAGCGGTTCAGCGAGAGTATGGCCCATGTAGATTGGCATCGCTTTCAATGCTCCAAAGCTCTGGCAGAGCATAACTTGTCCAGCCCCGTGCTTGCCATGGCGTTGGCGGACGGGCTTTGCTACGGCGGCATCACCGTGCTGTGCGCTGGCGAATCGCCGACTTTCTACTATGACAGGAGAATACTAAACTATGGCGCCTTGCCGGAAGACCGTTTGAGTTTTCCGACAATGCGTTGTAATCGCGGCAATGGCGTGGCGGTTACCGGCAGCCACCCTCCGGAATACAGCAATAGCATAAGAATAATGCTCGGCGGCAAACTACTGGAAGGTGAAAGCATGCGCGCGTTTTGCGACCGTGTTGATAGTCGCAATTATGTCGCCCGCAAGAATGGGCCTGGGCCTCCTTATTCCTACGAGGGATGTGGCGATGCTTATGCAATTGCCGAATTGCTGCCGCAGTTTCGCAAGACAAGGGGATGATAGGATACCGATGCCTGTGACAACGGTCACAACAACCGTCGTTGCTTCTGTCGGGAGGATGGTGTTGCACCCTTTCTCGTTACTAAACGCATGTTTGGTAACACGATTAAACCGTCATTCCTGCGAAAGCAGGAATCCATACAATCCCCGCTTTGCCTCGTTATTACCGTGCGGCAGGCAAATTTGTCTTCTCCATTGTCTCCGTATGGATTCCTGCTTTTGCAGAAATGACGGTTATCGTTATTCTAACTGTCGGCAAAGCGGCGGGCGTTGGTGAAGATTTGCAGCCAGGGGGTGTGGTCGCAATGCCAATCTTTGGGAAACCACGACATTTGCGCGGCGCGGAAGGCGCGTTCGGGGTGCGGCATCAGCGCGGCGATTCTGCCGTCGGGGGAAGTAAAACCGCAAAGCCCGCCTTCGCTGCCGTTGGGGTTGTGGGGATGCGCTTCGCTTGCCGCGCCGGTATTATCCACAAAGCGCATTACCGCCGGAGCGTTTTGCATTGCGCCGTTATTATCACCGTTACCGCCGCCGATATTACCGTCGCCGCCGTTGTTGTAAAAAACCGCGCGGCCTTCGGCGTGGGAGGAAACTACGGGCAAAAACATTCCTTCCATTCCGGCGAAGAGCGGCGAGCGGTTCGGCAACACTTCCGCCATTGCGAGACGCGCTTCAAAAACCCCGCTGCGATTTGGCAGAAAAAGCGGAAAGCGCCATTCGCCGCCGCCGGGCATTAAATCGCCGAGCAGCGAGAGAGTTTGGCAGCCGTTGCATATTCCCAAAACAAAAACATCGTCGCGCGCGAAAAACTTGCGAAACATATCCGCCATTTTTTTATCGCGCAAAATTACTCCGGCGAATCCGCGCCCCGCGCCCAAAACATCGCCGAAGGAAAAGCCGCCGCAAAAAGCCGCGCCGCAAAAATCGTCCAACCTGCGCCGTCCGTTTTGCAAGTCGCTCAGATGCACATCCTCCGCCTCAAACCCCGCGCAGGAAAAAGCCGCCGCCATTTCGCGCTGCCCGTTTGTTCCCTGCTCGCGCAAAATTGCAACGCGCGGTTTTTTGCGCGAAAGAAAAGCGGGAAAATCGGGGCGCCAGTTTTTTGGCGCGCACACAAACAATCCCGAATCGTTTTCGTAATCGCGATTCGCTTCTTCGCGCGCGCATTGCGGATTGTCGCGCCGTTCGCAAATTGCCGCGCCCGCTTCGCCCCACGCGCTTCGCAAATCGGCGGTGTTTTCTTCCAGCAATGTTTTTCCGGCGCGGTAGATTCGTATTTTGCGCTCCGCCGAAGGAATGCCGATTGCAATCGCGCAGTTTTGCAAACCGCGGGCGGCGAACAAATCCAAAACGCGCGCGGCTTTGTTTTTATGCACTTCGGCGAGCGCAGCGGCGTTTTCGCAAAAAAGCGCGCGCGCGGTTTCTTCCCATCCGCCGGGCGAGAGCGCGTCCTTTCCCGCGTCGTCGCCGTCTGTTTCGCCGGCGGGCGCGCACAAAGCGTCGGCGATTAATTCCGCGCCGCCGTTGCTTGCGAATGCCATTTCGCAAACCGCCGCCCAAAGCCCGCCGTCGCCGCAGTCGTGATAGGCGAGCAACAAGTTTTCTTTTTTGCAGTCGGCGAGCGCATTCCAAAAATCCCGCATTTGTTTTCCGGAGACATCGGGCGTTTCTTCTTCCGCCGCGCCGGACGCAAACGAGGAAAAAACCGAACCGCCCAATGCATGTTTTTCTTCGCCGGTTTTTTCGCCGGGCGAAAGCAACATTAAAACCGTTTCTTCCCCCCCCGAAAACTGCGGGGTTAAAACTGCGCGCGCGTCGGCGAGCGGGGCGAATGCGGCGGCGGCGGCAAATGCCGGCGAACAAACAAAATCGTTTTCCATCCCGGCGGGCATTCGCATGGAAAGCGAATCTTTTCCGACTACGACGGCAATCCCCGCACTGATGCAAAACTCCGACGCCGCATGCACCGCGGCGCGCAAATCGCCGCCGCCGCTTTCGCTGTCGGCGAGCCAGTTGAGCGAGAGTTTTACCGAATCCAAATCCGCATTCGCCGCCGCCAAATTGCAAAGCGCTTCGGCGATTGCCATTCGCGCGCCCGCTTCGGGGTTGTGCGCCGCGATTCCCGCGCGCTCGCCGAGCGCAAAACACGCGCCGGAAAAATCCGCAAAGTTGTCAAAAAACGCCGCGCAATCCGCGACCGGCGTTTGCCAGGGGCCGACCATCTGATCGCGCGCCGTCAGGCCGCCGACGGTGCGGTCGCCGATGGTTATCAAAAACTGCTTGCTCGCAACCGTCGGATGGCGCAGTAATGCATAACACGCGCGGCGCAAACTTTCGGCATCCGTCACCGTCCGCATTTTCTTTTTCGGCAACTGCGGCGACGGCGAAAAAACCGGCGGCGTTTTTCTTGGTTTGCGGGGTATTTTGCCGAGCAGTTCTTCCAGCGGAAAATCCACGACGGTTTCGCCGCTTTTGCAAACAACGGTAACACTTTGTTTTTCGGTTATTTCGCCGATGACGGCGAAAGGGCAGCGTTCGCGCGCGCACATTTCCGCAAACATCGGCAATGCATTCGGCGCGAGCGCGAGCACATACCGTTCCTGCGCTTCGTTGCACCAAATTTCGGCGGCGCTCAGCGAGGATTCCTCAATCGGAATATGGGCGAGTTTAATATGCGCGCCGCGTTCGGAAAAATGCGCGAGTTCGGCGATGGCGTTGCCCAGCCCGCCGGCGCCGACATCGTGGACGGCGAGCACACCGCCGCATTCGGGCATTCGCCTTGCGGCGTCAATAACTTCCTGCGCGCGCCTTTGCATTTCGGCGTTGTCGCGCTGCACCGATTGAAAATCGTCTTCGGCTTTTCGCGCTCCGCCGGCGCCGCTGGAAGCCGCGCCGCCGCCCATTCCCACGCGCAAACCCGGCCCGCCCAAATGCACTACAAAATCGCCGGGGGACAATGCGAGTTTGTTCGCGCCTTCCGGCAAAATATGCCCCAAACCTCCGGCGAGCATCAGCGGTTTGTGAAAGCCGTAACGGATATTTTTTTCGCCGCCGTTGTTTGTATTCCGGCAAACAACCGTTTCCATCGCGCGAAAAAAACCGGCGAGGCAGGGGCGGCCGAATTCGTTGTTGTATGCCGCGGCGCCGAGCGGCGCTTCCGTTATTATGCGCATCGCGTTTGCAAAACGCGGCGGCGGCGGCGGATGCAAAGCCGGCGGGCATTGCGCAAGCGGCAGCGACGAAACCGCATAAGCGCAAAACCCCGCGCGCGCGCTTGCGCCCCTGCCCGCCGCCGCTTCGTCCCGTATTTCGCCGCCGCTGCCGGTCGCCGCGCCGGCGAAGGGCGCGATTGCCGTCGGATGATTGTGCGTTTCCGCTTTTGCGACGACGCATTGCGCTCCTTCGCGCGCACGCCAAACGCCGCTTTTTGCGTCGGCAAAAAAATCGCCGCCGCCCGCGCCGCAAACTATGGCTGCGTTGTCGGAAAAAGCGGTAATCGTCCCGCGCGGATTGTTTTCGTGCGTTTTGCGAATTAACCGCATCAGCGTTTCGCCGCCATCTTTCCATTCCGCGTTAAAAAAATGATGGCGGCAGTGTTCGGAATTCACCTGCGCAAACATCATCAATTCCGCATCGCTCGGCGCCCGTTTTTGCCGCGCGCAAAAGCGCAGGAGATGCTCCGTTTCTTCCGCGCCGAGTCCGCAGTTTTTGCAGTCGCGCCGGATTTTTTCTTCGTCGTATTTTTGCAGCGGCGAAGAAAGCGCGCGCGTCGTCGTCGCCGCCGGCGCAAAAATGTTTTTCCATTCTTCGCTTTTGCCGTCAAAAACGGTTTCGCACATCGCGTCGGCGAGCGCGCGCGCGGTTTCGCCCGCGTTGTTGCCGCGCAAGAGCAAGCCGCGTTCAATCCGCCGCGCGCCGGCAAAACCGCAGCGGCGCAAAATCTCCCCGGCTTTCGCCCCCCATGCGGAAATCCTCCCCGGACGCGGGAGAATTAAAAAAACATCGGAAGAACCGTCCGCGCAAAAATCGCAAGCGCAAACTTCCGCTTGCAGCAGTCGCGCAAGTTCTTTGTCGCCGTTGCCATTGCCGGGAGCGTCAACATCGTCATCGCGCAGGCAAAGATACAAAAAGCGCCCGGCGTCGGTGGGCGTTTCCACTCCCGTCCGCCGCGCGCGCAAAAAGCCGTCGCCGCCGCCGCCCAGAAAAACCGTCAACCGCCCCGTCCCCCCGCCGTCGCCGCCCGAATTCACCCCGCAATTATAAACCGCGCGGAGAAAAGAAACATCCCCCCGTCATTCCGGCGAAAGCCGGAATCCATACAAGGCCGGCGAAAAAGCCAAATTTTCCGCAATCCGCAATCTATCGGAAAAAGCAAAGACCGTATGGATTCCGGCTTTCGCCGGAATGACGGGAGGTGCGCGCGATTACGACAGGGGATGGGACGCTCCCGAGTCCCTCCCCGCCGCCGCCCGCCGCAATCCCCCAACTGCGTCATTCCCGCACCCCGTCAAAAAAGCGGGAATCCCCTCACCGCGTCATTCCCGCACTCCGTCAAAAAAGCGGGAATCCCCCTCCGCGTCATTCCCACTTTTTTCCAGAGGCGGGAATCCAGCGAATTAAAGCCCCGACAGGGGCGACCGAACAAAAAACGCCGCCATTTTAACCGAACATCTGCGCGGGAATGACGGTCAGGTTTCTAAGTGATTTTGTCAATCGCCTTAACTTGCCGCGTCTTAATTGCGGCAAGGGCGTCTTTGACGGGAATAAAGAAATTAATCCCGCCCTCTTCGCGCTTGCTGACGGTAACGGCAACGACATTTCCGTGCGCGTCCAGCATCGGTCCCCCACTGTTGCCGGGATGAACGACGGCGTCGCTTTGTATTAATGTTTCGCCGTCCTCTTCCCTGATGGCGCTTACCACGCCCTTGGTCACTGTGCCTTTCAGGGTTTCGGAATCCAGCGGGGTGCCGATAACAAAAATATCATCACCCTCTTTGGGCAAGTCAAAATTCAACCGCAGCGGCTTCCCGCGGGGAGCGTCAATTTTGACAATCGCAATATCCGGCTCCTCGTAAGATTCAAACAGCCTGCCTCCGCGAGTTAATTCTTTACCGTTCTTGAGAAACACCGCCCCAAAATATTCGTCGCTTTCCACAACATGACGATTAGTCAGCGCCCAGCCGCCGGAAGAAATAAAAAATCCCGAACCGTGTCCGGCCATTGTTTTAATGGTAAAGACGGATTCCTTCGCCGCCTTGATGTCCGCCGGAGAATTGAAATCCGGAGCAAGGACAGACAATGCCGAAGGCATTTTCGCGCCGCCTAGCGCCTTCTCCCACTTTTTTACTTTTTCCTTGTGTTGCTCCTCAAAAACCGAGATGAAAAGAAAAACAACTTTCACCGCGATCCAAAGGATTACCAAACTCCAGCCCGGCACCGGAATTTTGTCGTGGTAAAGCAGCAAAAAAGCGCCCAAGGCCAACCCGACCATGGTTTTCCCAATCGGCCCGAAAATCAAACCCAGCACCAACGCCCCGAACACCACTCCGGCGAGCGGCAACAAATCAACCACCAACTCCCAATTGAGAGCGGCCCAAACTCCGGCGAGAAACTTACCCATGATAACCGGGCAGCGTCAAATGTCCGCCGTCGGCGACGGCTGCTCTTCGGCTTTCGCCGACACCTTGCGGATTTTCATTGCGAGGTATGCATAATACGCGGTCGTAATAACCACATCCAACACCAACCCTCCAGCAGGATGCAATTCGCCAGTTTCTAACAATTCGGGGCCGCGGATAATCGCCTCCACAATTGCCGCCAACAGAGACGCGGGTATCGCAATGATAACCACAATTCTGAATAATATCGGAATTCCGAGGCACATCATTCTCAGAATGAAGTCCCTGTTGTCCGCTTCGCGGTTAATCAGGTAGCATCCCAGAATCCCGGCGACGGCGATTCCGATTCCCAAAATGCCCGAGGCGGCGTCGACGATGCCGTAAGGCACCGCCACATCGCTCCACGAAAGGAAGAACAATTCCAGCGAAAGATACACCAAAAGGGTGTATGCCAGCAAGTATTTCATCTGCTCCAGTTGCGACACTTTCCCCTCCTTGAAGTCTTTCACGAGGAGGTCGGTTTTCCACAGGTACATGTTTTTCTCCTTGGTCGGAAAATTTGCGGAAAAACATCAACCCGGGGCGTCCGCCGCAAACGGGCGCCGGGCTGATTCCACAAGCATGCACATGTTTGCCCCGCTTATTTCCCGGGAGCGGTTGCAATCCGCCCCGTGTGCCGGGTGTTGTATTGAACAGGCAACCCGGCAGTCCGGGATGCATGCTTATGGAATGTCCCGCATTATACGGCAAAAAACCACATTTTGTGCGCGCGGCGCAAAATTTTCCGGATTCCCGCCTCTTGGAAGTCACAAGACGCTGCCCTGCGCCACAACCGGCCGTCCCCGCAGGGATTTAATTCGCTGGATTCCCGCTTTCTAACAGGAGTGCGGGAATGACGCGGGGAGATTCCCGCTCTCTAACGGGAGTGCGCGATGGTGTATGGATTCCGGCTTTCGCCGGAATGACGGGGGGCGGCGGGGAGTATAATTCGCCGATGATTACTTTGCATTACTGGCCCACGCCGAACGGACACAAGGTTGCGATTTTTCTGGAAGAGGCGGGGCTGCCCTACCGCGTCGCACCGGTCAATATCGGGCGCGGCGAACAATTTGCGCCGGAGTTTCTCGCCGTCTCGCCGAACAACCGCATTCCGGCCATCACCGACGGCGAGGGGCCGGGCGGCGCGCCGTTTTCGCTTTTTGAATCCGGCGCGATTTTGTTTTATCTCGCGGAAAAAACCGGCCGGTTTCTGCCGCAAACCCCGCGCGAAAAACACGAAACAATGCAGTGGCTGATGTGGCAGATGGGCGGGCTGGGGCCGATGCTCGGGCAAAACCACCATTTCGGCCAATACGCGCCGGAAAAAATCCCCTACGCAATCGCGCGTTACGAAAAAGAAACGATGCGCCTGTATTCCGTTTTGGAAAAACAACTGCGCGGGCGCGAATACATTTGCGGCGAATACACCATCGCCGACATTGCGTGCTATCCATGGACGGTCCCGCACGAAAAACAGGGGATTGTTATTTCCGATTATCCCGAAGTCGCGCGCTGGATAAAAACAATCGCGGAGCGCCCGGCGGTTGTCCGCGCTTACGAAAAAGCGAAACTCTGCGGCGAGGCGAAAATGGACGACGAAGCGAAAAAGGTTTTGTTCGGGCAGACCGGCGAAATCGCGCGCGGCGAAAAATGACGGGAGTCGTCGTTCTCACCGGCGCCGGCGTTTCCGCCGAATCGGGGCTTGCCACTTTTCGCGCGGCCGACGGGCTTTGGGAAAAACACCGCATTGAAGATGTGGCGACGCCGGAGGGCTTCGCCCGCGACGCCGGACTGGTTCACAGTTTTTACAACGCCCGCCGCGCGGCATTAAAAAAAGCGCGACCCAACCGCGCGCATTTGGCCCTCGCCGAATTTGAACGCGAACACCGCGGGGATTTTTTGCTGGTTACGCAAAACATTGACGACCTGCACGAGCGCGCCGGCAGCGGGAATGTCGCGCACATGCACGGCGAACTTCTGAAAATGCGCTGCGGGAAATGCGAAAAAGTTTTTCCGATTGATTGCGGCATTGACGCGCGCGAAAAATGCCCCGGCTGCGATGTCGCCGGATATTTGCGCCCCGATGTCGTGTGGTTCGGCGAAATGCCCTATCACCTTCCGCGCATTGAACGCGCGATTGCGAATTGCGCTTTGTTTGTTTCCGCCGGGACTTCGGGGAATGTATATCCCGCCGCCGGTTTTGTCGGCGCGGCAAAAAGCGCCGGGGCGAAATGCGTTGAACTTAATTTGGAACGCTCCGCAAACGGCGGCTGGTTTGACGAAGGGCGTTACGGACTCGCGAGCGAAGTTGTGCCGGAGTTTTTTGCCGCGCGCGCGGGGACGGGGGCGTAACCGTGTTGCGCGCGCGGTTTGTTTTTTTCGCCGTTGTTTTTTTTCTCGCCGCGTCGGTTTCGGCGGCGAAGGAAAGAAAGGACGAATGCGAAAAACTTTCGCCGAGCGCGCGTTCTTCTTTGGGCTTTCTCGCCGGCGACCTCCCGCCCTCGCGCACTTTTTTCGCAAGCGGCGAAGAAAGGCGCGAATGGCTGGGGAAGATGTCGGCGCGGTTGAAAAAAATACTGCCGGCAAACGCCCCGGTTTTGCGCGACCGTTCCGCGCGGTTTGATTTTTTGCGCGCGGTGCATTACGAATCCGTCCGCGCCGGTTTGCCGCCGGAAATGGTTTTGGCGGTGATACATGTGGAATCCGCCTTTCGCAAATACGCGATATCCTCGGCCGGCGCGCGCGGCTATATGCAGGTGATGCCTTTCTGGCGCGAATGCATCGGCACAAAGGAACACCGTCAATTGTTTTCTTTGCGCGTGAATTTGCGCTACGGCGCCGTGATTTTGCGCCACTATCTGGATGTGGAAAACGGCGACTGGTTCCGCGCCCTCGGCAGATACAACGGTTCCCTGGGCCGGGCAAAATACCCCAATTCCGTCTTCGCCAAATACAAACGCTTCTGGCGCCCGTGATTGGCATAACCCTTTTGTTATTTGCGCTTTCTTTGCCGTTCCCGCGCAGGCGGGAATCCATACGGACTTTCGTCTTCGTCGTTATTTCCGTATAAGGAAAGATTTGCCTTTTCCGCCGGCTCCGTCTGGATTCCCGCTTTCGCGGGAATGACAGTTGGGGGGAAATTCGGGGGATATTGTGTATAATGCCGAAACCGATGAGCAGCATTTGGGACAACAGCGGCGAGGGGCGCGCCGTCGCCGATTTTCTGCGCGGGATTTTGAACGGCGCCGGTGTTTTCCGGGCGGTGTCGGCGTATTTTTCCATATACGGTTTCGCCGCGCTTCAAGAAGAATTGCGCGCCGTCAGGGAAACGCGCTTTTTGTTCGGCGAGCCGGGTTCCGTCGGCGAGATAGACCCCGGCGGCGCGGAACAAAAATCTTTTCGCCTCGGCGAAGGCGGCGTTTTGCCGGAACATTCGCTGCGGCAAAAAGCGCTGGCGAGGGAATGCGCGGAATGGATGAGCAAAAGCGCGAGCGTTCGCTCCGTCAGCAAGCGCCAATTTTTGCACGGGAAAATGTATCACGCCGAAGGAAAGAACGCCGCGGCGATAGTCGGCAGTTCCAACTTCACCGGCAGGGGGCTCGGCGCGGGCGGCGGCGGCAATTTGGAAATCAATCTTGCCGCCGACGGCGCGCAGGCGAAGGAATTGCGCGAATGGTTTGACAAACTATGGAGCGACGAATCGCTGACGCGCGATGTGAAAGCGGAAGTGCTCGGCGCGCTGGAACGGATGGGGCGGGACCTCGCGCCGGAAACCGTGTATTACAAAACTTTGTATGAATTGTTTCGCGGCGAGATTGACGAATTCGCCCGCAGCCAGAAAACTTTGGAAGAGGCGCATCTTAAGGACACTTCGCTTTGGCGCGCGCTGTATGATTTCCAAAAGCAGGGGGCGGTCGGCGTCATTGAACGGCTGCTGCGGCTGGACGGCTGCATACTCGCCGACAGCGTCGGCTTGGGAAAAACCTACACCGCGCTGGCGGTGATTAAGTTTTTTGAACTGAGCCGCAACGCCGAAACGCTCGTGCTTTGCCCGAAAAAACTCGGCGAAAACTGGAAGCGTTATTCCAAGCGGCACAAGCGGGCGGACAACCCCTTTTATGAAAACCCGCCGGATTACGCGGTGCTTTCGCATTCCGACCTTTCGCGCGAGCGGGGGATGGCGGACGGAATTGACCTTGCGAATTTTGACTGGTCGCGCTTTCATTTGGTTGTGATTGACGAATCGCACAATTTCCGCAACGATTCCGCGAGCGCCCGCGACGAGGAGGGGAATATTATTCGCCGCAGCCGTTACGAGCGGCTGCTCGGCGACATTATTAAAGCCGGCGGCAAAACCAAAGTGCTTATGCTTTCGGCGACGCCGGTCAACACATCGCTGATTGATTTGCGCAATCAAATATCGCTGATGACCGCGGGCGAAAGCGGCGCGCTCGCCGCTTCCCTGGGCGTGCGCGACTACCGCACTTTGCTGAACGCTGCGCAAAAAAAGTTCAGGGCGTGGGAGAAACACCGCGGCGAAAAAAACAAGGAGGAACTTGCCGAACAATTGGGCGGCGAGTTTTTTAATCTTCTGGGCGGCGTTTCCATCGCCCGCTCGCGCCGGCACATCCGGCGGCTTTACGCCGCGGACATGGGAAAGATCGGCGAGTTTCCGAAGCGGGCGAAACCGGAAAACTTTTATCCGCCAACGGACACGAAGGGCGAATTGTCCTACGACGATTTGCATAAAACAATCTCCGGTTTTTCGCTTGCGGTATACCGCCCCTCGGTCTATTTGCGCCCCGAAGCCGGCGAAGCGCAAAAGCGGCTGGCCGAGGAAAAGAAAAAATACCGCTTTAACCAAAGCGACCGGGAGGACTTTCTCATCGGAATGGTGCGCGTCAACTTTCTCAAGCGGCTGGAAAGTTCCGCGCATTCGCTCACGCTGACGCTGGACCGGACGCTGAAAAAAATCGGCGGGCTGCTCGGCAGAATCGCCGACTTTGAAAAGCGCGACGACACTTTGGCGCAAGCCGACGACATCCCGGACGACGACGACGATGACGAGGAGTTTCTCGTCAACCGCGCGCGCCATCCCTTTCATCTGAAAGATCTGGACCTCCCCAATTGGCGGGCGGCTTTGGAAAACGACAGAAGCGTTTTGCAAACAGCGCGCGATTCCGTCGCCATTGTTACCTCGGCGCGCGACGCAAAACTGCAAATGCTGCGCGAACAAATCCGCGCGCGCGCGGAGAATCCGACGACCGACAAGGACGGCAACATCGTCCGCAAAATTCTGGTGTTCACCGCCTTCAAGGACACGGCGGAATACCTTTATGAAAATCTGCTCGGCGAAGCGAAAGAATTGCAAATGAACATCGCGATGGTCGCCGGCGGCGGCGAAACGCGGGCGAGCGCCGGCGGGCGCGAGTTTGGCGCCATTCTTACAAACTTCGCCCCGCGCGCGCGCAAGCGCAAAGAGGGCGCGCAGGGCGCGGCGGAGATGGACATTCTGATAGCGACCGACTGCATTTCCGAAGGGCAGGATTTGCAGGATTGCGACATCGTTCTTAACTACGACATACATTGGAATCCGGTGCGGCTGGTGCAGCGTTTCGGGCGCATAGACCGCATCGGCAGCAGGAACCGTTCGGTGCGCGCCGTCAATTATTGGCCGACCGAAGATATGAATCTTTACCTCAATCTCAAAAACCGCGTGGAAGCGCGAATGGCGCTTGTGGACGCCGCCGCGACCGGCGACGACAACCGGCTGAGCGAAGAAGAAGAAAAGGAAACGCAGCAGTTGGAACTGAACTTCCGCGGGCGGCAGCTGCAGCAATTGCAGGAGCAAAACCTTGACCTGGAAGATCTTGTTGATGCGCCGGCAATCAGCGACTTCACGATGGATTATTTTCTCGCACAGTTGCTGCGGTATTTGCAAAAAAACCGGGAGCAATTGGAAGCGATGGAAAAAGGCGTTTACGCCGTCGTCGGCGAAGAAGAAAAAGCGGGCGCGTTGCCGGGCGCGGTTTTCTTTTTGCGCCGCAAAAACAGCGACGGCAAATTGCGGGCGAGCCCGCTGGAGCCGCATTACGCCGTGTATGTCCGCGAAGGCGGCGAAATCCGCCTCGGCTGCGCCCGCGCCCGCGCGATTTTGGAACTCTTTGAAAAAGTCGCCGCCGGAAAAACCGAAGCGCTGCCGGAGTTGTGCGCCGTCTTTGACAGGCAAACGCAAAACGGCGGGGATATGTCGCGCATTAACGAAATGCTGAAAAAGGCGCTCGCGCACATTGTTTCGGCTTTCGCGCGCGCGCTGGCCGAAAACGCGGGCGCGCGCGGCTTTCGCATCCCCCCGAAAAACAAGCAGCCGCGCGGCGCGGGGGATTTTGAATTAATTACATGGCTGGTTATAATGCCGCCGCAAAACCGCAAATAACCCCCCGCAACGCTGCGACATCGCCCGATGAAAACAATACCCCCCGCCGCTTGCGGGGGGGGGGTCGGAGCATTCCGCGATGACGGCAGTCATCGCGGAATGCTCCGGGGGGGTGGAGGGCGTCCGAAAAATAACAGTCCCCGTCAACAGTAATGGACTCTCTCCACCCCCCCGGAGTTTGCCGTCCCCATCTCCGATGGGAAAGGAAAACTCCGGGGGGGTG
>JAHRAH010000065.1 GCA_020027345.1 Gammaproteobacteria bacterium | reverse complement strand
ATGCAAGCGTCCTCGCGCGCTTTTTTTTCCGCGGCGGCGAGCCGCGCGCGCGAAAGTTTGTCGCTTTTTGTCAGCGCGATGACGATTTGCGGGAGATGCGCGCAGCAGCGCAGCATATCGCGGTCGGCGTCGCCGAGTCCGCGGCGGCAGTCCACGGCGAGGGCGAGCGCGCAAACTTCGGGCGCGGCGAGAAAGCGCCGCATCTTCGGCGGCCACGACCGCGATTCGCTTTTGGCGACTTTTGCATAACCGTAACCGGGCAAATCGGCGAAAACCCGCGCGCGCGTTTGGAAAACATTTATCATCCGCGTCTTCCCCGGCGCGCGCGACACTTTCGCAATTTGCGCGCCGCACAAGGCGTTAATCAGCGAGGATTTCCCCGCGTTGGAGCGCCCCGCAAAAGCGGCGATATTACGCCGGTGTTCCGCGGCGATTTCCCCCGCGTCCCAAACCGAAGCCAAAAACAACGGGCGCGAAAAAGGATTAGCCATCGCAAAAAGCAACTTCGGGCGCGGCGCACATTTCGTAAGTTTCCATTGCAGTGTCGCCGGTCCACGCCCAGACGGTGAGCAGCGCCTCGGTTGTCGTGCGCGTCGCGTGCGGCTGACGCGGGAGATGATGCGCGGCGGCGGTCATCGGCGCGATGGTTTGCGGTTTTTTTCCCGCCGCCAGCCACTGCGCCTTGCCGCAAACGGGAAAATGAATTTCCTCGGCGGCGTGCCGGTGCCACGAATAAAAAAACCCCGCCGGCTGAAAAAACAACCCGGCGCGGCAGCAATCGGATTCCAACATTCCCCCGGGTCCAATCAATTCCGCGGCGGCAAGCGCGGGGACTTTCCCCCCGCCGGCCGTCCGCCAATGCAAAGCGCGCGCCGCGGTTTGCGCCGCGGCAAGCAAGGGCGAAGGCGGCGGCGGCGGCGAATCAAAAAAAGCAAACAAAACGGCAAGAGTCCCCCCGCCGGCTTGCGGAAACTGCCGGCAAAAAGCGCCCGATGTTTTCCCCCGCCATTGCGCCTTTTCCAATTCGCGCGCGACAGTTTGCGCCGTTTGCAAGTCAACCCCCCGCAAAACCCCCGCCGCCCCCCCGGCAAGCAGCGCAACACTCTCCCGCTCCGCGCATTCAGTCATCGCAAAAAACAAGTTTTATACTCGTTTCACTAAACGGCATTTGGCAACAATGCAAACAAGGTAAAAATTCACTCCGGGAAAACTATTACATTGCGCAATGCGCCGCCGCTGCGGGAGGCGGTTATGGCGTCGTTGATTTGCGCGAAGGGAAAACGGTTGCCGATTAATTCTTGCAGTTTCAGTTTTCCTTCGCGGCGCAATTGCAAGAGTGTGGCGATGTCGCGCGGCAGTTGCGCGCCGCCCATTTTGCTTCCCAGAATGCGCCTTTCGCCGTCGGCGATGGATGTAGCGTTGAGCCGCGCGAAATCGCCGTTCGGCGGCATTCCGACAATAACCAATGCGCCCCGGCGCGCGACCAGCCGCAGCGCGAGTTCCACGGCCTTGCCGCTGCCCGCCGCCATAAAAACAAAATCAAAACCGCGCCCGCCCGTCAACTGCCGCGCTTTTTTTGCAGCGTCGGATGTTGCATCGGAACGGTCATCGCTACCGTTACCGTTACCACCGCCGTCCCCGACCGCAGAAACGACAACAGTGTCCGTCGCGCCAAACTGCCGCGCCTGCCGCAGTTTTTCCGGCGACAAATCCACGGCGACGACCGGCATCGCGCCCGCAAGCGCCGCGCCCTGCAGGCAGTTCGCCCCCACTCCGCCGCAGCCGACGACGGCGACCGCCGCGCCGCGCGGGACTTTTGCGGTATTCACCACCGCCCCCCACCCCGTCAAAACTCCGCAGGAAAGCAAGCACGCCTCGTCAAAAGGCAAATCCGAATCCATCGGCGCAATCTGCGAACGGTGCGCGACGACTTCCGCGGCGAATGCGCCGGTTTTCAAGCCGACTGCGACGGGCGCGCCGTTTGCGTCGCGCAGGCGCGAGTTTGCGTCAAATGCGGATTCGCAAAGCGCGGGCGACCCCTGCGCGCAAAAACCGCATCCGCCGCAGGAGCGCAGGAGCGTCACCAGCACCCGTTCGCCGACTGCGACGCCCGCATCCGCGCCGCATTCGGCGACTATCCCCGCCGCTTCGTGCCCGTAGACCGCCGGTGTTTCGCCGCCCCAGCCGCCGTCCATATAGATGAGGTCGGAATGGCAAACGGCGCAAGCGCGGATTTTGATGCGCGCTTCGTCCGCCGCCGGCGGCGCCAGCGAAAGCCGTTCCAGCGAAAGCGCCGCGCCAAACTCCCGGCACACCGCCGCTTCCGTCTCAACCCACTCCCCGCCCATTGTTCGCTATTTTACACTTTACCCCCCGCCGCTTGCGGGGGGGGTCGGAGTTTGCCGTCCGCATCGGCAGATGGGGACGGCAAACTCCGGGGGGGTGGAGGGCATCCGCAAAACAATGGTTGCCGCCGACGGTAACGGGCTCTCTCCACCCCCCCGGAGCATTCGCCGCCGACTGCCGTCGTCGGCGAATGCTCCGACCCCCCCCCGCAAGCGGCGGGGGGTATAACACACCGTCATTCCCCCCCCCCCGGCATTCCAGCGAAAGCTGGAATCCATACGAGGCCGGCGAAAAAGCCAAATCTTCCGCCGTCCGCAATTCATCGGAAAAAGCAAAGACCGTATGGATTCCGGCTTTCGCCGGAATGACGGGGGGTGGAATGACGGGGACGGGGGGGGCATAGTTATCCGATGTATAATCGCGGGGTTATGCGGGTTGTTTTGCTGGGGCCGCCGGGGGTGGGGAAGGGGACGCAGGCGGGGCGGCTTTGCGCTCGGTTCGGGCTTTTGCATATCTCCACGGGGGATATGTTGCGCGCCGAAGTCGCCGCCGGCAGCGAGCTCGGACTCGCCGCCAAAGCGAAAATGGACGCCGGGGATTTGGTGCCGGACGACATCATCATCGGAATGGTGGAAAACAAAATCCGCGCGCTGGACGGCGGCTGCCTCTTTGACGGCTTCCCGCGCACGCTGGAACAGGCGCAGGCGCTGGACGCTTCGGCGGCCAAGCCCGATTTTGTCGCCGAACTGGATTTGGACGACGACGCCATCGTGGAACGAATGAGCGGGCGGCTTTGGCATCCGGCTTCGGGGCGCGTCTACCACACCCGCTTCGCCCCGCCGCAAACTCCGGGCAAGGACGACGCCACCAGCGAACCGCTCGCGCGCCGCGCCGACGACGAAGAAGAAACCGTGCGCAGCCGCCTCGCCGTCTACCGCAAGCAAACCCTGCCGCTCAGCGAATACTATTCCGCCGCCGCCGCCGTAAACGAAAACGCCGCGCGGTATTTTCGCGTGAGCGGGGCGATGCCGCCGGACGAAGTCGCCGCCGCCATCATTGCGGGGTTGGGGAAAACACTGTGACGACAACCGTTCTCGTTACACCTCTCCAGAGGTGTAACGGGGCTTGCAGGAACGGCGTCCCCGCCGCTTCTAATTTGAGCGGGCGGGGACGCCCGCTGTCATTGGTTGCGTTACACCTCTGGAGAGGTGTAACGAGGCCCGGGCGTTGTTATGGATTCCCGCCTGCGCGGGAATGACGAAAATGAATGTTTGTTACGCGCAGTCGGGGGGGGTTACTGCGGTCATTAATGCCTCCGCGGCGGCTGTCGCCGATGCTGTGCGCGGGGAAAAGCGGCTGGGAAAACTTTACGCCGCGCGCAACGGCATCCTCGGCGTTTTGCGCGAGGAACTGATTGAAACATGGCGCGCGCCGCAGCAAATATGGCGGCAACTGCGGCACACGCCCGGCGGCGCTTTCGGTTCCTGCCGCGTCAAACTCCCGCCGCACACCGATGCGCCGCAAACATACGCGCGATTGTTTGCGGTTTTTCGCGCGCACGACATCGGCGCGTTTTTATACAACGGCGGCAACGATTCGGCCGACACCGCATTAAAAATAATGCGCGCCGCGCGGGCGGTGAACGCGCCGCTTGCGGTGGCGGCGATACCGAAAACGATTGACAACGACCTCGCGCAAACCGACGCCAGCCCCGGCTTTGGTTCGGCGGCGAAATACATCGCGGTGACAGTCGCCGAGACGACTTTGGATTTGGCGGCGATGGCGGAAACTTCCACAAAGGTTTTTATTTTGGAAGTGATGGGACGGCACGCCGGCTGGCTTGCGGCGGCGGGGGGACTGGCGGCAAAAGACGGCGCGCGGCATTTGATTGTTTTTCCGGAGATTCCTTTTTCGCGCGCGCGGTTTATCGCCGCCGTTAAAAAGAAAGTTTGCGCGGGGGGGTATGTTGTCGTCGTCGCTTCCGAAGGCGCGCGCGACGAGGGGGGACGCTTTCTTTCGGCGGGCGGCAGCGACGCTTTCGCGCACCGTCAGTTGGGCGGGGTCGCGCCGCTTTTGGCGGAAATGATTCGCGCCGACGCCGGTTTGAAATGCCATTGGGCGGTCGCCGATTATGCGCAGCGTTCGGCGCGGCATCTCGCTTCGCTCGCCGATTTGCGGCACACCCGCGCGCTTGCGGCGGCGGCGGTCGGTTATGCCGCCGCCGGAAAAAGCGGGCTGATGCCGGTTTTGCGACGGTTGCCAAATGTGAATAACGCGAATAATGCGGCGGTAAAGTGGGAAGTAAAAGCCGCGCCGCTTTCCAAAATCGCGAACAAGGAACGGAAGATGCCGCGGGGTTTTATCAGCCGCGACGGTTTTTTTATTACTGCCCGGTGCCGGCGGTATTTGTCGCCGTTGATTAAGGGCGAAGAGTCCCCCCCTTACGGCGGCGACGGTCTGCCAATATACGCCCGCCCGCAATGGCAACTCGCGAAAAAACGACTGCCCGGATATAAATAAACCCCGACCGTTCTCGTTACACCTCTCCAGAGGTGTAACGGGGCTTGCATGAGCGGCGTCCCCGCCGCTCCTAATTTAATTTGAGCGGGCGGAGACGCCCGCTATCATTGGCTGCGTTACACCTCTGGAGAGGTGTAACGAGACCGGAGTCCGCTGCCGCCGAAAGAGTCCCCCATCTTGTCATAACCGTCCACCTTGTCATTCCCGCGAAAGCGGGAATCCAGTTGCCAGCCGCAACATCGTAATTCTGGATTCCCGCTTTCGCGGGAATGACAAGGAATTTGGCGGTAGAATTAAGATTGTGCGGATTGTTGTTGCCAATTGGAAAATGCATGGGGGGGGGGGCTTTCTTGCCGAGTGGGCGCGGGGGTTTTCTTTGGCGGTTTCGCAAACTGGCGCGGCGGACGAAAGCAAAACTGGCGCGGCGGGCGAAAGCGAAAACGATGCGGGGACGGAAGAGGTAAAAACGGTTGTCTGCCCGCCGGCGGCGTATTGGGGGGAGGCGCGGGAGATGTTGCCGGCGGATGTCGCCGTCGGCGCGCAAAACATTTCCGCTTTTGATTCTGACGGCGCGTTCACCGGCGAGGTTTCGGCGCGGATGGCGAAGGATTGCGGCTGTGAATTCGCGCTGGTCGGACACTCGGAACGGCGGAGGTTGTTCGGCGAGAGCGACGGTGATTGCGCGCGCAAACTTGCGGCCGCCGCGCGCGCCGGGTTGCGTCCGATTTTGTGCGTTGGGGAAAGTGCGGAAGAAAGGGGGAGGGGGGAGACTGAGAGTGTTGTCGTGAGGCAGATTACTGCGGCGCTCACTGTCATTCCCGCGAAAGCGGGAATCCAGAGCGACGCCGGGGGAATTCTGGATTCCCGCTTTCGCGGGAATGACAAGGAGGGCGAATTATGGCGGGGGTTGGTTGTGGCTTATGAGCCGGTTTGGGCTATTGGCGGGGGGGGGACTCCTTCGGCGGCGGAGATTGCGGCGGCGCATTCGGCGGCGCGGGGGGCGCTGATTTCGCAAAACGGGGCGCTTGGCGGTAAAATACCGGTTCTGTACGGCGGCAGCGTGGACGCCGGCAATGCGGCGATGGTCTTCGCCTGCGAGGGTGTCGGCGGCGCGCTGGTCGGCGGCGCTTCGCTGGACGCTTCGCGCTTTGCCGCCATCCGCCGCGCGGGAAAAACAACGCAATGAAAATACTGCTCATCGCCGTTACCGTGATTTCTTCGCTGCTGATGGTCGGCGTGATACTGCTGCAGCAGGGCAAGGGCGCGGGGCTGGGCTCCGCCTTCGGCAGCGGCGCGCAGGGCGGGCTGACCGGCGAAACCGGGCGGGCGAACTTTCTGACGCGCACGACTTCGGTGCTGGTGACGGTTTTCTTTCTGGCGTGCCTGACGCTGAGTTTGTTTTTGAGCGGCAGCCGCGACGACCGGGTGCGCGAACTCCTGCAGGACGGGACTCCGGCGGTGCAGATTCCCGGCGAGGATTCGGGTTTTGACGATTCCGCATTGGACGCCGCCGGCGACGGTGACGGCGCTGATGCGGGCGGCGGTTACGAAGAGGAATACGGCGACGACGACCTGCCGCCCGCCGCCCCGGATGCGGATGCGGATGCGGATGCGGGAGCAAAAGAATGAATGCGGAACGCCGCCGATGTGGTGGAATAGGCAGACACGCTGTCTTGAGGGGGCAGTGGAGTACACTCCGTGCCAGTTCGAATCTGGCCATCGGCACCGCGCGTTTCCCCCCCCAGCCCCCCCCATCAAAGATGGGGGGGGGGACTCTTGGGGGGGACTCTTCGCGTTGTTTGCGGCGGGGAGGTTGACGGTTGTCGTTGCGGTTTTTGTTGCGGGGGTGTTGACGGCGGGGCCGGTTAATGCTTTGCTTTTGGGGGAGAAGGCGCGGTTTGCGCCGCTGGCTTCTTTGCAGTCGGCATTGCAGCTTTACAAATCGGGGGGGACGCACGAAATGGTCTGGCGGCAAACGGGCTGGCACTGCCCGCTGCGCGAGCGCCCCTGCCGCTGGGAGATTGCGGGCAACTGCACCGATTTTGCGATGATTAATGTCGTCGCGATTGAGCATACTTCCTTCACCGGCAAAGTGCCGATGTGGAAAGTTTTTAATGTCGCATGCATCTGGCAGCAGTATCCGCAGTTGCGCGACCGGGTGTTTGTGTATTTCGGCGACTGCGGCGGCTGGGGCGGTTTTGCCCGTCCGGACTTCGGCAAGGGCGGCGAAGTTTGCCTCAACGGCAACGCGCTGCGGCGCATTCGCGACTCGGGCAGCAAAACGGAAAAAGCGCATGCGAGAAAATGGCTGCACCGTGTTTTTATTCACGAACTGCAGCATCACATTCAATTCGCGGAACAGTGGCCGGCCCCGCCCGACCATGCAAAATGCCCCTACGACAAACGCGCGATAGAGCGCGAGGCGGCTTATGTTCACAAGCGCACTTCCTTGAGTAAAACGCAAAAGCGCAAATCGCCGCCGCTTTGGTATTCGGAGGGGCTTTGCTGATGCTGCAGGAATACTTTCCGGTGATGATGTTTATGGGCGTCGCCGCGGCCATCGGGGTGTTGCCGGTGTTGCTGGGGATGCTGCTCGGCCCGCGCCGCCCCGATGCGGAAAAAAACTCGCCCTACGAATGCGGCTTCGGCGCCTTTGAGGACGCGCGGATGAAGTTTGATGTGCGCTACTACCTCGTGGCGATACTGTTCATTCTCTTTGACCTGGAAATCGCGTTTTTGTTTCCCTGGGCGATTATGCTCAAGAGCGGGGAACTCGGCGCCTTCGGGTTTTGGACGATGATGGTTTTTCTGGGGGTGCTGGTCGTCGGTTTTATTTACGAATGGAAAAAAGGAGCGCTGGAATGGGAATGAGCACAAACTCTTTGGACGCCGCGGCGACGGCGACGGCTTCGCCGGCTTCGCGCGCGCCGGCCGATGTCGGCGAGACGCTTGCCTCGCGCGGGTTTGTCACGACAAAACTGGACGACCTTGTTAATTGGGCGCGCACCGGTTCCATGTGGCCGATGACTTTCGGGCTGGCCTGCTGCGCCGTGGAAATGATGCAGGCGGGCGCTTCGCGTTACGACCTGGACCGCTTCGGCATACTCTTTCGCCCCTCGCCGCGGCAGTCGGATGTGATGATTGTCGCCGGCACTTTGTGCAACAAAATGGCGGCGCCGCTGCGGAAAGTGTACGACCAGATGAGCGAGCCGCGCTGGGTGATTTCCATGGGCTCCTGCGCCAACGGCGGCGGCTATTATCATTATTCGTATTCGGTCGTGCGCGGCTGCGACCGCGTCGTGCCGGTGGATGTGTATGTCCCCGGCTGCCCGCCGACGGCGGAGGCGCTGCTCTTCGGGATAATTCAATTGCAAAAGAAAATCCGCCGCACGGGGACTTTCGCGCGCTCGTGAATGCAATGCGAAAAATGATTGCGGTTGCGGCGGCGCATAAATAACAATGGCGAAACCGTATCGCCCGCGCAAGTTTGCCGGCGGCAAGAAAGCCGCCGCCGCAAGCGCGCGCGCCAAAGCGCAAACCGAAAACGGCAACGGCAACGGTAATTTCGTCAACAACGAAAACAACAACAACGGCAGCGGCAACGGGGACAACGCCGCAACCGTTAACAACAACAACAACGCAAACAACAACGGTCGCGCAAAAGGCGGGTTCTTTTTTCCGCCGGAAGTAAACGGCATTGGGCCGATGCAGCTCGCCGACGCGGCAATGCGCCCCTACCGTCTTATCCGGCGCAACTGGCGTTTGGAAATGCCGCATTTGTTCGCGGTGTTCGCCATTGTTTTCGCGCTCTACGCCTACACTTCGCCGCGGCTGGTGACGCTGGAAGACGACGGACTCTTCATCGCCAATATGCGCTTTTTCGGCGTCGCCCATCCGCCGGGGTATCCGATGCATACTTTTCTCGGCGGGATTTTCTATCACATTCTGGATGTTTTCGGATTGCCGCCGGCGTATATCGGGCATTTGTTCAGCGGCTTCGCCGGCGCCGTCGGCTGCGCCGCGGTGTATGCGATTATCGCTATGCTCGTGCGCGGGCGGGTTTTCGCCTATATGGGCGGCATCGCCTGCGGCGCCGGGCGGTCCATTTGGTCGCAGGCGATCATCGCCGAAGTGTATACGCTCAACGCGATGTTCTTTTTTATCATTCTCGCATTATGCATCGCCTACGCCGGGCATGTCGGGCGTTCCGGCAAATCGCATTTGCGCCTGCTTTGCGCGATTGCATTCGTTTACGGTTTGGGAGTGGCGACGCATTACCCCATTTTGGGGCTGGGGACATCGGGGCTGGCGCTGCTTGTTTTTTCGCAACTGCGCAACATACTTCCGAATTTAATACCCGCCGGCGTCGCCTTTTTTGCCGGGGCGGCGCCGCCGTATGCGTGGATGGTCTGGCGCTCGCACGACCCGATGCCGGCGAACTTTTACGGTCCGATAGAAACCTTTGACAGTTTTCTTTTTTACTTCGGGCGCAAGGGGTATTCCGGCGTGGACAAACAAGCCGGAGTCACATGGGAGGACAAGGAGATATTCATACGCGCGCTCGGCGACGATATGCTCTGGCAGTTTACGCCGCTGGGCTGCGCGCTCGCCGCAGTCGGCTTTTTGGCGATGGCGCGCTCGCGCTTTAACTGGCTTTGGCTTTCGCTGGCGGCGAGCTGGTTTACCAGCAGCTGGCTTTTAATTTACCTGCTGGACTTCAAGGCGGAATTCATCTGGCTCGCGGCGTTTCGCGTTTACCATCTGCTCGCCTTCGGCATAATGGCGGTCTGGCTCGCCGTCGGCGCGGCGTGGCTGACCGACCGTTTGCGCTTTCTTTCCGAACTCGCGCGGACTAACATTGCTTGCGTTCTCGCCGCCGCGGTTTTCGGGCTTTCCGTCGCCGCGCACTGGGATGTGAACAACCGCAAAGATTACCGCTGGGCGCACGACCTCGCAATGGCGAAACTCAACAGCATAGAGCCGAACGCGGTGTTGTTTACCTTTGACGATTTGGATTTGCCCGTCGGGTATTTGCATTATGTGGAAGGAGTGCGCCCGGATTTGGAAGTGTACAACGACCAGGGCCTTGTTTACGGCAAGCGCCTTTTTTCGCCGCTGATTCCCGACCGCGCGCCGCCGGGGCATCCGGGCGTGCAAAACAAATCGGCGATACTGCGCAAGTTTATGGAAGAGGACAAGCGCCCGATATATTACAATGTCGGCCGGCGCGACCTCTACCAGCATCCGCGCTTCGGCTCCGACTTCACCGGCTTTTTGCGGCGCGTCAACCGCGACAACCAGCAGGAGCGAATTATATTTTCCGATTATTTGCGCAAATGGCTGAGCGACAACATCGGACTCGCCGACAAAATATCCGACAGGTGGACGCGCCAGCAGCATTACGCCACCGTCGCGCAACTCGTGCAGGCGATACTCAGCGCGAGCGCGCACGGCTTTCAACTGGACGAAAAATGGCAGGAGGTCGTCTCGCGCGCGCGCGAAAAAAACACAATGGCGCGAATGATGACCGACCAGATTCTGCTGAGCGACCCGAAAGCGACGCCGGAAGAAGTGGAGCGCGCGCTGGAATGGTTTGACACTTTTGACCCGGACACCGACGAACTGCTGGGCGCGGGCGCAAAAGGGCAGTTTTTTGCGATAAAGGCGATGATGATAGCGAAAGTGGACGACGGCATAGAATCGGAACGCTACCGCAGGGCGCTTTTGGAAGGCAAAAACGCCGCGCCCGACGCCGGCAACCCGGTGATGGGGCAGTTGTTTAATTTGTACGCGCAGCAAAAGGAAAACTGCAAATACATCCGCCTCGCCGAAGAGCTGTACCCCGACATAGACAAAATGCCGCAGCATCTCCTGCGCGGAGTGCGCGAGGCAAGAAACAACGGCGGCTGCCGCCCCGGCGAAGAAACAACCGCCGCCGCGGAATAAACTGCGGACGGCGGCAAAACACTAATCCGAAAGAAATGAACGGGGGGAAATCTTTGGGGGATGTTTTGCGCGCGCGCTTTGGCGGGCGGGCGGGGTTTGCCGTTGCTGAGGCGTTGGGGGAAACTTCGCTGACCGTCCCCGCCGAGGGGCTGGCGCAAACGCTTGCCGAATTGCGCGACGATTCCGAACTCGCGTTTAACCAACTCATAGACCTCGCCGGAATGGATTATTCGCAGCACGCCGGCGGCGAAAGCCGGGGGCCGCGGTTTGCCGTTGTTTATCATTTGCTTTCGCTGCCGAAAAACCATCGCTTGCGCGCGCGCGTTTTCTGCGCCGACGATGATTTTCCCGTCGTGGAATCGGCGACGGCGGTTTGGCCCGCGGCGAACTGGTTTGAGCGCGAAGCGTTTGATTTGTTCGGCATCGCCTTCGCCGGGCACGACGACCTCCGCCGCATTCTCACCGATTACGGTTTTGTCGGGCATCCCTTCCGCAAGGATTTTCCGCTTTCCGGAAATGTGGAAGTGCGCTACGACCCGCAGCGCCGCCGCGTCGTTTACGAACCCGTAAGCATTGAACCGCGCGAAGTAACCCCGCGAATCGTGCGCGAAGAAACCTTCGGCAAGGAGGGCGAAAGTGGCTGAAATACAAAACTACACGATGAACTTCGGCCCGCAGCACCCGGCGGCGCACGGCGTGCTGCGGCTGGTTTTGGAACTGGACGGCGAAATCATTGAACGCGCCGACCCGCACATCGGGCTGCTGCACCGCGCCACGGAAAAACTCGCCGAACACAAAACATACATTCAGTCGGTGCCGTACATGGACCGGCTGGATTATGTCTCCATGATGGCGAACGAGCACGCCTATGTGATGGCGATAGAAAAACTTTGCGGCGTCTCCCCGCCCTTGCGCGCGCGATACATTCGCGTGATGTTTGACGAAATCACGCGCATACTCAACCATCTTTTGTGGATCGGCGCGCACGCTTTGGATGTCGGGGCGATGAGCATGTTTCTTTACGCCTTTCGCGAGCGCGAGGATTTGATGGATTGTTACGAAGCCGTCTCCGGCGCGCGCTTGCATGCGGCGTATTACCGCCCCGGCGGCGTCTACCGCGATTTGCCGGAGGAAATGCCGCAATACAAACCCTCCAAATTCAAAAGCGAAAAGGATGTGCGCGCGCTCAACGAAGCGCGGCAGGGGACTCTTTTGGATTTCATTGAAGATTTTGCGCGGCGCTTTCCCGCGCGCGTCGACGAATACGAAACGTTGCTGACCGACAACCGTATATGGAAACAACGCACCGTCGGCATCGGCGTCGTCGCGCCGGAGCGCGCTATCGCGCTCGGCTTTACCGGGCCGATGCTGCGCGGCAGCGGGGTGGAATGGGACCTGCGCAAAAAGCAGCCCTACGAGGTTTACGACAAAATGCAATTCGCCATTCCCGTCGGCGCAAACGGCGACTGCTACGACCGTTATCTCGTGCGCATGGCCGAAATGCGGCAGGCGAACGAAATCATAAAGCAGTGCGCGAAGTGGCTGCGCGAAAACCCGGGCGAGGTCATTACGGAAAGCCACAAACTCGCGCCGCCCTCGCGCGAAAGCATGAAGAACAATATGGAGGAACTCATCCACCATTTCAAACTCTTCACCGAGGGAATGCATGTGCCGGCGGGCGAAGCGTATTGCGCTGTGGAACATCCGAAAGGGGAATTCGGAATCTATTTGGTTTCCGACGGCGCGAACAAACCCTACCGTTTGAAAATACGCGCGCCCGGCTTCGCGCATCTGGCGGCGATGGACGAAATGGCGCGCGGACACATGATCGCCGACGCCGTCGCCATCATCGGCACGATGGACATAGTTTTCGGCGAAATAGACCGGTGACGCCGACAACGGTTGCATGCCTTTCCATCTTTGACGGAAAGGGAAACAAATTAACCCCCCCCCCATCTTTGATGGGGGGGGTTGGGGGGGGGAATGCCTGAAACCCCCGCCCATCTTTCCGCGGAATCGCTTGCGGCGATAGACCGCGAAATCGCCAAATACCCGAAAGGAAAAAAGGCGTCGGCGGTGATGAGCGCCCTGCGCATCGCGCAAAAAGAAAAGGGCTGGCTGGCGGCGGAGACCATCGCCTTCGTCGCCGAATATTTGCAAATCCCCGCCATCCGCGCGATGGAAGTGGCGACCTTTTACAATATGTACGACCTCAAACCCGTGGGCAAACGCAAGTTGTGCCTTTGCACAAACATCCCCTGCGCCCTGATGGGCGCGGAAGAAACCGCCGCGGCGCTGCAAAAAAACCTCGGAATCAAATGGGGCGAAACAACCCCCGATGGCGAATGGACATTAAAAGAAGGCGAATGCTTCGGCGCCTGCGCCGGCGCCCCCGTCGTCATCGTCAACAACGAAAAAATGCACGAAAACATCACCGCCGAAAAAATTCCCGCCTTTCTGCAATCGCTGAAAGCGAACAATGGCGAATAAACAAACGGCGGCAGTTTTCGCGGCGATTATCGCCAAGTGGTGGGAAAGCCGCCGCCCCAAATCGCGCGGCAACATCGCGGGCGGGCTTGTCCTGCTGGAAAACCTGCGCGACAATTGCATTTTGGATATCGTCGCGCACAAAACGGCGGGCAGCGACCAATTGAAGAACGCCACCGTCGCCAATGTCCAAAGGATTCTCGCCCGCCACGAAGAAAAGCGAACTCTGCTCAAAGAGGGCGGGCGCACCAACCGCGGGCTAATGAAAAACCTCGCGGACTTGTTGCAATCCCTGTCGGACGGCGGCATTAATCAGCTGCCCGCGCAAAAGCGCAAAACGGCGATTGACGGAATGCAATCCTTCCTCGCGCAAAAGGCGCAAGAGTCGCTTAATGCTCCGGCAATTTTGTTTCCTTATCGCGCTGGCATGATGCCGTGCGATATCGTCAGCGCGATATTGGAAGCGGCCCGCGAGAAGAAAAAAGCGGGGGAAGTCGCCGAATATTTGGTCGGCGCCAAATTGGCATTGCGATTTCCCGATTACGAAATCAGGAATTCGGCGGCGAGCGCCGCGGACGACCAGACGGCGGCATTCGGGGATTTCCAAATAAACGACTCCGTGTTCCATATAACCATCGCTCCCAACGAAGGGCATTACCGCAAGTGCGGACACAACCTCGCGGGCGGATTACGCGTGTTCCTGTTGGTGCCCGACAAGCACATAGAAATTGTCCGAGAAACCGCCGGGCAGAAAATCATCGGACGCATTGCCGTCAGGGGCATAGAATCCTTTGTGTCCCAAAACATAGAGGAGTTGGCGGAATTTTCCGGCAAGCGGATTGTGCGCGGCATTGCTGCCCTGCTGGAAAAATACAACGAAAGGGTTGCGCGGGTGGAAACCGACCTCTCTCTGATGATTAAGATTCCCCCCGCGCTCAGGAAAAAATGACTGTTGTCGCGCTCCAAAAAACCGCGCTCCCCGCGACAGAGGCGGCGGTAGCGCCGCTCACCGTCGCCGAATATTTTGCCGGCATCGGGCTGTTTCGCATGGGGCTTGAACTCGCGGGATGGCGCGTGATATACGCTAACGATTGGAGCGCGGAGCGGGCGCAAATTTACGGCGGCTTCTTTGGCGATAGTTACCCCGTCCAAGACATTTTCTCCGTTGCCGGAGAAGATGTCCCCGCAGCGACGCTGGCGACTTGCTCTTTCCCCTGCATTGACTTGTCGCTTGCCGGCAAACGCAAAGGGATTAACGGGGAACACTCCGGCGCCTTTTGGGGTTTTTGCGACATTCTAAAAAAGCAAGGGCGGCACGCCCCCCTTATTGTTCTGCTTGAAAATGTCACCGGCTGGCTTTCGTCCAACGGCGGCGAAGATTTTTACGAGGCGGCACGGTCGCTAAATGACCTTGGTTACGCTTGCGATGTTTTTATGTTAAACGCCCGCTGTTTTGTTCCGCAAAGCCGCCCGCGCCTGTTTCTTGTCGGCGTCAAGGGCGCGCACCGGGCGGTTGACTGGCCCCTTGTCGCTTCCCGGTCGGAACGGCTTCTACCGCCCGCGCTTAGGCAATTAATGATGGGCAATCAGCGCATTCGCTGGGCTTTTTTGGACATTCCGGAACCGCCACAATATAAGACCGCGGGCTTCTCCTCGGATATTGCGGAAAAACTCCCGCCCGAAGATTCCCGTTGGTGGCCAAAGTGGAAAGTTGACAAACATCTCGCTATGATGCCGCCGCCGCATTTGGCGATGGTAACGGATTTGTCGCGCCGCAAAACGGATAGTTTTCGCACATTTTTTCGCCGCCGCCGCACGGAAGGGCAGCGGGCGGAGGTTCGCTCCGACGACATCGCCGGTTGTCTGCGCACCGCAGTCGGCGGCAGCGGCAAACAGTTTATGGTTGTGGCCGGACGGAATGCGATTCGCATGCGCACATTGACCGTGCGGGAATACGCCCGCCTGCAGGGAGTGCCGGACAGATTTCCCATCATGGCAAAATCCGAGCGTCAATCCCTCAACGCCTTCGGCGACGCCGTGTGCGTCCCCGTCGTAGCGTGGATTGCCAAAAAAGTCCTGCCGCCGTTGGCGGCGCAAATTTACCGGTAATTTTTTAAGAAGCGGGTTTAGCCGCCCTCCATTATTTTCTCGACCGCATCCAGAATTTTATTTTCCTTGTGCGGCCAATGCTTCAGATACGCCTTATGCGCTTCCCGCGCATCAGAAAGCAATTGATCGTAAGTCAGTACGCGTATGCCTTGGCGCATTAATGCCTCCCGCCCCGCGACTTCGGCATCTTCTCCGTCTTTCCAGTTTCGGGGAATATCGCCAAGTATGCAGACGGCTTCAACACTTTTCGGATGCTTTCCGCCCGCAATTCTGCGGGCGTGATCCCTCACTTCTTTTATGTATTTGCGAACCTGTTTCTCCAAGTCGGCACTGTCCACTGACCTGCCGGGGCGCTTCAATTCCACAATGACATATCCCCCCGCGATTCTGCGGAAAAGTATGTCTACGCGGGATTTTCCCGCATCGGTGTTTGCGTCTGCTTTTTTGCATTTCTCAAAATTCCCAACGATGGACTTTTCCTTGACCTCGGTGCCTTCGGCCCATGACGGATGAAGGAGCCACAAGTGATTAAAAAGAAGATCGCGAACAACCCTCTCCAATTTATTTTTCACCACGGCGTTCTCCATTTTTTCAATGGCGGCCAACCGCGCCTTGGTTATTCTATGGTAATAAACGGCTTCCAATTTTCCCAAGTGTCCCGCGATTTTCAAAAATTTCGCCATATGTTCCTCGTCAATGTTCGTAAGGGCATGCAAGTTTTTGGTGAACCGATGGTATTCAAACGCCGGAACGGCGTGGGCAAAAAGAAGTTTTTTGGTGCTGTCGTTTCCGCCAATTTTATTAATTTTTCCAAAAAAAGAGTCGGCCGCCTGCCGGTCGTCGCTCCCCATTTCGTCAAACCATTCCTCCAGCAGGGGAATAAGCCGGACGGCTTCCTTTTTCCCCTTTTTTCGGTTTTCGCCGTCGCGAATATTGCCAATTCGCGTCAATTCAGCACCCAAAAAGATGCTCAGCACCTCAAACCGAGGGGAGTCCTCCACTACCTTTTGCCGACTTGATGTCGCAATATCCGGACCGTCGTCCAAAAAATCGGCATGAATTTCACCGATGGCATATTTGGTGAACATGCTGCCAAACCCGAAGCCGGCAAGGATGTCTTCGTGCATGATTTTTTCCCTTGCCATAATCGGAATGGCATTAATACTTTCACCGTCAATTTTCAGGTCGTCGGCCTTTTTGGCAAACCCCAGCCACCCGCAGATGCTGTACTTTCCCAACTTGCTGGGAACGCCGCGCTCGTTAAACCGACACCTGTCTTCGGAGTAATTTTGGACAGTAATATCGGAAAGGCAATGCTCCGTCACATTTGTGCCACCATATTGGAATATGTATTCCAGTTTGCTGAAATGGTCCCGGTCGGCCATCGTAATGGGGCCAGCGTTTTTCCCTTCTTTCAGGATAATCTTCATGTTTTTCGTGCAACGGATGCCGAAGCGCCGCGCGAGGCGCTTGCGAAGTGCTTTCGCGGTGGTCATAAGAATCCGCTTGGTGAGAGAACGCAAGATTATTTTTGTCCCGTGCTGGTGCGGAAACCCGCGGACAAAAGGAATGCGGCTCAGCGGGCATTCATGCTCCTTGCCGTCCTTAATTTGCCTGCGGATTGCCGCGCCATCCAATATAAAGGCGTCCTCTTCAACGCCTTGAACGCCTTGACACCTGCTGTGTATTTCTATTTTATTTGCAATAGAAAACAAAGAAAGCTTGCCGATGCCCTTGCGCCCCATCGGGGCGCGGTTAAATTTCGGCGTCGTTTCGCCGTCCTCTCCCTCGCGCCGGTGGTAGCCGACAACCAAGAATTTATCGGCCATGTCGTCCTCGGTCATGCCGTTGCCGTTGTCGGTGATGACGACAATCTTTTCGCCGCCATCTTTGCGAATCTCAACCACGACCTCGGTGGAGTCCGCATCCCATGCGTTGGCAATGACCTCCGAAATTACCGAAGGCACATTGCTGTACAAGTTAATCCCAAGTTCGTCGAGCAGGCTCAGATTCAGCCTGAGCTTGAGGTCGCGCTTTTTGTTGCTTTTCATTGTTTTCCTCATGCGGCTTTCCGCAGGTGGTGGACGATGGATTTGCCGATGACGAGGCCGAGTTTCGGGGGGACGGCGTTGCCGATGTGCCGCGCCATTTGAGTGATTTGCAAAGGGGCGTTTTTGTTAAACAAGGCGTAACCGCGCCCGAACGATTGCAACAACGCCCCTTCGCGCACGGTCACGGCGCGGTCTTCCTTCGGATGTCCGAAGCGCCCGCAACTATAAAAACAAAACTGCGTCGTGATGGTGGGGGCGGGCGCGTCCGGGCGCATTCTGCCGTAGGGGGAAGGAAAATCATGTCCGCGCTTGCCGTGGCAGGGAGACACCATTTTGCTGTCCCAATCGCGCCAACTACCGCCGGGCTTGGATGCCCGAATGCGCCGCCGGTTCTTTTCCGACAAATTGTAAGAAATATGCGCGGGGTCGTCCTTTGCGGTTTTCCCGCGCATAATGCCAATCGCCCCGCCGACTGTGCCTTGTTTTTTCGGCGCAGGCGGAAGCATTGTAATTTTGCCGCGCCGCGAAGCGAGCACAACAAGGCGTTTGCGGTTTTGCGGCACGCCGTAATTGACGCAATCCACAATGGCGTCGCTGGTTTGGTAGCCGCATTCTTTCAAAGCCCGCACGAAATCGTCGTAAATCGGCCGGCGCCGCAAGCCGGGGACATTTTCCATGCTAACGACATCCGGCATCGTTTCGCGAACAAGTTTAGCAAAATCGTTCAGCAACGCCCACCTCCGGTCCACCCCGGGCTTTTCGCGGCGGTTTTCGCGCAAGCGCGAAAAGGGCTGGCAGGGGGCGCAACCTACTAGCGCGGAAAAATCCGCCCCCGCGAAATGCGCGCGGATGTCGGCGGGGGATATTTCAGCAATGTCCCGGTGGAAAAACCGAGCCCCCTTGTTGTTGCGCTCATAAGCAAAAGCGCAAGAATCGTCCAGGTCAAACCCAGCGCGAACGCTGATTTTGGCTTGAAGCAGCCCGCAGGTCAGTCCGCCGATTCCGCAGAAAAGGTCGACGGCGGCGATGGCAGGGTAGTCGCTCACGGCAATTAGCAGTATAGCACGGACGACGCATGGACAACTCCTGCCCAAAGCGTATATTATGTAAAATCAAGCGATGACGGATGTTTTCACGCCTGCAAAGCGCTCGGAGGTGATGGCGCGGGTTCGTTCTTCGGGGAACGAGGAGACGGAGGTGGCTTTTGCTCGGGTTTTGCGGGGGGAGGGGATTGTTGGGTGGCGGCGGGGGATGGGGGTTTTTGGGAAGCCGGATTTTGTTTTTCTTCGGGGGCGGGTGGCGGTTTTTGTTGACGGGTGCTTTTGGCATCATTGCCCGCGGCACGGGAAGATTCCGAAGTCGCGGCGGAAATACTGGCGGGCGAAGATCGCGCGGAATGTGGAGCGCGCCAAAGAAGTCAACCGCGAATTGCGGCGGGCGGGGTGGAAGGTTTTGCGCGTTTGGGGGTGCGAACTTCGGGACCGTCCGCGCCTTATGCGGAAACTGCGGCGGCTTAGGGGGTTTTTGGGATATTAGGGGCGGCGGGGACGCCGCTCATGAATGCTCCGTTACACCGCCGGAGCAGTGTAACGAGAATTGGTTTTAATTTGCCGGATTCCCGCTTTTTAATAGGAATGCGGGAATGACGCATTTTGTCATTCCCGCGAAAGCGGGAATCCAGAATGCGGCGGCGCGGTTTGTAACTGGATACTCGCGTTCGCGGGTGTTTCTTAGTTAGGTCTGGATTCCCGCTTTCGCGGGAATGACAAGGGTTGTTTGTTTGCGGTGTTTGCGGGGTTGTTTGTTTGCGGCGGTGTTTGCGGGGTGTTTGTTCGCGGCGTTGTCCGGCGGGGGGTTATTTTTCCGCGGCGCCGCCTACGGTGAGTTCTTCCACTTTTATTGTGGGCTGGCCTACGCCTACGGGGACCCATTGGCCGTTTTTGCCGCACATTCCGGAGCCGGGGTCCAGGGCGAAGTCCGCGCCGACCATGGACACTTTCGGCATTATGGCGGGGCCGTTGCCGATGATGGTCGCGCCTTTTACTGTTTCGGCGAGTTTGCCGTTTTTGATGCGGCGCGCTTTGGAGCAGGAAAAAACGAAGTTGCCGTTGGTGATGTCCACCTGCCCGCCGCCGAAATCCGCCGCATACAAACCGTCGGCGACCGACGCTATGATTTCTTCCGCCGCGTATTTTCCCGCTTGCATAAATGTGTTCGTCATCCGCGGCATCGGCGGGCAGGAATGCGATTCGCGCCGGCCGTTGCCGGTCGGTTTGGCGCGCATCAGTTTTGCGTTGACGATGTCCTGCATATAGCCGGTCAAAACGCCGTCCTCAATCAGCGTCGTCGCCTGCGCCGGGGTTCCCTCGTCGTCGCAGGAGAGCGAGCCGCGCCGGCCGGGGATGTCGCCGGCGTCCACGACGGTCACGCCGCGCGCCGCGACTTGTTCGCCGACGCGCCCGGAAAAGGCCGACACTTTCTTGCGGTTGAAATCGCCTTCCAAACCGT
Source organism: Gammaproteobacteria bacterium (assembly GCA_020027345.1). Taxonomy (GTDB): domain Bacteria; phylum Pseudomonadota; class Gammaproteobacteria; order Tethybacterales; family Persebacteraceae; genus JAHRAH01. Next base: position 1,225 of record JAHRAH010000065.1, on the reverse strand, counting down.
GCCCGACCGCCTCGTGCAGGATAATCCCCGCCCAGCCGTTGCCGAGGACGACGGGCATAATCCCCGCGGGCGCTTCCACCGCTTCCAGTTTCCCTTGCGCTTCGGCGAGGGCTTTTTCCACGGTCGCGGCGATGGTCGCTTCGTCAAACAATTCAAACCCGCATCTGCCGCCGGCGGCGCCGTTGCCGGTTTCGCGCCGGCCGTTTTCGTTGAGGACGACGGTCACGCGCAACTGCGTCATCGGGCGGATGTCGCCGGCTGTTGCGCCGTCGGCGCGGGTTATCAGCATCGCTTCGTAGTCGGCGCCGATGGTGGCGATGACATTTTCCACGCGGGCGTCCGCCTTGCGCGCGAGTTCGTCTATGCGGCGCAGGATGCCGGTCTTCGCCGCTTCGGGGACGGCGCGGACGATGTCCTCCGCCGCAAACCTCGGCGGGGCGGCGGCGGGGGTTTCTATTTTGCCGACGCGCAGCGTCTCGCCGCGGGTTTTTGCAATGCGCGCGGCGTCGGCGAAGGCGTCCAGCGCGCGTTCGGAGATAATGTCGCTGCTGGCGAATGCCGTCGTCTCGCCGCGCACGGCGCGCAGTCCAAAGCCGCCGCTTTGCGAGAAGTGTCCGGTTTTGATTCCGCCTTCGTCCAGCCGCCAGTCCTCGGAGACGACGCCCTGCACGAAGATGTCGGCCCAGTCCAAGCCGGAGAGATGGGCGTTCAGGCGTTTTTGCAGTGCGCCGATGCGCAGTCCCGCCGGAGCGAGCAGCGCCTCTTCGGCGGCGGCGACGGCGGAGGGAATGGTGTCGGCGGCGGCTTCTGCCATTGGGGGATTATCGCATAAACTAACTTGCGTCATTCCCGCACTCCTGTTAGAAGGCGGGAATCCAGCAAATTAAAGAATTGACGGGATTGTATTAATTCGCTGGATTCCCGCCTTTGGGGAGAGTGCGGGAATGACGCTGTCGATTTGTGGTTTCCCCCCCCCAACCCCCCCCATCAAAGATGGGGGGGGGGTTTAAGGCCATCGTCATTCCCGCGAAAGCGGGAATCCATACAATCTTTCCTTTTTCCGATGGACTGCGGACTGCGAAAGATTTAACTTTTTCCCCGGCCTCGTATGGATTCCCGCTTTCGTGTTGGGTTCCGCATTGTTGTGTTGGTTTTGCGGGAGTTCCACGGGGGCTTTCCAGCCGAGGCGTTTTTGCCTTGTGTGGTTATAGGCGAACACCACCCG
>JAHRAH010000063.1 GCA_020027345.1 Gammaproteobacteria bacterium | reverse complement strand
CCGCGGTTCGCCGCGGACATTCTCGTGCTGGACGGCTTTTATTTCGGCAAACGCGGCAAAGACGAGCAGGTCGCGCTTATCGCGCGCTCGCCGCGGGGGGTGTGTTCTTGGGCGTTCGCCCGCAGCGAATGCCGGCAATCCTGGTCGGACTTCATCGCCACATTGCCGCCGCCGTCGCTGGTCGTTGCCGACGGCGCCGGCACGCTGCTGCATGCGCTCGCAAAGCAGTGGCCGCAAGTGCCGGTGCAGCGTTGCCAATGGCAAGCCGTCCAGCACGAGAATGTCCGCGGCGAACCGCGGCGCCGTTGGCGGGTTGTTTAGCAAGGCGGAGAACCGGCGGCTGACAGTGGCGCGGCACACCCGCAACTGTTGCGCTATCGCCCACTGCGGGCGATGTTCCCGCAAAACAAACCAGCGCAAAAAACTTTGCCGGAACCGTGCTTGCCGGGCGTCGCCGCGTTTGCGCACGGCGCTGACGCGGCAAAGCGGGCAGAACCACCGTTGTTTGCCGGCGACGGTTTTGCCATATTTGCGCGTCTTTTGTCCGCACTTTTCGCAGTGTTTTTTTGTCCATTTTTCCTCCGATTACTGAAACGGGTCAGTAATCTACCGTCAAAACGCCCCTCAACCCCTTTCCCTGCTTGAAAAACAGGAACCCAAAAACAACACGAAATGTTACATTTCCCTCTCCAGAGGTGTAACGCAAAAATCAAATTACCCCCCCCTCCATCTCCGATGGGGGGCAGGGGGGGGGGAAACCCCAAAAACAAAAAACACCTTAAACAAGCGAGCGAATATATTCCAGCAAAAGCCGCCCGTCAACAGTGTCCGCCCAGTCCCCCTTTTCGTTTTGCCGGAAGTGCCGCCCGCCGCTTTTGGCGGCGACCCATATCTCGCGCAGCGGCGTTTGCCGGCTGACGACAATCTTCCCCCCGTCGTCCGTTTCCGCTTCCAAAACCCCGCCGCTTTGGAAGCAGTCCGCACCCGCGTCGTCCAGCAACTGTTCCACTTCGGCGAAGGCGTCGTCGCAGGCGGCATAGTAGGCCGTTTCGTCCATAACGCGATTCTAAACCGCCGCGCCCTTTATTAAGATACAATCGCAAATGTGAAAGCGCAAACCACCGAAAAGCCGGGCGCGCTCTCGCCGGAAAAAGAAGCGGGCGGCGAAGAAACCTCGCTGCGCCCGGCGCGGCTGGCGGAATACATCGGGCAGCCCGCGCTCAAGCGGCAGTTTCGCGTGTTCATCGCCGCCGCAAAAGCGCGCGGCAAACCGCTGGATCATGTCCTCCTCTTCGGCCCGCCCGGGCTGGGAAAGACCACCCTCGCGATGATTATCGCCCGCGAAACCGGCGGCGAACTGCATTCCACAACCGGCCCCGCGATGGAGCGCGCCGGCGACATCGCCGCTTTGATGAGCGCGCTCAACCCCGGCGACGCGCTTTTTATTGACGAAATACACCGCCTGCATCCGGCGATTGAGGAAACAATGTATTCCGCGCTGGAAGATTTCCGAATGGACATCGTCATCGGCGAGGGTCCCTCGGCGCGCGCCATTAAACTGGACCTGCCGCCCTTTACTTTAATAGGCGCGACGACCCGCGCCGGGCGGCTCACTTCCCCGCTGCGCGACCGCTTCGGCATCATCGGCAATCTGGAATATTACGGCGACGACGACATGCGAAAGATAGTCGCCCGCAGCGCGAAAATACTGGGCATAGAAACAGACGCCAACGGAGTGCGCGAAATCGCCCGCCGCGCGCGTCGCACCCCGCGCATCGCAAACCGTTTGCTCAAACGCGCGCGCGACTTCGCCGAAGTGGAAGGCGACGGAACCGTCAGCGGCGAAGCGGCCGCGGCCGCTTTGGAAGTGTTGGCGGTGGACGAAGCCGGACTGGACGGCGTTGATAAACGGTATTTGTCCGCCATCATTGAACGCTTTGAAGGCGGACCCGTCGGCTTGGAAACGCTGGCGATGACCGTCGGCGAATCCACGGACACACTGGAAGCGTTCATTGAACCCTATCTGGTAAAAGAAGGTTTTCTCGCCCGCTCCCCCCGCGGCCGAATTGCACTCCCCGCCGCATACAACCACTTAGGAATTACAACCCCCAAAAAAACCAACCCACTCCCCTTTTAACCCCCCCTCCATCTCCGATGGGGGGGGGCGGGGGGGGCAATCCGGCAACTTCTATGTCATTCCCGCACTTCTGTTAAAAAGCGGGAATCCAGCAAATTAAAAACAACTGTCACTTTCGCCGCAACCGATAATACCCCGCAAGCCCGCGCGTGGAAGAATCACCGTCCGCCGAAACATCCCCGCAAAGCGCATCCGCAATTTCCGAAGCCGTCGTTTTTCCAAGTTCCACGCCCCACTGGTCAAAAGGATTAACCCCCCAAAGAGTCCCCTCGCAAAAAGCGCGGTGTTCGTAAAGCGCGAGCAAAGCCCCGAATGCGCGCGGATTGAATTCGTCCGTCATCAGCGTAACCGAAGGACGGTTGCCCGGAAAGCGGCGGCAACCGTCGCCGCCCGCTTTGCCGAGCATTAATGCGGAAGATTGCGCGAGGCAATTTGCGACAACCAGCCGCCGCCTGCCGGGCGCAAGAGATGCAATATCATCGCCGCCGCCGTCGCGCGCCGCGACAATAAACTCGCAGGGGACAATATCCGAACCCTGATGCAGCATCTGAAAAAAAGCGTGCTGCGCATCCGTCCCCGCCGCCCCCCAGACGACGGGAGCGGTCGCGATGCGCGCGGCGGCGCCGTCCTGCCGCGCGTTTTTGCCGTTGCTTTCCATATCCAGTTGCTGCAAATATTGCGGCAGCAAACGCAGCCGTTCCTCGTAAGGAATAACGGCGCGCGTCGGATACCCGCAAACATTGCGGTGCCAGACGCCAATAAGCGCGAGCATTGCCGGAAGGTTTTTGCGAACCGGCGCGGACAAAAAATGCATATCCATCGCGCGCGCCCCGGCGAGCATTTCGTTAAATTTGTGTTTGCCGATTGCGAGCGCGACCGGCAAACCGGCGGCGCCCCAAAGGCAATACCGTCCCCCGACCCATTCCCACGAACGAAAAACTGCGCCCGCGCCGAACTCCCGCGCGCGCGAAGGAGCGGCGGTGATTGCAATGCATTGTTCGCGCGCGCGTTTTTTGCCGACTGCGTTTTGCATCCACCGCATCGCGTCGCGCGCATTCGCCATTGTCTCCGCCGTGGTAAATGTTTTGGAGGAAACAATAATTAAAGCATTGCGCGGATTCGCATTTTGCAATGCCTTCGCCAAATGCGCGCCGTCCATATTGGAAATAAAGCGAATGCGGGGACTGTCCCCCTCGCGCAGCGGTTGCAAAGCGGCGGCGGCGGTTTTCGGCCCCAAATCGGAGCCGCCGATGCCGATATGCAAAACATCGGAATGCTTTTTTTCGCTGCGGCATTTTTCGGCGAAGGCGAGCATTTTGCGCCGTTCGGCGGCGACGGCGGGCATAATGTTTTCGCCGCCGCAAAAAAACTCCGCGCTTTCTTCGGCGCGCAAAGCGGTATGCAAAGCCGCGCGCTTTTCGCTTTTGTTGACTGTCCCCCCGGCGAACATCGCCCGCCTGTGCGCCGCAAGGCGCGCGGCGGAAGCAAGGCGAAACAAAAGGCGCAAAGAGTCGGAAGCAAGCGCCGTTTTGGAAAAATCCAAAAGAAACCCTTCCGCCTCAACGGAAAAGTTTTGAAACCTGCGCGCGTCTTCGGCAAAAAGCCGCCGCAGCGAAACATTCTTTTGCGCGCGCCAATGCGAACGCAAAGCGCGCCAAGCCGCCGATTCCGCCGCCGGCATTTTGTTTTTAATGGCGGCGCTTTTATTTCAGGCGAATGGTCATATTCGCCCGCGCTTCAGAGCCGGGCGCGAACCACCGCGCCGTGACCGTCTTCGTCTCCGTAAAAAACTGCGCCGCCTGTTTTCCGTAAACATGCAAATCGCCGTAAAACGACCCCCTCCATCCGGTAAAGGAAAAAAACGGCAGCGGCACCGGAATGGGGACATTAATCCCCACCTGCCCGACATCCGCGCGGCTTTGGAAATCGCGCGCCGCCGCGCCGGAAGAAGTGAATAGGGAAACGCCGTTGCCGTAAGGATTCGCGTTCACTATCGCCAGCGCTTTTTCGTAGTTTTGCGCCTCCATCGCGACGAGCACCGGGCCGAATATCTCCTCGCGGTAGATGCTCATATTTGTTTTCGCCCCGGCGAAAAGCGTGGGACCGACCCAGTTGCCGTTCGGATGCCCCTTCACTTTGCAGCGCGAGCCGTCCAAAAGGCATTTCGCGCCTTCGGCTTTTCCTTCTTCTATCAGGCGCAGTATTTTTTCGCGCGCGGCTTTGCTGATGACGGGGCCGAAAGAAGCGTTTTTGTCCGACCAAATTCCCGGGCGCGCCTTCGCCATCGCGCGCGCGACATCGGGAATCCATTTCTTGGACGCGCCGACAAAAATAGCGACGCTAATCGCCATGCACCGCTGCCCGGCCGCGCCGCAGGAAGCGCCGACAAGCGCGCTTACGGTTTGTTCGCGGTTTGCGTCCGGCAGTATCACCATATGGTTTTTCGCCCCGGCGAGCGCCTGCACTCTTTTCAGATTGCGGCAACCTTCGCGGTAAATGTGCTGCGCCACCGGCGCCGAACCGACAAACGAAACCGCTTTAATTTTCGGATGCGCGAGCAGCATATTCACCTGTTCTTTTCCGCCGTGAACAATCTGCAAAACCCCCGGCGGCGCGCCCGCTTTGAGAAACAACTCGGCGATAAGCATCGCCGCGAGCGGGGTTTGTTCGGAGGGTTTGAGAACGAAAGTGTTGCCGCAGGCGGCGGCGAGCGGAAACATCCAAAGCGGTATCATCGCCGGAAAATTAAAAGGGCAAATCCCCGCGCAAACGCCGAGCGGCTGCCGGATGCTGTACGCGTCCACGCCGCGCGCGACATTTTCGGCGGTCTCGCCCATCAGCAAAGTCGGCAGCGAGCATGCGTGTTCCACGACTTCAATCCCGCGGAAAACATCGCCGCGCGCGTCTTCCAGCGTTTTGCCGTTGTCCTCGGAAACGGATTGCGCAAGCCGCTCCATATTTTCCTTGAGCAGCCGCTGAAAATCCAGCATCAGCCGCATCCGCGCCGAAAGCGGCGTCCGCCGCCATTCCGCAAAAGCCGCCTCGGCGCCCGCGACGGCGCGGTCTATCTCTTTCGCCTCCGTCATCGGCGCCCGCGCCAAAACCTCCTGCGTCGCCGGATTCAAAACCGGAACAAACTCCCGCGCCGCGCTCTTAACAAACCTCCCGTCCGCCAGCAGCGGAATGTCCCCCCTCGTCGTCCTTTTCATAATTCCCTCCTCACTTGCCTGCATTATAACTGTCATTCCCGCGAAAGCGGGAATCCATACGGAGCCGGGAAAAAAGAGAAATCTTCCCCCGTCCGCAAATAACGGCGAAAAGGAAAAATCATATGGATTCCCGCTTTCGCGGGAATGACGGGATAGGCGGAGGAGAGAGAGGGATTCGAACCCCCGAAGGGCTTGCGCCCTTAGCGGATTTCAAGTCCGCCGCAATCAACCGCTCTGCCATCTCTCCGGGTTTTTCTTTTTTTTGCGGAGACAATTAATTAAGCCGGCGGGCGCGCTTCTTCGCGCAGTTCTTTCGCCGCTTGCGCAAGCGGCAGAACGGCGGTCTCGCGGCTGCCCAAACGGCGGACGGTAACCGTCCCCTGCCGCGCTTCGCGCTCGCCGACGGCGAACAAAACCGGAACCTTCGCCGCGGAATGCTCGCGCACTTTGTAGTTTATTTTTTCGTTGCGCATATCCGTTTCGCAGCGCAACCCCGCTTTTTCCAATTCGTCCGCGACGATTTTTGCGTGCGCGTCCGCCGCCGAAGTGATAGTCGCCACAACCGCCTGCACCGGCGAAAGCCAAAGCGGCAGCCGCCCGCCGCCGTGTTCCAGCAAAATGCCGATAAACCTTTCAAACGAACCGATAATCGCGCGATGGCACATCACCGGGCGGCGGCGCGCGCCGTCGGCCGCGACATATTCCGCGTCCAGCCGCTCGGGCAAAACAAAATCCACCTGCCATGTTCCGCATTGCCATTCGCGCCCGACGGCGTCCTTCAAAACAAACTCCAGCTTCGGACCGTAAAAAGCGCCCTCGCCCGGATTCAATTCCCATTCCACATTCGCCGCCGCGCAGGCCTCGCGCAAAGCGTCCTCGGCGCGGTCCCAAACCGCGTCGCTCCCCGCGCGCTCCGGCGGGCGGTCGGCAAAGCGCACCGCAAATTCCGGAAAGCCCAAATCGCGGTATATCACCCGCAGCAATTCCACAAACGCCGCCGTCTCTTCCGCTATTTGCGATTCGCTGCAAAAAATATGCGCGTCGTCCTGCACAAAATGACGCGCACGCAAAAGCCCGTGCAGCGCGCCCGAAGGTTCCGCGCGATGGCACGAGCCAAACTCCGCCATGCGCACAGGCAAATCGCGGTAACTCTTCACGCCCTGCTTGTATATCTGCACATGGCAGGGGCAGTTCATCGGCTTCAGCGCGAACACCCGCGAATCCTCCGGGCGCGAAATATACTCCCGCAAACCGTCCTCGTTTTCCGCCAGATACATATTGCCGCGAAACTTTTCCCAATGCCCGGAGTCGCGCCACAAGCGGCGTTCCACAAGTTGCGGCGTTTTCACTTCCCCGTACCCCGCCGCGCGCAAACGCCGCCGCATATAGTTTTCCAATTCCAAACAAAGCCGCCATCCTTTGTCGTGCCAGAAAGCAGTCCCCGCCGCTTCCTCCTGAAAATGAAAAAGCCCCATCGCCCGCCCCAAACGGCGGTGGTCGCGCGCTTCCGCTTCTTCCAGCATGCGCAAATGCGCGCGCAATTCCTCGTCGCTGCGAAAGGCCGTCCCGTAAATGCGCTGCAGTTGTATCCCCCGCGAATCGCCGCGCCAGTAACTCCCCGAAACGCGAATGAGTTTAAATGCAAGCCCCGTATCGCCGGTGTGCCGCATGTGCGGGCCGCGGCACAAATCCAAAAAGTCCCCCTGACGGTAATGCGAAATAACTTCGCCTTCCGGTATCGCTTCCACAAGTTCGGTTTTGAATTTGTGCCCGCGGTAATGCGCCAGCGCTTCTTCGCGGCTCCATTCGCCGCGCCGCAGCGGAATCTTTTGCGCGACAATCTCCCGCATTCTGTTTTCCACTTTTTCCAAATCTGCGGCGCTGAACGGTTCCCCGCGAAAGAAATCATAATAAAAGCCGCCCTCTATCACCGGCCCAATCGTCGCCAGCGTTTGCGGAAACAACTGCAAAACCGCCTGCGCCATAATGTGCGCGCAGTCGTGCCGGATCAGTTCCAGCGCCTCGCCGTCCTCGCGCGCGACGAATTCCAAACGGTCGCCTTCCGCCAAAACCGCCGAAAGATCCCGCAGCGCGCCGTTTATCTTGCACGCCACCGAACGCTTCGCCAGCGAAGGCGCAATCTCCGCCGCCGCCTCCCCCGCCGTCGCCCCCGCAGGAAAACCCCGCCGCGCGCCGTCCTTAAGTATCGCCCCAATCTCCGCCATAACCCCCCGCGCATTGTATCACCGTTCCTTTTTGCCGCCGACAAATCAACTATACCCCCCGCCGCTTGCGGGGGGGGGGTCGGAGTTTTCCTCCCCCATCGCAGATGGGGGCGGAAAACTCCGGGGGGGTGGAATGCGCCCTTATAAAAACGGGTATGGCAAACGGTAACGGACATCCCCCATTCCCCCGGAGAATTCCCCGCCGACTTCGTCGCCGGGAAATTCTCCGATCCCCCGCCGCAAGCGGCGGCGGGTATAGTTAATATATCGGCTGCAGTTGTATTGAGACACTGCTGCGCGGCGGCGGACATTTGCGCCGTGCTATAATTTCGCCGACTACTTCCGATACGGAAAGCCCTTTGCCGGGCTTTCCGCTGGATACAACACGCCCTCGCGGGCGAAAGAAGCGGAGCCAACACATCCGTGTCGGAGTAGTCGGGCCCGGCGTTTTTCGCAAAAAGCGCAAAGCGGCGGTTTTTGTAGTAAGATGACCGTGACTACTCTGACGATGAAACGGTTTCTTAAACTTTGCGCCGCCCTCATTCTGACGGCGGCGGGGCTTGCCGCAAACGACGCCGCCGCGCAGCAGGCGACCGTCATATACGGCACGACTACGCCGAATGTCGTCGGCATCACGCGCGACGGTTACATTATTTACAAAGCGACCGTCGCGGGGCGAATGACGGCGACCATTATCGCCGTCGCCGGCACGGTCGCCGGCGGCAACTTCGCGCCGCGCCCGGCAAACGCGACCGGCTTCGCTTTTGTCACATTGCGCGGTTTGGATTCCTGCGGCATAAACGGCGGCTGCGACGCCTTCGGTTTGCAAAACGCAAACTCCGCCGCCGCCCGGCTGGCCGCATTGATTGCAATGGGTTTGCGCACGGTTACAATGTTCGCCGCTTCGGGCGCGAATCTGAACGAACAGGTCGGGCAAAAATTTATTCTTTTTCATCTGGCGACTGCGAACAAGCCGGAACATATTTCCGTTTTTGTTTCCGCCGGCGCAAGCGCAAACGCGCGCGGCGATGCCGGCTGGACGAATTTGCATTACGCCGCGCAAGAAAATCACACAACGGCGATAACCCTGCTTCTTTCCGCGGGGGCAAAAATTAATCCGCGCAACAGCAACAGGCGCACGCCGCTGGACATCGCTTATCAGTTAAGCCGCGCGCAGGCGATTGTTGTTTTGCGGGCGGCGGGCGGCTTGTGCGGCGCAAACACAAACCCCGCCTGTTTGCAAATTTTCGGCGCCGACGCCCAAGGCCGGACGACATTGCATATTGCGGCGATTCGCGGCGCGACAATGACAATTGCCCGATGGCTGGCGGCGGGGGCGAGCGTTAATGCGCCGGATTTGCAAAATCAAACGCCGCTGCACTTTGCCGCGCAGGGAAATCAAACGGGGGCGATGACGCTCCTGCTTGCGGCGGCGGCGGGCGTTAATTTGCCGAACAACAGCGGCGAAACGCCTCTGCATATCGCCGCGTTCCTAAACAGCACGGCCGCAATTACAATATTGCTTGCGGCGGGGGCGAGCGTGGACGCGCAAAACAACGACGACAAAACGCCGTTGTATGTCGCCGCCGAAAAAAGAAACGCGCAAGCGGCGGCTTTTTTGCTTTCGGCGGGGGCGAGCGTTAATGCGAAAAACAACAACGGCGAAACGCTGCTGCATATAGCCGCATTTCTCAACGGCACCGCGGCAATAACGGTATTGCTTTCGGCGGGGGCGGGCGTTAATGCGACGGCAACCGACGGCGACACGCCGCTGGACATTGCTTATCAGCGCAGCCATGCGCAAGCGATTTCCGCTTTGCGGGAATGGGGCGGCTTGTGCCGCACGAGCGAAAACGCCGCATGCCCCAGGAATTTCGGCGTCGGAATTAACGGGCAGACGACATTGCATATCGCGGCAAACATGGGCTCGGCAATAACAATTGCCCGGTGGCTGGCGGCGGGGGCAAACGCCGATGCGCGCGATGACACGAGGCGGACGCCGCTGCATTACGCCGCGCTCAACAACCGCGCGGGGATAATAACGATATTGCTTTCGGCAATGGCGGATGTTAATGCGCGGAATATTCAAGGCGCAACGCCGCTTGACGAGGCGGCAAGAACTTCCAATGCGGAAGCCGCCGCCGCATTGATTGCCGGCGGCGGGGAATGCAACACGCAAAGAGGCAATTCCCTGTGCCCGAACAATTCGCCGATTGCCGGCTTTAACATTGAACATCCGAAATATCTGCGGCGCAGATTGCGGAATTGACGCCTGACCCCGTCATTCCCGCGAAGGCGGGAATCCATAGTAACCCTGCCGTTATCGGTGTGTTTGTAATTTACCGCAATGCGCGCGTTGTTATGGATTCCCGCCTTCGCGGGAATGACAAGGGGGGCGGGAATGACGGTCAGGGGCGGCAGTCGGCGCCGGCGGTGTTTGTGTCAATCGTGCAAACATCGCCGTTTAAGTGGGTGTTTCCTATTCGGCAGTAAGTGCTGCACCGTCCGTTTGCCTGAATAAGGGAATACACTTCGGAATTAACGCTGCCGCCGCTGCCATTGCTGAAATTAACGATATCAAGAGGACGAGCGCCGGCGGCAATAATTCCATTAGTGTCAAAACCGGCGGCAAGCATCGCCCGCATTTGCGCGGGAGAAGTCATCGGCGGATGGTTGACAATATTCCCGCTCCAATTGTTATCGCTAATCGGGCGGCAAAGATCGGCGTTAAAACTGCAAACGCCGATGGCGTGAAAGGTCAGCAGCAGTGTCGCCGGGGCGGTTGCGTCAAGAGCATCGTCGGCGGTGATTGTCGCCGTTATCGTGCCGGTGGAATTGGCGGTGAAAAGAACGGTGTTTTGCGAAATCATAAAATTCCCCGCCGGAGACGCGTTTATTTGGTAGTTTTCGCCCGAACGCAATTCACCGCCGGATATGGAAACGGTGCCGACCGTGCCGAGAAATTGCGTCAAAAAGACGGTGTAGGAATCGCCGGAAATGTCCGCAGTAATGGGCGCGGCGACGGTGACCGACGCCGTCAAAAACTTGTCGGCGACATTGGAATGCGGGTTGCTTGCGCGGACGGTTGTTGTAAACCGCCCCGCATTCGCGGCGTTTGCGACAATCAAAACGGTGTCATTGAAAAAAGAGAAACCGTTCGCCGCGCCCGCAAAAGCGAGAGTGTTCCGATTGTCGCCGCCGGAGATTGCAATATTCCCCACCGTCTTCGCCCCGGCAACCGTCAAAAAGGAAAGAGTCGGCGCACCGTCAAAACCGATTGTCAACTGCGGCGGATTGACAATTGCCAAAGTCAGCGCAACCGTCGCCGTTTGTCTTTGTCCGACGGGGGGTTGTCCGCTCGCCGTCGCCGTTACCGAAACCATTATAGGCAAATGCGGATTTGACGCAAACCGCAATTCGCCGTCGTCCGCGTTTATCGCAAATGTCGGCGAAGCGGGCGCGTTCAATAAACCGTAACGAATGTCCGTCCCGCCGCCAGCCGCGAATTGCGCGAGCGGATTGTAATCCGTATGCGTTGTTACCGTCAAAATGTCGCTGTGCGGCGGTGGCATTGCAAACCCAGTTACCAGCGAAACGGTAACAAAAAGCGAAACCGCGTCGGTATTGTCGTGCGAATCGTTTGCGGTAACTGTTACCGTGAATGTCGCCGCATTTCCCGCATCGGTGAAAAACAAAAATCCGTTTGCGTTCAGATTAAATCCGCCGGAGGGTGAGCCGAGTATCGCCGTCGTGCGAGTGCCGTAACCGCCGCTTGCCGCGATATTGCCGACGGTCGCATTGTCCCCAGTCGTAAGAAAAACAAAACTCCCCGGCGACGCAAAAGCGATTCCCAAATCGGCGAGCATTGCCCTCGCGTTGCCGACAGTGGAAATCGTAAACGGCGCGCTCGCCCCGACGACCGAAACAGTCCCCTCGTGCAATGTCATCGTCGCGCCGCCGCCGCCGACATCCCACGAAAAACGCGTTCCCAAAAGTCGCAAAGTAACGCCGGGCATTATCACCGTCGCCAGTCGGTTATTGCCAAAACGCTCAAACTCCCCGCCGCCGGCAGCGATGGAAAGCACCTGCGCCGTTTGCAAAATCGCCGCGCGTGAATTTGTGTTTAATGTCAAATGCCATCCCCCCGCCTGTTGCCGGAAAAACGCCTCGTTGCCGGGGGCGAATGTCCCAATGTTCACATCGGAAGTCAGCGGGAAAGTATAATTAATTTGCGTTGTCGTCCTCGCGAAAGCCGTTGCCATCGCGCCGACTGTTATATCCACCGACAAATCCGAAGTGACCAACACCGCCGCAAACTGCGAAACGCCAACGCCCGCGCGGGAGATGCGCTGCGAATATTCCCGCCGCGCTGAATCATAAAAATGCAAGCGCGGATTAAAACTATCCGCCCTTTCCGCGCCAGAGGACGCTTCGCCGAATGTGTGCGAATACGAAAAACTGCCGCCAAAGTCCCCGCTTTCCTCGTCAAACTCCGCTTCCAAAAACACGCCGCCGCCGGGCGACAAACGCAAACCATAACGAAAACTTTCATCGTCCCTGTCCCCGCGTTCCCCCTTCCACTGATAATATCCCCCGCGCAACGCCGCCCACTCCAACCCCGGCGCGCGCAAATACAAATCGGCGTCAAAACCCTCGCGCGTGTAATAAAAACCGTCCGCGAGTTGTTTTCCTTCGGTTATCCGCCAGTAACGGTTCGCGGATAGTTCGCCGTATTTGTTTTTCCATTCCGCGCCGAATGACCACCGCCA
>JAHRAH010000014.1 GCA_020027345.1 Gammaproteobacteria bacterium | reverse complement strand
TCGCCGCCGAACACGCAACCGTCGGCGCAAAAGTGGAAGTCGGCAAACTGGACGGACATCAAAAACGCCTCTCCGCCGCCGTCGTCCCCTTCCCCTTCTACGACCCCCAAAAAACCCGCGTCCGCGCCTGACTTTTTACTATACCCCCCGCCGCTTGCGGGGGGGGGTCGGAGAATTCCCCGGCGACGACAGTCGGCGGGGAATTCTCCGGGGGGGTGGAGGGCGTCCGTAACAGTTTGCCATATTCTTTTTTATACGGGCGCATTCCACCCCCCCGGAGCATTCCCCGACGACTTTGTCGTCGGGGAATTCTCCGACCCCCCCCCGCAAGCGGCGGGGGGTATAGTTAATTTGTTGGCGGCATCTCCGTCCGCCCTAATTTGGGGCGGCGAGACGCCGCTCATGCCAACCCCGTTACACCGCCGGAGCGATGTAACGAGAACGGCGTGGACGCCGGGGGGTATGCGTTCCCACGCTGGAGCGTGGGAACGAGGGCGGGCGTGATAGAATACGGCGGCTATGCGGTGGCGGGGGATTTTTGCGGCGGCTTTGGCGGCTCTGGCGGCGGTTTTGTCGGCGGGGGGGGCGGGGGCGGCCTGGGAAACCGGAATGCAGGAACCGGCGAGCGCCATCGCCCGGGAGCAGCAGTGGCTCAACCTCTTTATGCTCGGCGTCATCACCGTCATCGGCGCCGGCGTCTTCGGCGCGATGTTTTATTCCATTTTCAAACACCGCAAAAGCAAAGGGCACAAAGCCGCGAACTTCCACGAAAACACGCTCGTGGAAATCATCTGGACGGCGGTGCCGATGGTCATCATCATCCTGATGGCGCTGCCGGCGACGCGGGTGATTTTGGCGTACAAGGACACGAGCGCGCCGGATTTGACGGTCAAGGTTACCGGGTATCAGTGGAAGTGGTCCTACGATTATCTGGACGAGGGCGTATTCTTTTACAGTCAACTCTCCACGCCGCCCGAACAAATCGGCGGGAAGTATTATTTTTCCGACGCAGCCGAAACGGAAAAAAATGAAAACTACCTTTTGGAAGTAGATAACGAAATGGTAGTGCCGGTGCGCAAAAAAGTGCGGCTGCTGCTGACTGCTGCGGATGTCATTCACGCTTGGTGGGTGCCGCAACTGGGAGTGAAGCAGGACGCGGTGCCGGGCTTTGTGCGCGATGCTTGGTTTCGCGCCGAGCGCGAGGGAGTGTACCGCGGGCAGTGCGCGGAATTGTGCGGGAAAAACCACGGCTTTATGCCGATAGTCGTGCGCGCCGTCAGCGAAGAAGCATACGCCGAATGGCTCGCCGAACGCGGCGGGGGGACGGCTGCGAAAAGCGATGATGCGGAACCGTTGCGCGTCGGCCAGGCGGCCGCCGCGCAAAGCGACGCGGAAAGCGAAGCGCCGCAAGAATGGACGATGGAATCGGCAATGGCGCTCGGCGAAAAACAATACGGCACATTTTGCGCCGCCTGCCATCAGGCAAACGGCGAGGGGTTGCCGCCCGCTTTTCCGGGGTTGAAGGGCGGAATATCCGCCGACAAAAACAAAAAAGCGGAACATTTGGAAATCGTCCTAAAAGGAAAAGCCGGCACCGCAATGGCGTCCTTCTCCTATCTCTCCGACGCCGACATAGCCGCCATAATCACCTACGAACGCAACGCCTGGGGCAATGACACCGGCGACCTTCTCACTCCGGAAGAAATAAAAGCGGCGCGGTGATATTGGCAAAAAAAGGCAGAAAGCACGATGCACGATGAGCACAAAAACAATGTAGCGTCCATGAACGCGCCCGAATATTTGGAACAGCGCATTTCCGACCAAATTGCTTGGTATGGCCAAAAGGCCGCGGCGGCAAAGTGGGGGTATATGTCCTTTCGGGCCGTTGAAATTTTGGCTGCCGCATTAATCCCCCTGGTTCTGCATTTCATGGATTGGAGCGATGCGCGCATAATTGCGGCCACCCTCGGCGCGTTGGTCGTCGTTATCAACGGACTGCTCGGCGTGTTCGGGTGGCACGACATCTGGAAAACTTACCGGACAACAGCCGAAAGCATTAAACACCATAAGTTTTTATTTTCAACTGGTTGCGCGCCGTATGACGGTGATGGCGCTTTTTTCCTTCTCGTCAACAATGTTGAAAATCTTATTTCCAAAGAAAATTCTGACTGGCGAGAAATTGCCACCGAAAAAAGAAATAAATCGTCATGAGAAAAAAACCGCACCAAACGCTCGGGCATGTTGGGATTTTTCCCGGCACCGCCCTTTCCACGCCTTGCTTCTTTCCTTCGGTTTCCGGGGCTGCCAAAGTTCCCCGCCCCGGCCGCCCTATTGATTATTTGCGGCTGATTGCCGCTTATAATCCCCTGGGCGCCGTTTTGGTGTCGGCATATGATATTGCCCATGCGGACAGCGTCGAAGATTTTTGCTGCAGCGTGAAATGCGCGCGGGTTAACAACCGCGTCTTGCTGGATTCGGGTTTTTACGAGTTGATTTGGCTCCACAGGGAAAAAACGGAAGCCCGCAAGAGGAGAGTTTGGAACAAGACAAAATACCATAATTTTTCGGCAAAAGTCGGGGTTGACGCTCGCTTTGGCCTTGATTCATTCCGTTCTTTGGGAACGGATATGAATGTCAGCGCGCAAACAATTGCCAAAAGCATTAAGAAAACTTGCGTCGCAGTGGCGTCATCGTCGGTTTATCCGATTCTTCACACCAAAAATTTTGAGGAAGAATTTCCTTCGTTTTGCGCAGCTGTAGCACTTAATGAGGAGGGACTGCGGTTTCCCTTAATCGCCATTCCGGAGCGAGACCTCGGCGACGATGTGATAGAGATAGCCGTTAATATTAGAAAAATTCGCACGGCACTAAACGAAAGGAAAGATGAATATTGTTATCTGCACATATTGGGGGCGGGCAGTCCGCTGTCAATTCTGATATACTCCGCTTGCGGAGCGGACAGTTTTGACGGCATTGATTGGTGCCAAACTGTCGCTGAATATGGCACCGGACGCCTGTATCATCCCATGTTGCTCCCTTTTTTTGGCAAAGGGGAGTATCCTTTGAAAATCGGCGAGTTATCCGGACATGCCAAAATGCTCGCGCATAACTTGTCTTTTTATGACAAATGGATGAAGGAAGTGCGTCAACATATCGAGCAAGGTGCAATTATTGAAATGATGGATAGAATTCTGCCGCCCGCCGCTACCGAAAAAATTCGGAGGATTTTGGCGCCATGAGGGTCGTGTCTTTGGTCTCCGGTGGCATTGATTCCGCTCTCATGTCTCTGCTTATCAGGGATGCGGGGCACGAACAATTGCCATTGTTCGTTAATTACGGACAGCAAGCGTTCACGGAAGAGTGGAAGGCATGCCGACTGCACCACAAAAAATTTGGACTTCCGGTTCCTGAACACGCCGAATTGCCGGATTACGGCCGGTTGATACCGTCCGGGCTGACATGCCCGGACAAGGACATCGTGCGGGACGCATTTCTGCCCGGGCGCAACATGTTGTTCATTCTGGTCGGGGCGTCTTACGCCCGCTCTGTTGGGGCGGATGCGGTGGCAATTGGGCTCTTGAATGAAA
The DNA here is from genome assembly GCA_020027345.1 of Gammaproteobacteria bacterium. GTDB lineage: Bacteria > Pseudomonadota > Gammaproteobacteria > Tethybacterales > Persebacteraceae > JAHRAH01. The sequence continues at coordinate 6,401 of JAHRAH010000014.1, read as the reverse complement.
AAACTCATCTTTTCCCGGACCAAACGATTGCTTTTCTCCGCTCGGCGGAGAAAACGATTGCCGCAGCCATAGACGGCGAGATTGGGATAATGACGCCTTTAATTGACTTTTTTAAGGCCGATGTTGTCGCATTGGCGGCTGAGTATGGTATACAATGCACATACTCGTGCCATAAAGGGGGCAAATCCCCTTGCGGTCAGTGTATTGCGTGCAAAGAATTTCCCAAAAAAGGAGGAAACAATGGGCGGAAGCGGCGGCGGCTTTAAGCGGCAGGACAGTCAAAAATTAAAGGCCATGGCGCAAAGCCGGCTGGCGCAGACCAACGAGGCGGCGAAGAAAAACTGTTTCATCAGTTTCGCCAACGAGGATCTCGACAAAGTTAACCTGCTGCGCGGGCAGGCGAAGAACGAAAATTCGGCTATTGATTTCAACGACTTGTCGTTGAAAGAGCCGTTTGACAGTGAACGGACGGATTACATCAAAAGAAAACTTCGGGAAAAAATTGTCCGCTCCTCCGTCACCATTGTCTTCTGCACCGAAGATTCTGCCAAGAGCAAGTGGGTGAACTGGGAAGTGGAAACGAGTTTGTCTCTGGGCAAGCGCGTCATCTGCATGTACCAGGAGGGGCAAAAACCCAATCGCCTTCCTCCCGCAGCAGAGGGGGCTGGCAACAAGGTCAAGGTTGTCCCGTGGAGCGCCAACGCCATCAGCGCGGCAATTGAAGACGGCTGACTTTGTTTTCCAGTTTTGCGGAATGGCTGCCCCCCTTTAATTGCGCTTTTGCGCAATTAAAGGGGGGGGTGCCCGTAAATTTTGGGCAGGTCGCGGGGTTGGATGCGGAATTTGGTGCCGTGGTCCCTTATCGCGCCGGCGTTGCGCTTGCCGTTTTGGTAGCGGGCTTCAAAATCCACGCTGATGACGCCGGACGCGTCGGGAATCAAGTAGAGCGCCACCGCCAATTAGAGTTTTTTCCGACACGGATATACGAGAATGCAAGTCGCTTACGGGTATTGCACCCCCGTGAGAGGCCGCACGGCTTCCGCGCTGGTGAATTGGCGGCTCGCCAATTCCTTAAGCAACTCGGAAAATTCTTTTTCCGAGGCGACTATGCATTTATTTAGGCCGGCAATGTCCCCGCTTTTGATTTTTTTGTTGACGCGGGGAGTTTCCCCGCCGGAAAGCGTGAGCAGATAGCATTCGGCGTTGCGGTAGACCTGGCGCAAAGCCATGCCTTCCAAGTCCGCCTGCTTGTACCGTTCGCGCAGGGACACCTTCATCGACAAAACGACGGGGCGGTTGCGCTCGTAGCACACGACATCAAACTCGGCGTTCGGTATGCGCTCAAAGCGTCCCTGATAATAAAACGGAGCAACGCCCTCGCGCGCGAGGCATTCGCACACCAGCCATTCAAAGACCCTCCCGTTAACGGAAGGATTGTTCGGATAAGCGCCGGTGTAAACCTCCCACGCCGCCGCGATAAAGCGGTGCGGCGGCTTGGCATAGCCACTCAGGCCACCAAGCGTTTTTTTGTAGACCCGCTGGCTGTCGCCGGTGAGAATTTTTTGAATTTTACTGAGCACTCGCGCTCCGTCCTTTCCATGGCAAGCCGGCAATAGTGGCGTTCCTTTTCAATGCCAATGGCCGTGCGGCCATTGCAAATCGCTTCAATCATCGTCGTGCCGCTGCCCATGAAAGGGTCGAGCACGGTGTCGCCGCGAAATGAAAACAATTTTATGCAGCGCAAAGGCAATTCGCGCGGAAACGGCGCTTCGTGTCCGATGCGCCGGCCGCTTTCCCCGTTGAACGACCACACGCCGAACACCCAATTTTTGAATTCGTCGGCGCTGATGTCGTTTTCGCCCAAACGCTCGCGTTTCCACGCCCCTTTGTAGAGAACGATAATCGTCTCCACCGGCGCGATAATGTGCGGGGCGCTTGCCGAGCGCCAACTGCCCCAAGCCGTCCGTCGGCTGATGTTCCCCTCGTTCCAGATTATGGTGGAGTGGTATTTCCATCCGGCCTTAAGCGCGATATTTGTAATGTTTGCGCTCAACGGCTGCTTGCCGTTTTTGTTTTTGTCAATGCTGACATTGACGCACAGCCGCCCGGTCGGGCGCGTCCAAGAAAAGCAATTTTCCAGCCAGCGGCGGGAGAATTGCAGATAATCCTCGTAGGACAAAGAATCGTCCTGCGCCTTGCCGTTGTATGCCTTTCCCAAATTGTAAGGCGGGCTGGTGATGACCAAGTCGGCCACCTCGCTGCGCAATGTGCCGCCGTTTGTGGCATCGCCTTGAAGGAGATAGCCCCCGTTCGCCGTCCACACACTCTCTGCAACAGGAGGCCACGGACGCGCAGCCCCAGTTGCTATGTTCACTCCGCTTCTCGCCATAATGGTAACGCCCTCACTATAACACAAAAAAGCCGCCGCTGAGCCCGATTTTCGTTAGCAGGCACCGATGGGAGGCGGCAAGCGCTCGCGACGGCGGCAACACCGTCCGCACGGTAACAGCGCGGGCGGCGGGGCGGGGGTATAATTCGGGGGGGATGACTAAGTTTGTGTTTGTTACCGGGGGGGTGGTTTCTTCGCTGGGGAAGGGGGTGGCGGCGGCTTCGCTGGGGGCGGTTTTGCAGGCGCGGGGGCTGGGGGTGAATCTGGTCAAACTGGATCCTTACATTAATGTGGATCCGGGGACGATGAACCCCGTGCAGCACGGCGAGGTTTTTGTGACGGAGGACGGCGCCGAGACCGATTTGGATTTGGGGTATTACGAGCGCTTTACCGGGCGGCGGATGCGGCGGGCGAACAACTTCACCGCCGGGCAGATTTACGAATCGGTTTTGCGGCGCGAGCGGCGCGGGGACTACCTGGGCGTGACGGTTCAGGTGATACCGCATGTTACGGACGAGATTAAATCGTTTATCCGGCGCGCGGTCGGCGGCGGCGACGATGTCGTCATCGCGGAGATAGGCGGCACAGTCGGCGACATTGAATCGCTTCCCTTTTTGGAGGCGGCGCGGCAGATGCGGCTGGAAGAAGGCGCGGAAAATGTTTGTTTTGTGCATGTTACTTTGCTGCCTTTTATGGCGGCTTCGGGCGAACAAAAAACAAAACCGACGCAGCATTCGGTGCGCGAACTGCGCGAGATAGGAATCGCGCCGGATGTTTTGCTTTGCCGCGGGCAGAGCCGCATATCGGATTCCGCTCGGCGCAAAATAGCGATGTTCGGCAATGTCGCCGAGGATCATGTCTTCGCCGCGCCGGATGTGGAAAGCGTGTATTCGCTGCCGCTGATGTACGCGCGCGACGGAGTGGACGACTGCGTCTGCCGCGCGCTTAAACTGCGAACGCAAAAGCCGGAGTTGTCGGCGTGGGCGGACTTCCACGAGCAAACGCAGCGGCGCGACAAAACCGCGCGCATCGCGCTGGTCGGCAAGTATTTGGAAATGGGGGACTCTTACCGTTCGCTGATGGACGCGCTCTTCGCCGCCGGGGTGCGCACGCAAACGCGCGCCGACATCGGCTGCGTGGATTCGGAAACGATAAGCGAACGCAACGCGGCGGAAACACTTGGCGGTTACGACGCGGTTTTGGTTCCGGGGGGTTTTGGTTTGCGCGGGATTGAAGGCAAACTCGCGGCGGCAAAATGGGCGCGCGAAAACCACACTCCCTTTTTGGGAATATGCATCGGAATGCAACTTGCGCTCGTGGACATCGCGCGCAATCTTGCGGGGCTCGCGGGCGCGCACAGCACCGAAATGGATTCGCAAACTCCGCATCCGGTCGTGGGGCTGATAACGGAATGGCGCTCGGACGACGGCGCGGTTCACAAGCGCGAAGAAGGCGGCGACATGGGCGGGACAATGCGATTGGGCGGCGAAAAATGCGCGCTCTCTTCGGGACTGCAAAAAATATACGGCAAAAACGAGGCGATGGAACGGCACCGGCACCGTTACGAAGTAAATAATCATTATTTGGAAAAACTCGGCGGCGCCGGATTGGTTTTTTGCGGTCGCAGCGGCGGCGGGCTTGTGGAGGCGATTGAACTCCCGCGGCATCCTTGGTTTTTCGGCGTGCAGTATCATCCGGAGTTTTCTTCCACGCCGCTCGCCGGTCATCCGTTGTTTGAGAGTTTTATGCGCGCGGCATTGGCGCGGCGCGAAAACGGAAACGGCGGAAATGGCTGAGCCGCCGGCTTTTTCTTTTTCCGCGGGCGCTCCGTTTTTTTTGATAGCGGGTCCGTGCGCCATTGAATCGCGCGATGTTGTTTTTCGCGCCGCCGAAAGTTTGCGCGAAATGTGCGCGGCGCGCGATTTGCCGCTTGTTTTTAAATCGTCGTTTGACAAAGCGAACCGCACAAGCGGCGGTTCCGAACGCGGCGCAGGAATGGAAAAAGGACTCGCAATTTTGCGCGAGGCGCGCGAGCAATTCTCGCTGCCGGTTTTGACGGATGTGCATCTGCCGCAGCAGGCGGAAACAGTCGCCGAAGTCGCGGATGTTTTGCAAATACCCGCGCTTCTTTGCCGGCAGACGGATTTGATTGAATCGTGCGCGCGCGCGGGAAAAAAACTACTGATAAAAAAAGGGCAGTTCGCCGCGCCCGGCGCGATGATTCACGCGGCAAAAAAAGCGCGCGCGGCCGGGGCGGAGGAAGTCGCGCTTTGCGAGCGCGGTTTTTGTTTTGGTTACGGCGATTTGGTCGCGGACATGCGCTCGCTTGTTTTAATGCGCGAAAGCGGCTGTCCGGTTGTTTTTGACGCGTCGCATTCTTCGCAAAAGCCCGGCGGGGGGACGGTTACCGGCGGCGCGCGGGGGATGATACTTCCGCTTTCGCGCGCGGCGGTCGCGGCGGGCGCGGACGGGCTTTTTGTGGAAGCGCATCCCGACCCGGCAAATGCGATATCGGACAAGGAAACGCAAATGCCGCTGAGCGAAATGCCGCGACTGCTGGACGAAGTTTTGGCGGTGCGGCGCGCGCTGGAAAAAATACAATGAACAAAAAAGAAAGTTTGCGCGCGCAATACGACCGTTTTATGCTGCCGGTATATTCGCCGCCGGCGCCGGTTTTTGCGGAAGGAAAAGGTTCGCGCGTGCGCGATGCGGAAGGGCGCGAGTATTTGGATTTCGGCGGCGGCATCGCCGTTCTTTCGCTGGGGCATTGCGACGCGGAAGTTTGCGAGGCGGCTGCGATGCAGATGCAAAAACTCGCGCATGTTTCCAATTTGTTCGCGAGCGAAGCGGCGATACGACTCGCGCGCGAACTCGCGCGGCTGACATTCGCCGAGCGGGTTTTTCTTTGCAACTCCGGCGCGGAAGCAAACGAGGCGGCGATAAAACTTGCGCGGCGGCGCGGGACAAAAAAGAAAAAAGAAAAACACCGAGTGCTTTCTTTTTCCGGCGGCTTTCACGGGCGGCTTGGGTTTGCGATGACGGCGACGCATCAGGAAAAGATTCGCGGAGGTTTTGGGCCGCTTGCGGACGGTTTTCTATGTTCGCCGTTTAATGATTTGGCGGCGGCGCAAAAAACGGCGGACGATTCTTTGTGCGCGATTATTGCGGAACCGACGCAGGGCGAGGGCGGCGTTTTCCCCGCCGATAATAATTTCCTGCGCGGTTTGCGCGAATTGGCGGACGCAAAGGACGCGCTTTTGATTTTTGACGAAGTGCAGACCGGGGTCGGGCGCACGGGCGAGTTGTATCAATATATGTCGTGTGGAATCGCGCCGGACATTCTGACGACGGCGAAAGGTTTGGGCAACGGTTTTCCGGTTGCGGCGATGCTCGCCGGCGCGCGCGCGGCGGATGTCTTGGGCGCGGGCGACCACGGCGCGACATTCGGCGGCAACCCCGTCGCCGCCGCGGCCGCGCTCGCCGTTTTGCGGCGGGTGCAAAAAAAGGATTTTCTGAAAAATGTGCAGGAGAAATCCAAGGAATTTTTGCGGCGGCTGCAAAAGCTGAACGGCGCATTCGGCTGCTTCGGCGAAATGCGCGCGAGCGGACTGCTCATCGGCTGCGACGCGGCAAAAGGAATGCAGGCAAAAGAAATGTGCGCGGCGATGCTGAGCGAGGGCGTCGTCGTAATCACCGCCGGCAAAAACACATTGCGCTTCGCCCCCGCTCTAAATATTTCCGGCGAGGATATTAAGGAGGGCTTCGCCCGAATGCAAAAAGCGCTCGCCTTTTTGCGTTCGCAAAAATAGCGGCAACCGTTTTTGTTCTCGTTGTATATCTAACTCAGAGTCGGCGTGGACGCCGGGGGGTATGCGTTCCCACGCCGGAGGGGCTAAGTGTCATTTCGTGTTGTTTTTTTGCTCGCATTTGGAGAGGAGGAAGTGGGCGATGAGGGCTTTTTGGCGGCGGCGGGACAGGCCGCGGTGGGTGTGTAGCAACTCGCGCAAGCCGC
>JAHRAH010000115.1 GCA_020027345.1 Gammaproteobacteria bacterium | reverse complement strand
CGGCGGCACCGCCAACACCCCCTCCTGCAAAGCCCAATACCGCCACATCGGCACAGTCCCCCCAGAACCCCCAGAGTCCCCATCTCCGATGGAATTTTTAACCCCCCCCCCATCTCCGATGGGGGGGGTTGGGGGGGGGCAACCCTTCAACCCCCCCCCCATCTCCGATGGGGGGGGCGGGGGGGGGGCAACCTCAATCTCCCCCGGCAACCCCAAATAATCCCAAAAAGTCCTCACCCACGGCCCCGCCGCCACAACAACCTGCTCGCAAGCAACCCTCCCCTTGTCCGTCTCCACAGCAACGACAGCCCCGCTCTGCGAAGAACGCGCAAACCCCGTAACAGCAACCCCCTCGCAAAGAGCAACCCCCGCCGCCCGCGCCTTCGCCGCCAAACCGCGCATGGAAGCCATATTGTTCGCGTAACCCCCCCGCTTTTCGTGCAGCACAGAATCCGCCGGCGCCCGCCAGTCGTCAACAATCCCCCGCATATACGCCGCCGACTCCCGCGCCCCGACGACCAACTCCGAATCGTAACCGATGCCGCGCTGCTCGGCGTGTATCTGCTCAATCCCCGCGCGCATCACCGCCGGACTGATTTGCAAATAACCGACCGAATGGTAACTGAACGCCTCCGCGTCCGATTCCCAAACCTCCACGCTGTGCGCCATCAGTTCGCGCATCGCCGGCTGAAAGTAGTTGTTGCGAACGACCCCGCAAGCGATCCCCGAAGCCCCCGCCCCCACGCCGCTCTTGTCCAAAACGAGAATCCCCTCCCCGCTCCCCCGCAACATAGCCAGGTGCCAGGCCGTAGAAAGCCCATGAATCCCCGCCCCCACAATCACAACCTCCACCCCCCCCGGCAACCCCCCAGTCATCGCCCCGCCTCCGGTTCCGCCGCGCGTTCCTTGCCCGAAAATGCCTGTTCGCCGCCCATAAAAAAATCCCGCCCGTCAAGGCGCGCGGATTATACCACAAGCAAAAACCCCGCCGAATCCGCCCTCCCCTGCGTCATTCCGTCCTCGTTCCCGCGCTCCGGCGTGGGAACGCATACCCCCCGGCGTCCACGCCGACTCTTAGGTTAGGAGCGGCGTGGACGCCGCTCAATTGGCTGCGTTCCCACGCCGGAGCGTGGGAACGAGGCCATGCTCCGGCCCGGGCTTATCCCCCGCCGGATTTTTGTTGCCGGAGTTTTTCCAGTATCTCCTCTTCAACGCGTTTTTCGGCGCGGATTTGCCAGATGTGCCAGCCAATCCAGAAGACGAAAGCGAGAACGACCATCAGCCCCTCGCTGCCGACGAAGGGATAGACGGCGCCGAGCTCGGTCAGTTCCACCGCCCAACTTTCCACAGGTGTTGTTGACATTGCTGCCTCCTTTTCTTTTCGTTGTTGTCCCTTAGACCGTTGCCGTTTATGCGGGCTGCTTTTCCGCCGCTTCCACTTCCGCCGCCGCTTCTCTTGCCGCGCTTTCTTCGGCGAAGTCCAGCCCCGCGATTTCTATCTCGCGCGGCACCCGCAGCATTCCCGCCGCGGAGAGGACGCTCGCCAAAATATACGCCGGCGCAAAACCGAGAACGAAAAACATTATCACCGCCCCGGCAAACTGCCCCCAGGGCGTTATCGCCGCGTAGCCCTCAAAAGCCGACGAGGGATGTCCCCAAAGCATAAAGCCGGCGATGACCAGCCCGGCGAAGCCCGCGTAACCGTGAACGGCAACCGCCCCCACGGCGTCATCCACCTTAAATTTGCGCTCCACCCAAAAATGCATCTTGTAAGCGATGACGACGCCGATGGCGCCGATAAACATCGCCTGAATCGGATGGTACAAGTCATTCCCCGCCGAAGCCGTGATGATTCCCGCAAGCCCCCCGGAATAAGTCCAGAAAGCGTCCCCGCGCGAAACGGCGTAACCCGCCAGCAACCCCCCGGTCAGCGACATCAGAAAGTTAAAAGTGATGGCGGAAAGCGTCGTCGGCGTCAGGTAAATGTTCGTCGCCGTGAAGGTCGCCCCCCCGGCGCCTATGTCCCCCGCGCCGATAATCGGCACATTGCAGGCGACATAAAAACCCCAAAAACCCGTGTAGATGAGAAAGAGACCGATGGCGACCAGCCACGGATTGCGCGGCGGAATGTCGCGCGGCGTGCCGTCGGCGGCGAACTTGCCGATGCGCGGGCCGAGCTTTATCAGCACCGCCAAAGCCGCGCCGCCCGCTATCGCGTGTATCACCCCCGAAGCGTAAGCGTCGTGATAACCCAGCAACTTCACCATCCAACCGTCCCAGTGCCAGCCCCAGGCGGCGTCAATGATCCAGGTGCAGGAGCCGACCAGCACCGCGATAATCCAAAACGCCGACGAGCGAATCCGCTCTATCACCGAACCCGAAACGATGCTCGCGGCCGTCCACGAAAACAGCAAAAACGCCGCCCAGAAGACACCGTTGATGCGCGCCCAGAAGGCGTTGTCGTCCGCAGTCGTAACCGACCCTTCCGCCGGCGGCCCGCCCAAATGAGTCCCCATCAGTTCGCTCCACGGCAACGCGTTCGGCGCGTCTATGAGCCCCTTGCCCTCAAAGATGAAGGGACCGTTGGGGAAGGCGAAATAAATCCACCAGCCGAAGAGGTAGAAGGTAACGGTCACCAGCGGGATGAGCATCGTGTTCTTCAACAGCGTGTGCATCATGTTCTTGCGCCGCGAAACGCCGACCTCGTACAGGCAGAAGCCGACATGGATGAGGAACATCAAAGCCACCGTCAGCCAGTAGTAGAACTCGGTGAAAATCACCAAGAGCGCACCGATATCCGTGTCCATTCTTCTCTCCCTCCGTTGCGAAGTTTGCGCGGGCTGCCCCGCTCGTTTGCGCGGGCCTCCCCGCTTGTGTGCGCGGGCCTCCCCGCTCCCGCCCCCCTTATACTACTTTTCCCCCTTTTCGCCAAATTAAATTTTAACTAAATTAACCCCCCCCCCATCTCCGATGGGGGGGGTTGGGGGGGGGAAATCCCAAAGAGTATGCAACACCCCATAAGTCATATAGGTCGTATAGGTCGTATAAGCCCTATCACCCATCCGCCAAAATCATCTCCGCCGCCTTTTCCGCAATCATCATAGTCGGCGCATTAGTATTCCCCGAAACAATATCCGGCATCACAGAAGCGTCAGCAACCCGCAAACCCTCAACCCCCCGCACCCGCAAACGCGCATCCACAACGGCGCTTTCGTCATCGTCCCCCCCCATCTTGCAAGTCCCCACCGGATGAAAGATAGTCGTGGAAATCCTCCCCGCCGCCGCCGCCAATTCTTCATCCCCGTCAACATCCGCCCCCGGCGCAAACTCCTCCGGACGATACGCCGCCAGCGCACCGTCGGCGCAAATCCTCCGCGCGTGCCGCAGCGCAAGCGCCGCTTTCTTGCGGTCGGCGGGCGCGCTCAGATGGCGCGCGTCTATCAGCGGCGGCGAGAGCGGATTGCCGGAAGCAATGCGCACCCACCCCCGGCTCTGCGGGCGCAAATCGCAAACCGAAGCGGTAAACCCCGGAAACTTATGCAGCGGCGTGCCGAAAGCGTCCAAACTCAGCGGCTGCACATGATATTGCAAATCCGGCGTCCCCTCCCCGTCCCCGCTGCGCGCGAAACACCCCAACTGACTCGGCGCCGAAGAAAGCGCGCCCCGCCGCAAAAACAAATATTCCAACCCCATCAGCGCCTTCCCCAAGCGGCTGTGCGTCATCTCGTTCAGCGTGCGCGCGCCCGAAACGCGAAAGGCCGCGCGTATCTGCAAATGGTCCTGCAAGTTCTCCCCGACCCCCGGCAACGCCGCCGCCACCTTCACACCGTGTTTTTCCAACAACCCCGGCGGACCGACCCCCGAACACTGCAGCAAATGCGGCGAACCAATGCTGCCGGCGGCGAGTATCACAGTCCCCGCCCTTGCCGTGCGCACTCCGGAGCGAGTTTGATATTCCACCCCCGTCGCCCGCCCGCCGTCCAACAGTATCCTCCGCGCCTGCGCGCGCGCGCGCACGACGAGGTTGTTGCGCCCCCGCGCCGGGCGCAGGAAGGCGTCCGCCGCTGTCTGACGGATACCGTTGACTTGGTTAACTTGAAAATACCCGACGCCGAAGTTGTCGCCGTTCGCGCCGTTGAAGTCGCGCACCCGCGGAATGCCGCAGTTTTCCGCGGCGGCGGCGAAGGCGTCCAGAATCCGCCAGCGGCTGCGAATCGGCTGCACCGCCACTTCGCCGTCGGTGCCGTGCGCCGGCGCGCCGAATTCGGAGTTGTTTTCGTGGCGCAGAAAAAAGGGCAGCACTTCCGCCCACGACCATCCCGCGCAGCCGCCCGCCGCCCAGTTGTCGTAATCGCGCGCCTGCCCGCGCATGTAAATCATACCGTTTATCGCCGAAGACCCCCCCAGCACTTTCCCCCGGGGATAGCCCAGCCGCCGCCCGCCCAGATGCTCGTTTTCGCGCAGGACATAACACCAGTCCGTGCGCGGGTCGCCCATCGCATAGAGATAGCCAATCGGAATCTTCAACCGCCAGTTGCCGCGCCCGTCGCCCCCCGCTTCCAAAAGCAAAACCCGCCGCCGCGCCGCGCTCAGCCGATTCGCCAGCAAACACCCGGCGCTCCCCGCCCCGACAACAACAAAATCAAACTCCCCCGCCGCCAACCCGCACAATCTCCCCCTCCATTATAGGCGATTGACTGTCGTTAGACGATTGACTGTCGTAGGCGATTGACCGTCGTAGGCGATTGACCGTCGGCAGGAATGACAGTCACTATACCCCCCGCCGCTTGCGGGGGGGGGCGAATTGCACTCTGAAGTGCGAGTGGTTTTGCAATGGAAAAATGCCGATTTTACGCGCATCGGGAGGAGTTTTTTGGGTTATGCGGATACTCCCCACCCGGCCGCCTACCGCTCGGAACAAGCGCCCACGCGGACGCGCGCCGCGTCGTCGCCAACTCAGCTAAGGGCTTTGTAAGTGATTGTTAATGTGGGGGGTTCTTATAATGCTACCGGATTTTTCCTCTTGCGACTCGCACTTCAGAGTGGAATCCGCAGAACAGCCAGCGCGATATTGTAAGTGGGTGTTTTCAATATGCCGTTGGGCGTTCCGACTCTTTTTTCGCCTTTACTCACCAGCCCCAATTGTTCGGCGATTTTTTTTGACACGGCGGAACGGCCCGCGCCGGTGTCTATCAGCGCGCGAAAGCGGTTTTCCGGCGCGGGGTTTTCCGCTTCCGCCCGGGAGGGCTTTTTCTTGAAAACCCCGACATCAATGATCGCCCGATAGCGACCGTCAATCTCGCCTTTAATCGCGCATAAAGGCATAGGACATCCCCCCGAAATCCGCCGGCTCGTCGTCCACCTCCTGATACGAGAAAAAGCCGTCCGGGAATTCTTTGCGGGCGGCGGGGCCCGCTTCTTCCATTGTCGGGTAGAGCGCGAAGAGTTTGCCGTCGCGCATTACGGCGATTTCGCCGAAGTGTTCGTCCAGCAGTCCCGGCAGGAGTTTTTGGAACGCCTCAAAATTGCGTTCCACTTCCCGATTTTGCCGTTCCCGGCGATCTTCTTCGGTCATCGGATTTCTCCTCCCTTTGCTTTGCGGCAATGATAGCACAAATCCGCCCGGCGGGCGGCGGCGTCAGGCGGCTTTGGTTATGTGCCGGAGTTCGTTTTTGGCGTTTGCCTGCAGGAGAATCAGCCCGCTGTCCAGCGCCAGTTGCACCGGGTCGTCGCCGGTTTTGGCGTCTTTTTGCGCGACTTTGTAGATAATTGCGCCGCGCACTTTCTTTCCCCGCGCCTCGTCGGGGAAATGCCGCGCGAACGCCGGCAGCCGCTCCTGCGCGAACTTGCGAACATCCTCCGGGCGCAGCGTGCGCTTGACTTCGGCGGGGACGACATTGCCGCCGTTGAAGCCGATTATGTCGTATTCCGCGACCGGCCGAATGCCGTCGTGAACCAGCATATTCTCGCGGAACTCGTCAATGGCGATGTCGCCGATTTTGCCGGACGCCTTCAGCGTTTCCACGCATTCAATCTCCAAGATTTTGCCCTCGCCGTTGGTGAAGTTGCCGACGGTTTTCTCCAGCGCGCGCGTGGATTTCAGCAACTTGTCGGCCCTTTCGTCAAAGCGGCGGCGGGCTTCCTCCGCTTTGCGGCGTTCTTCATCGGCGGCGGCGGCGTAGCCGGCGAGGATTTCACGGATGTCGGCGCGGAGTTTTGCCGATTCCTTGCGGCGTTCCGCTTCGGCGGCGGCGGCGGAATTGCGAAGCTCTTCGCGCCATTCGGGGTCTGGTTTTTTCGTTGCCATTGCGGGGGAATTATAGCACTACCCGTCATTCCAGCGAAAGCTGGAAT
>JAHRAH010000174.1 GCA_020027345.1 Gammaproteobacteria bacterium | reverse complement strand
TCGTAAACGGCGCGCTCGCGCCGATGACCGAAACAGTCCCTTCGTGCAATGTCATAGTCGTGCCGCCGCCGCCGATATCCCACGAAAAGCGCGTTCCCAAAAGTCGCAAAGTAACGCCGGGCATTATCACCGTCGCCAGCCGATTATTTCCAAAACGCTCAAACTCTCCACCGCCGGCGATTACATTAAGAACGCGCGCAGTTTGCGAAATGGCGACGCGGGAGTTTGCGTTTAATGTCAGATTCCATCCCCCCGCCTGTTGCCGTATAAATGTTTTTTCAGTTGCGCCGCCCGCACCGGTTCCGATATTCACATCGGAAGTCAGCGGAAACTCATAATTAATTTGCATTGTCGTCCCCGCGAAAACAGTTGCCGAAGTGCCGACGGTTATGTTCGCCAACAAACCCGAAGAAACCAACACCGCCGCAAATTGCGAAACGCCAACGCCCGCGCGCGATATGCGCTGCGAATACTCCCGCCGCGCCGAATCATAAAAATGCAAACGCGGATTAAAACCGTCCGCTTTTTCCGCGCCCGCAGACGCTTCGCCGAATGTGTGCGAATACGAAAAACTGCCGCCAAAATCCCCGCTTTCCTCGTCATATTCCGCTTCCAAATATACGCCGCCGCCCGGCGATAAACGCAAGCCATAACGAAAACCATCGTCGTCCTTGTCCCCCCGTTCGCCTTTCCACTGATAATATCCCCCGCGCAAAGCAGCCCATTCCAAACCCGGCGCGCGCAAATACAAATCGGCGTCAAAGCCCTCGCGCGTGTAATAGTAACCGTCCGCGAGTTGTTTGCCTTCGGTAATCCGCCAGTAACGGTTTGCCGAAAGTTCCCCGTATTTATTTTTCCATTCTGCGCCGAACGACCATCGCCAAAAACCCCCGGCGTTTTCATCGCGCTCATAATCCAAAAACGCATTTGCGCCCAGCAACGACTCTCCTTTAACAACGCGCCAGAATAAACCTGCATTCCCTCCGCGCGCTTTTTCCTCCCCGGCATACCCGCGCAAATGCCATCCGATGACATCGTCTGTTCTTTCGCGCAAACCGCCGATGGTGTCAATCGCAAATTGCCCCTTGCGCCCGCCAAGCGAAGTTTGAAAATCCACCCGCGCTTTTTTGACAAAGTGAAAGCGCGAAACCGCCGCATTGCCAACAGCCAATCCCGCCCGCTTTTCCCATTCGCCAAGGAGCCGCCGAATTTCCGCCCGCTTCCACTCCCCCAATTTGTCATTCCCGCGAAAGCTGGAATCCAGAACAACCCGCGCGCCGCGATGAATTGCGGACTCGGCGATGACTCCCCCCGTCATTCCCGCGAAAGCTGGAATCCATAACCCGCCATCCGAAACCGCAGAATTCCCGCCCGCCCCGACGCCCGGGGAAAAAGGAATGTCCGTATGGATTCCAGCTTTCGCTGGAATGACGGGGTGGAAATTTGCTGGATTCCCGCCTCTGGGGAAAAGCGGGAATGACGCGGGGAGGCCTGGCCGTCATTCCACCCGCCACCACCGCCCCGCGAGCGGCGGGGGGGATAGTTAATTTACCTGCGATAATTTTATTTATAATTGCGCGAATGAAGGGAAAGCGGGGGAAAGATTTTTCGCGCTCGCGGAAGAAGGGCGCAAAGCCCGGCTGGGCGTCGCTTTGGGTTGCGCGCGCGCCGCGGCCGGTTTGGAAGTGGTTTTTTCCGTGCTTGGCGGCGGCTTTTGCCTTGCGCCTGCTCGCGGCGATCGGCGGCGACTGGATAATGCGCCCGGACGAATTGTTTCAGTATTTGGAACAGGCGCACCGGATTGTTTTCGGTTACGGTTCCGTTCCCTGGGAGTTTCGCTTCGCCGAGCGCACCTGGCTTTTGCCGGCGCTTTCGGTGCCGCCGCTATGGCTGGCAAAAATAACGGGGCTGGATTCGCCTTCGTTTTATGTTTCGCTGACGGACTCTTGGCATTCGCTGCTTTCGCTTGCGGTTCCGGCGGGGATGTATTTTTTCACGCGGCGGTTTTACAACGAGACCGGCGCGCGGATTGCTTTTGTTTTGGGGTGCTTCTGGCACGAGTTGATTGTTTCGGCGCCGCACGCGCAGGCGGAGTTTCCGGCGGCGGCGTGTTTTTTTGCGGCGCTCGCTTTTGCGGCGGGCGGGGCGGGAAAGAACGCGGCGGCGCGGGCGGCCGCTTGCGGTTTGTTTCTGGGGCTGACGGTTTTGATTCGCCCGACATTTGTTTTTGCGGCAGGTTTTGCGGCGCTTTTGTTTTTGCGCGACATGCGCCCGCGGGCGCGGGCGGCGATGGTCGGCGCCGGGCTCGCGACGGTTTTTCTCGTCGGGCTTTGGGATTACGCGGCATGGGGCGGAATGTGGAAGAGTTATTTTAATTACGCCAAATGGCAAACCTCCGGTTATGCGGAAATCCCCGGCTGGGCTTCGCCGCCGGGGGAGCATTTGGAATCGCTGCTCATTGCAAGCGGCGGGCTTTTTTACATTGTTTTCGCCGCGGCGCTTTTTCGCGTTCGGCGGCTGTGGATTCCGATGGCGTTTTTTCTTTTGCTTTTTCTCCCGCATCAGTGGTCGCCGCTTAAGGAGTATACGAATCTTTTTCCGGCGCGGGCGGTTTTGCTGGTTCTCGCCGGCTGCCTGATTGCGCGCTGGCTGCGAACCGGCGCGAAGAAAAAACCCGAAAGCGAAGGCGGGGATGATTTGATTCCGCCGAAAACAAAAGCCGCCGCGCTCGCCGCCGCGTTCGCGCTGGTTTCGCTCGCCGGGCTTTTCGGCAAACTGCCGGGAATGGAAAAATTGCCGCCGGCGGTGAAAAGCAGCGCGCTCTTTTACCGTTTCCCGTTCTACACCGCAAACTACGCCCTTTCGCGGCTGCCGCCGGAAGAAGTCAAAAGCGTCGTCTTTTTGGTCGCGCCGACTTACGCGCACTTCGGCGGGCATTATTACACGCACCAAAACGCGCCGCTGCTTTTTCCGTTCACCAATTCGCACGATTACCGCATATTGAATTTGCCGGACACCGGCGACGGAACACGCCGCAACGAAATCTTTAACGCGGTATTGCAAAACGCCGGCGCGCACTTTGCAAAAAGCGCGAGTCATTTAATCGTCCCCCGCGGAATTTCCGCCGCCGGTTTTTCCGTCGCGGAAGAAAACGCCGGCGACTACTGGCTGCTCGCAAACGAAAACATCGGCGGAGTTTCCGCGCCCGCCGGGGCGGTGTATGACATTCTGGACAACGGAATTATGGGGCTCGTCGGACTGGTCAAACAACTGGACGGCATTGAAGGCGAAATCAGCGACTATCCGCTCACGCCTTATCGTTAACACCCCGTCATTCCCGCGAAAGCGGGAATCCATACTGAGCCGGCGAAAAAGACGAATTTGCCTGTTGCGCGAAAACAGCGGAAAAAGTAAAAACCGTATGGATTCCCGCTTTCGCGGGAATGACGATTTTTCGGCGAAAGCGGGAATCCATACGGGGCTGGCGAAAAAGACGAATTTGCCTGTTGCGCGAAAACAGCGGAAAAAGAAAAATCGTATGGATTCCCGCTTTCGCGGGAATGACGGTCAGGCGCGCGTCGGGACTTGGCGCAGCGCGGAACCTTTGCCGGCTTCGCCTTCTTCCAGATATTCGGCGTCGGCGTTTACCAGCCAGGGGTCGCGCACTTGTTTTCCGGCGAGAATGTTTTCCGCCGCTATCAACCCGGTCATCATCGCGTGGTCCTGATTGTTGTATTTGTGCATTCCGTTGCGCCCCGCCGGATGAAATGTCGGATGCTTTTGCGAAAGTTCCTCGCGCGCCGCCGCGACATTTCCGGCATAACCGTCGTCGTAGACCGGATACGCTTTTTTCTGCCGCACGACGCAGCCGCCGGTCACATCTTCCGCCGGCGCGAGGTTTAATTGCGTCAGTTCGCGTTTTGCCAGCGCGAGCAAATCTTCGTCGTCCGAATTCCAAAGCCCGTCGCCTTCAAAGCAAAAATATTCCAAGCCGAGGCAGCGCCTTTCCGGGTCGGGCGACATTTCCGGCGACCACGATTTGTAGTTTTGCACGCGCCCGACTTTCACCGACGGGTCGTGTATGTAAATCCAATTGTCGGAAAAGCCGCCGCGGTCTTTCATTATCAGCGCGACGGTGAGAAAATCGCGGTAGCGCAGTTTCTTCGCGCGTTCGGCGCACTGCAAAAGCGGCGATATTGCCGGCACCGATTCCGCCATCGGCGCGCAACAAACGACGGCGGCGGCTTCCACTTCCCCGCGTTTTCCGCCGCCTTCGGAATAATGCACGCGCCATTTTCCGCCGGGCAGCGCTTCGTAACTTTCGGCGGCGCATCCCATCCGCACTTCGCCGCCGAGTTGTTTTACGCGCCGCGCGGCTTCCTCCCACATCATTCCCGGACCCTTGCGCGGATAGCGAAAGGAATTTATCAGCGTGGAAACTATTTCGCTTTTTTTCGCGCCGCTTTTTTGCGGCAAAAGGGAATTGACGATGGCGCGCCCGAGCGTCAAACTTTTTATGCGCTGCGCCGCCCAGTCGGCGGATATTTCCGCGCAGGGCATTCCCCAAACTTTTTCCGTGTAGGTGCGAAAGAATATCTCAAAAAGCCGCCGCCCGAATTGGTTTGCGACCCATTCCTCAAAGTTCGCCGGCGCCGGGTGCGGGCGCATGCGCGCGCGAATGTAGGAAAGCACGCAGCGCGAAGATTCCCAAAGGCCGAGTTTGGAAAGCGCGTCAAACGGGCGCAGCGGGTAAGTGAAAAATTTGCCGTTGTAATATATCCGCGATTTGCGCGGGCGCAGCAGCATATCGTCCGGCAGGAGTTCGTCCCAGAGCGCCTCCACGGTTTGCGATTTGGAAAAAAAGCGGTGCCCGCCGATGTCAAAATGAAATCCCTGGTGCCGCGCCGTGCGCGAAATGCCGCCGACATATTCCGGGTCGGCTTCCAAAACGACGGCGCGCCTGCCGTTTTTTGCCAGATGATAAGCGGCGGTCAGCCCGGCGGGGCCGGCGCCGACAATTACGACGGGGATATTTTCGTTCGTTGTCATTTTACTTCCCCCGTTTTTTTTGCCGGAAAAAGCAGGCGGCTTTTCAGAAAATACACGGCGAGAAAACTCGCAGGTATCGCCGCCGCCTTGACAAGAAAAAGCGGCAGCCCGGCGACATCGGCGCCGACATACAAAATCAGCGAAGTCAGCAACAAGCCGGATGCCGAACAGGAAAACCATGCGGCGTATTCCACCGGCGGTTTTTCGGAAAGCGACGCGCGGCGGCGGCCCGCAAAGACAAAGCGCATGGAAACCGCGTAATGAAAAACATTGCCGGCGAGGTAGGATATCGCCCCGGCGCCCGCGGCGGTTCCGAGCAAAAGCCAAAGGGCGTAAAGGACGGCGAGGTCAAGGCAAAGCGCCGCCGCCGACACCGTGAAATACTTCACAAAAACGGGCGACAGCCGGGCGCGAAAAAAATCAACAAGGGGAAACATCGCAGTCGGACGGGAAATTCTATCACGCCGGCGCCAGTCGCGGCCCGCCGCGAAAACGAAGGGACAAATTGCAATATTGCCGGCGGTTAAGAAAGCCATTTGAGAAGGCGAAGCGCGCCCATTTTTGCCGCGCGCTTGTGCGGGGACGAGTTCGCCCCTTCCGCGCCGCGTGCGGGGTTGTTCGCCCAATGGTCGTAGGCGCGCGCCAGGGCCTCGGCGTTGCCGACGCCGGGCTTCCAGCCGAAGGCGGCTTTTGCCTTGCTTGTGTCAAAAACAAAATCGGACGCAATCATCCGCCAGTGATAGGGACCCAAAGGCGAAAGATTCAGCGCGTGCAAAAAACGCAAAGCCAGCACCGAAGGCGCGCGCGGAATCTTAACCAGTCGCGAGCGGCTGCCGGCGTGATTGATTAAGAATTGAAAACACTCCGCCATCGTCGGCACATCGTCGGCGCCGGCGTTAAAAAGGCCGCGCGCGCCGGATTCCGCCGCCGCCGTCATCGCCGCCGCCAAATCCTTGGCGTAAATGAATTGATAACGGTTGCCGCCGCCGCCAATCAGCCACACTTTCCGGTTTTCGCGGACGAATTCAAAAAGCAGCGCAAGCAACCCCACTCTCCCTTCGTCCAGAATTGTCGGAACGCGAAAAACGGAAGCCGCAGGCAGCGCGGAATTCAAAACTATTTCTTCCGCGGCGAGTTTGGATTTTCCGTATATTTCCGCGGGCGTCGGCGGCTCGTCCTCGCCGACCGGCCGCGGGTAACTTCTGCCGAAAACGCAATTGGACGAGACGCAAACAAAACAACCGACGCCGTGCTTTTCACACGCGCGAACAAGGTTTTCCGCGCCGCCGACATTCGCCCGCCAAAGCGAATCGTCGCTCGCGCGCTCGTGCGCAAGTTGCGCCGCGCAATGAAAAATCGCGCCGTATCCGCCTTTGCCGACGACGCTTTCCACCGCGCCCTTGTTCGTCAAATCAATTTGATGATGCGCGCCGCCGCCCTCCGCAAGCGGAAGAATATCCAGCGATTCCGCAACAACGCCGCGCAAGCGCAATTCGGAAAGAAGTATCCCCCCGAAAAA
>JAHRAH010000127.1 GCA_020027345.1 Gammaproteobacteria bacterium | reverse complement strand
CGCGGAATCGCGCGCATCCCCGCGCAAAACAAACCGCAAATGTATCGCCGTAAAAACGCGCGGCTCCCTCTCCGCGCGCTCGCCGGAAATCTCCACCGACAAAGAGTCGGGCGCGCACTTCCCCTTGCGCAAAATATGCAAAACATCAAAAGCCGAACAAGCCGCCGCCGCAGCAAGCAACCCCTCCATCGGCCGCGCCCCCCGGTTCTCCCCGCCAAACTCCGCCGGCCCGTCAAAAACAATCCGATGCCCCTCCCCGCTCTCCGCGCAAAAAGCAACACCCCCAACCCATTCCACCCGGACTTTCATTCCGCCGGAAAAACCGCTCGCGCCGAATCAGCCGCCGCCAAAAAATGCAAGCGCCACGGTAAGCATCATCCCGTAAATCGCCGTCAGCCCGACCATCGCCCCGACCACCCGCCAAGCCAGCCGCGCTTCCATTTCGGCAAACCGGCGCTCCATCATTTGTTCTATTTCCTTGACAGCGCGCTGCAAATCCGCCTTGGTGACAAGGTCCTCCGTCACCTCCGTCAGGACTTGCACATGCGCCTCCGCCTGCCTCTCGGGAACCCCGGCGGATATCAAATGCTTGGTAACAGCAAGAGTGTCCATCGCCCCCATCCTACCACACCCCGCATCATCCCCGCACTCCCATTAAAAATCGGAAAAACAACGCCATCGCCAAAGGCAATCCGGCAAACCCCAATTGCGTCATTCCCGCACTCCCATTAAAAAGCGGGAATCCAGCAAATTAAAAACAACCCCCGTCATTCCGGCGAAAGCCGGAATCCATACAATCCCGCGAAAAACGCAAAGCCCGACACCCCCGCCAAACTCGGCGAAAAAAACAATAAAGCGTCATTCCCGCACTCTTGTTAAAAGGCGGGAATCCAGCGAATTAAAAAACCATCCGCGCATATTAATTTGCTGGATTCCCGCCTCTGGAATAAATGCGGGAATGACGCAGGGAATATTCCAACTTTCGCCGGAATGACGGCCATTGTTTAATAAAAGTCACCGCAAATTATCCAACGGCGGCGCCTTTTCCATCCCGCCGGTCAGCCACGCCGCGAGAATGCGGATTTGTTCGGGATGCAGCCGTCCTTTTTGCGCGGGCATCACCCCGCTTCTGCCGTTGCGGACGGTCTCCATAACGGCGTCGCGCGCGCTTTGGTTTTTGCGGCGGTATGTCCACTTCCGGTTGTTAAACGAAGGCGCGCCGAGCAATGTGTTCCCTTCGCCGCGCGCGCCGTGGCAGGCGGCGCAGTTTGCCGCGTAGATTTCGCGTCCCGCGAGTTTTCCTATTTTTCCGTCGTTGAGCGCCAAAACATAATCGGCGACCGCTTCCAATTGTTGTTTCCCCAGCCCGCGCAGGGCCGGCATTGCGGCGGTTCGGCCGTTTTCCAGCGTTTGCATTATTTCTTTTTCGCTTCCGCCCCATTGCCGTTCGCCGCCGGTTAAATCGGGGAAGAGTCCCGCTTGTCCGCGCGCGTTTTCGCCGTGGCATGCGGCGCAGTGCGATGCAAACAAACGGCGCGCGCTTTTCATCGCCGATTCGTCGCCGCGCAATTCGGAAAGCGGCGCGCCCAGCCATTTCTTGTGAACGGCCGCGGTCTTTTCGCGGTAGTGTTTTTCCCCCGCGGCAAACTGCCCTTCCGAGCTCCAGCCGAGCAGTCCCGTTTCCGCGCCGAAGCCGGGATACAGCATCATATACGCGCAACTGAATATCAGCGCCGCGAAGAACGACAAAAACCAAAAGCGCGGCGGCTCGTCGTTTCCCTCGCGCAAATCTTCGTCCCACACTTCCGCCGGCGGCGCGGCGCGGCGCGCGCGCATCACGCCAAAAACCAGCCAGAACA
The DNA here is from genome assembly GCA_020027345.1 of Gammaproteobacteria bacterium. Taxonomy (GTDB): domain Bacteria; phylum Pseudomonadota; class Gammaproteobacteria; order Tethybacterales; family Persebacteraceae; genus JAHRAH01. Next base: position 3,065 of record JAHRAH010000127.1, on the reverse strand, counting down.
ATCCGAGCGCGCCCAGCGCGGCGATGCCCAGCGCCCAGTACATCCAGAAGTTATTCATCGTCGTCGTCTTCCAAAAGCGGAATGCGCGCCGCCTCGTCCATTTCGTCGTCGCCGGCGCGCATAAAAAGCCACGCCGCAAGCGCCGCGAAAAAACCGCAAACCAGAATGTCGCCGATGATGAGCAGCGCCGTCACCGCCGCCTTCCTTCCGCGCTTTTTCCGAGCGACTGCAAATAGGCGATGAGCGCGTCCATTTCCGTTTTGCCGCGAAGTTCTTCGCCCGCCCGCAAAGCCCCGCCTTTTTCGCGCGCGCCGTTTATTTTTTCCAGCGCAAACAACAACGACTGCACCGCGCCGGAATCCGCCGGAGTGTTTTCCAGCCACGGATACGCGGGCATTATGGAAGAAGGAACGACGGCCCGCGGGTTAATCAAATGCGCGCGGTGCCATTCGTCGCTGTATTTTCCGCCGACGCGATGCAAGTCGGGCCCCGTCCGTTTGGACCCCCACAAAAACGGACGGTCGTAAACAAATTCCTCCGCCCGCGAATGCGCGCCGTAACGGCGCACTTCGGCCACAAAAGGGCGAACCTGCTGCGTGTGGCAAAGCGCGCACGATTCGCGAATATACACTTCGCGCCCCGCAAGTTCCAGCGCGCCGAGCGGGCGCAGGTTTTCCGCCGGGCGCGCCAGTTCGCCGTCAAACAGCGAGGGGACAATCTGCGCAAGCCCGCCGAGCATGGAAACAAAAAGCACCCCGAATATAAAAAAGCCGGAGCGCTCCTCCAAAAACTTATGCAGCCGCGGCGCGTTCATTTCTCCCCCTCTTCGTCGTTCGGAAAGGCCGTCATCAGAAAATTCCAGGCCATCAGCAGCGCCCCCGCAAGAAACAAAACCCCGCCGAAAAAGCGCGCAAGATAATAGGGCTCAATCGCGCGCATCACTTCGGCGAAACTGTATTTCACTTCGCCGTTTTCGTCCAAACTCAGCCACAAGAGCCCCTGCGTGACTCCGGCGCCCCACATGGAAAGAATATAAACCCCCACCCCGGCGAGCGCGAGAAAGAAATGAATGTTCGCCGCCCGCAAACTATGCAGTTTCCGCCCGGATACCGCAGGAACAAGAAAATACAAAGCGCCGAAAGTGATAAACGCGTTCCAGCCCAGCGCGCCCGAATGCACATGCCCCACAGTCCATTCCGTGTAATGGCTTATCGCGTTCACGCTTTTTATCGCCAGCATCGGACCCTCAAATGTCGCCAGACCGTAAAAGGCCAGCGCCAGCGCCGTAAAGCGCAAACCCGGATCGCGCGCCGCCTTCGCCCACGCCCCGGAAAGAGTCATCACCCCGTTTATCATCGTCCCCCACGAAGGCAGCAGCAAAACAATGCTCATCACCATTCCCAGATTTTGCACCCAGTCCGGAATCGCGCTGTAATGCAAATGATGCGGCCCCGCCCAAATGTATGTGAAAACAAAACCCCAGAAAGAAGCGATGGAAAGGCGGTACGACCATGTCGGATTCCCCGCCTGCTTGGGGAGAAAATAATACATCATCCCCAAAAAGCCGCCGGTCAGAAAAAAGCCGACCGCGTTGTGCCCGTACCACCACTGCACAATAGCGTCGCGCGAGCCGGCGTAAAGCGGAAAGGATTTGAACGCCGTAACCGGCATTTCCGCGCTGTTTACGATATGCAGCATCGCCACGACAATTATCAGCGCGCCGTAAAACCAGTTCGCGACATATATCGGGCGTATTTTCCGCCGCGCAATCGTCCCGAAAAAAACAATCCCGTAAGCGACCCACACAAGCGCGATTGCAATGTCCAGCGGCCATTCCAATTCGGCGTATTCCTTGCCGGTGTTTATTCCCATAAAAAGCGTCGCCATTCCGAAGAGGAGTCCGATTTGCCACCCCCAAAAAACCATCCACGAAAGCCCCGGCGCAAAAAGCCGCGCGCGGCAGGTGCGCTGTACGACATAAAACGAAGTGCCGATAAGCGCCGAACCGCCGAAGCCGAAAACGACGCTGTTCGTATGCACAGTCCGCAGCCGCCCGAATGTCAGCCACGGCAAATCAAAATTCAAAACCGGCCAAACCATTTCCGCCGCCAGCCAAACGCCCGCCGACATTCCGAAAACCGCCCACAACACCGTCATCCCGATGAAGGCGTTGACGACCGCCGACTCGTATTTCGGCAAAACCCGCGCCGGAACCGCAGCCCCCGAAACTGTTTGCGCGTCAATCGCCGCTTGCGCCATCGTCCTAACCGCCGACGGAAGAACGCCAGTTAAAACCAATGTCGGGACCGGCGCCGTGCGTCCAAAGAATCATCGTAATCGCCGCAAGCGCGACGGCGGCGGAAAACACCGCAGCCAAAACCGAAGCCGCCATCAGCATACCGCGCCCGGGATCCGTCCCCAGCAAAACCGGCAATCCGGTAAAAAGCAAATACGCGCTCCACACCAGCGCCGGAATCAAACACAACAAATTCAGCGGAAGCAAAGGATACAAATGCAAAAAGCCGCCCGCCATCAGCGGCGCGCCGACCATCGCCGCAAGCGCCGCATGCAAACCCGGCTCCGCGCTTGCGCCGTAAGTCGGCGCCATCCAGCGCGTCAAAAACGCAGTCAGAAAAAAACCGCAAAGCAGCGCAAGATAATACGCCCCCGAAACGGCAAGCAGGGCCGGCGCTTCCAGCCGCACGGGCTCGCCCACGCCCAGCCGCCAGCCAAAAAGTTCCGCCCCGAAAAAAGCGCAAACCGGCGGCGCCAACCCCAGCCACAGCGCGCACTTAAAAAAAACCGCCCGCGCCGAAGGCCTCTGTTCCGCAACCTCCCGAAAAACCCCCGCCGGCGAATAAAAAACTCGCGCAACCTGAAACAGCGTCACCGTCCCCCGATTCCTTTCCCCATTCACATAACACCATCCCCCCAATTTTTCAACCGCCGCAAACAAATCCCCTCCCGCGCAATAGTGTCCGGTTAAAGCCGATTAAAATCGCTCAGCGTCCGGCTAAATCGCCGCTTGCAAATTAACTATACCCCCCGCCGCTTGCGGGGGGGGG
>JAHRAH010000098.1 GCA_020027345.1 Gammaproteobacteria bacterium | reverse complement strand
ACGCGCGGCGGGCGGGCCGTCATCAACGCGCGCCGCCGCAAGGGGCGAAAAAAACTTTCGGTTTGAGCCGGCCGGCGGTTTTTCTGGCGCGGCGCGAAGATTTCCTGACGCTGGCGCGGAAGGGGCGAAGGCGGGCGGGCGTGTTTTGGCTTCTTCGGTATTTTCCCCGGCGCGGCGGCGGCTGCGCCCGCTTTGGCGTTTCCGTTTCCAAGCGCCACTTGCGCCCCGCATCGCGCCGCAACCGAATGCGCCGCGTTTTGCGCGAGGCGTTCCGTCAGTGCTGGGCGGGCGAACTCCCCGCTTGCGATTTTTTTCTGGCGTCGTCGGCGAAGTTTAAAAAAGCGGACGAGGAATCGTTGCGCGCCGAATGCCTGCGCCTGCTAAACGAAGCGGGCGCGGCGGTCGTTGCCGGCGGGAGGCGGCGGCGGCGGTGAAGGACACGCTGCGGCTGTTCTTTTTTATTTCGCTTGCGCTTTCCCTGCTCGTCCTCTGGCAGAAATGGGAAAAGTGGCAAAGCGAAACCGTCCGCGCGCCGGCGTCGGCGAGCGCCCCGGCGGATGCCGCGCCCGCCGCATCGCAAACCGATTTCGCAAACGGGGAGGGCGCCGATTTGCCGGTGCCGAGCGAGACACTGACGGCGGCCGGCGACGGGGACGATGACGCGCCGCAAATCGCGCGCGAAAGCGAAGGGGATGCGCGCCCCGGCGGAAGGCGCGTTACCGTGGATAACGGATGGTTCACCGCCGAACTCGGCGAAAACGGCGGCGACATTCTTTCGCTGCGTTTGGCAAAACACAAACTGGAAGGCGAAAACTTCCCGCTGCTGCGCGCCGAAGACGGCGACCGTTTCCTCGCGCAAAGCGGTTTGACCGGCGCAAAAGGCGGCGGCGGTTTTCCCTATCACGGCTCGCAATTTGTTTTGCAAAATCCGGAGGCGGCGGGTTTTGCCGAAGGCGCGGATTCGGCGACGGTTGTTTTTCGCGCCGAAAGCGGCGGCGTTGTTTTGGAAAAGCGTTATGTTTTCCGGCGCGGCGCATATTTGATTGACGCGCAACTTGCCGCGAAAAACACCGGCGAAGAAACCGTCCGCCCCTTCGGGTATTTTCAATTGGCGCACGGCGGCGTCCCGCCAAAAAGCCATTCTTCAATGCTGCCGGTTTTTTTCGGCGCGGCGGTGTATACGGAAAGCGACAAATTTGTAAAAGTGCCGTTTGACGAAATCGGCGAGGCCTCCTATCCGCGCGCGAGCGAAGACGGCTGGATCGGTTTTATCCAAAGGTATTTTGCCGTCGCGTGGCTGCCGCAGCCGGGCAAGCACGACTTTTTTATGAGCAAAAAGAACGGCGTCGGAAAAGCCGGGGTCATTGTTCCTTTCGCCGCGATTAATCCCGGCGAATCGCAAACTGTTTCGGCGCGGCTTTTTGCCGGCGCGCAGGAGCAGGACATCTTAAACCGCCTGCACGAAGAAGGAATCGCGCCGGGAATACACCTCGCCGTGGATTACGGCTGGCTGACATTTATCGCCGTTTTGCTTTACAAACTGCTCGCCGTAATTTTCGGCTTCGTCGGCAACTGGGGCGCGGCGGTGATGCTGCTCACGCTCGCGGTCAAACTTCTTTTCTATCCGCTTTCGGCTGCGTCCTACCGTTCCATGGCGAAGATGAAAGCCGAAGCGCCGCGCATTAAAAAACTGCAGGAGCGTTACGCCAGCGACAAGCAAAAAATGCAGCAGGAAATGATGGCGCTCTACCGCGAAAAGAAAATAAACCCTCTCGGCGGCTGTTTGCCGATACTTGTGCAAATACCGGTGTTCATCGCGCTGTACTGGGTGCTGCTCGGCAGCGTGGAACTGCGGCAGGCGCCTTTTGTTTTGTGGATACAGGATTTGTCCGCGCCCGACCCGTATTACATTTTGCCCGTCGCGATGGGCGGGGCGATGTATTTGCAAACGCTGATGTCGCCGGCGCCGCCCGACCCGACGCAGGCGATGATAATGCGCGGGCTGCCGATATTTTTCGCGGTGTTCAGCATTTTCTTTCCTTCCGGGCTTGTCGTTTACTGGCTCAGCAACACGCTGCTTTCCATCGCGCAGCAATGGCATATCACGCGCTCCATAGAAAAGGAGCGGCAAAAAAACAATGGCGGCGCCCGATGATGTCATCGCGGCAATAGCGACGCCGCGCGGCGCCGGCGGAATCGGCGTCGTGCGCATTAGCGGAAGGCGCGCGCCCGAAGTCGCCGCAAAAATCATCGCGCTGAAAACAAAAACCGCAAACGGCATTCCGCATCCGCGAACGGTCGCGCGCGCGAGTTTTCTCGGCGAAGAGGGGGGTGTGATTGACGACGGAATTGTTTTGTATTTTCCGGAACCGTTTTCCTTCACCGGACAAAATGTCGTGGAACTGCAGGGGCACGGCGGCGCGGCGGTGATGGACTCTTTGCTCGCGAGTTGTTTGAACGCGGGCGCGCGCGCGGCGGAACCCGGCGAATTCACTTTGCGCGCGCATCTCAACGGCAAACTGGACCTAGCGCAAGCGGAGGGACTCTGCGATTTGATTCTCGCCGCCGACTCCGCATCGGCGCGCGCCGCAGCCGCTTCGCTTTCCGGCGCGCTTTCCGCTGCGGCGGAAAACATTGCGAAAAAAATAACCGCATTGCGCGCCGAAATGGAATCCCGAATTGACTTCGCCGACGAAGATTTGGGCGCGGAAGAAAACCCGCTTGCCGCATTTTCGGAAATTGAATCCGATATTGAATCCCTTTTGCGCGAGGCCGAACATAGCGCAAAACTTTCCGCCGGATTGCGCATCGTCATCATCGGCGCGCCCAATGTCGGCAAATCCTCCCTGCTAAATAAAATGGCGGGCGAAAATGCGGCGATTGTTACCGCAAAAGCGGGGACGACGCGCGACACCGTCTGGCGCGACATAACCGTCGGCGGCGTCGCCGTGCGCCTTTCCGACACCGCCGGGCTGCGCGAATCGGCGGACGAAATAGAAGCCGAAGGAATTGCGCGCGCGATGGAAGCCGCCCGCTCCGCCGATATGTTAATCGCCGTAAGCGACGGCGAAAACCCCGCCCCGGAAATAAAAGAAAACCTCGCGGCAGCGGTTATTCCGGTGCGAAACAAAATTGACCTAAGCGGGGAAGCGCCGGGCAAGCGCAATGATACCGTTTATCTTTCTGCAAAAACCGGCGCCGGAATGGAATCCCTGCGCGCGGAAATACTTCGCGCCGCTGGAATCTCCGATTGGCAGCCGGCATTTTCCGCCCGCGCCCGTCACATAACCGCCCTGCGCGAATCGGCGGCGCACATCAAGGACGCAAAAAAAACCGCGACCCACGCCGAACTTTCCTGCGCATCCTTGCAGCAAGCCCAGCGCGCAACCGAAACAATAACCGGCGAAGTGTCCAACGAAGAAATCCTATCCCAAATCTTCTCCCGCTTTTGCATAGGAAAATAAATCGGCACTCGTTCCCGCGCCGGAGCGCGGGAACGAGGACAGCCGTCCGTCCCTTATGCGGCTTGGCTTTCGGGGGTCGGGAGGGAATATCCCCAGAGCAAATCGGCGGGGACGGCGAAGTTGATGTTTTCCACGCCTTTTTCTTCGCTCATCCCCGACGCTGTGATTCCCGCCAGATTGCCGTTTTTGTCAAACAAACCGCCGCCCGAAGAGCCGGGGGAAATCGCCGCGTCCGTTTGGATCTCGCGCCTGCCGCTTTCCGTGCGCAATTGCGAAATCACCCCCGCCGACAGGGAAAGGTCGTTTTTTTTCGGATTGCCGATTGCAAAAACTTCCTCGCCGACATGCAAAGTATGAAACGCCCGCGCCCGCATTTTTTCGCCGCCAAGCCCGGAAACAAAAAGCAGGCAGAAATCCTGTTTTTCGTCCGTGGCAATTATTTCGGCGGTGAAAGCGTCGCCGCAGTCAATCCTGCGCTCTTTCGCCTCGTTAATGCCGTTTTCGCGCGCGCGCACGACAATAATGCGCCCGTCGCCGGTTTCCACGACATGATAATTCGTCGCGACAACATTGGGCGCGACGATAACGCCGCTGCCCGTCCCGCCGCCCGAGCCCGGAACGCCGATAAAAACAACGGACTGCCAAACGCGGTCATACACGCGCTGCGCGGCGCATTCGGACGGAGCGTCGGCGGCGTCGGCGTTTTTGTCGGCGTTAATTAAAACCTCCGTAGCATCGCGTTTGCCGCGCGCCTGCGCCAGCCGCAGAGCCGTATTGCCCTCCTTGGTTTTTAGGGCGGAGTTCGCGCCCGCTTTGAGAAGGGTTTCCACAACTTCCGCATATCCGTTTTCCGCCGCAAAGTGCAAAGCGGCCGCGCCGTTTTCGTTTGCCGCGTTCACATCCGCCCCGCCTTCAACAAGCGCTTCGGCGACGGCATGCGCATTAATGGAAGCGACGACGGGAATAAAATCCGAATCGGAATCATCCGGCGCAACGCAAGCCAAATGCAGCGCGGTGTGACCTTCCGCATTCGCCGCATTGACATTTGCGCCGTGTTTAATAAGCGCGCGCGCCGCGGCGGGATGTCCGAAATACGCCGCCGAATGCAGGGGAGTCCAACCCTTGTTGTCTGCGCGCTCCAAATCGGCGTCGCTTTTAACAAGAACGGAAATGCAAACCGGAGAATCCGAAGCCGCCGACAAATCCAGCGGGGAAATGCCGCCGGAGTCAGCGGTGTTAACATCCGCCCCGGCGGAAATCAAATCCGCCAAAACTTCGTCGCGGCTGTTTTCCGCCGCATTGTGCAGCGCGGTTTCGCCTTCGTTGTTTTTCGCATTGACATCCGCTCCCGCCGCGAACAAGTCGGCGATGACATCCCGCCGGCCGTTTTCCGCCGCAAGCATCAGCGGCGTATTGCCTTCGTCGTCGCGCGAATCCGCTTGCGCGCCTTCGGCAAGCAATTGCTTAACGCGCGCACGGTCGCCGCACTTCGCCGCTTGGTGAAGTTCGGATTGGTTTTTGTTGTCGGTTTTCTTTTTCATTGTCGGCATTCTCCGCAGTGATGGTCAAACTGCGCCGTCATTTCTGCCGACGCGAATTATTATATCACATTTGCTCCCGGACCGCGAAAAAACTGTTACCCGCCGAATGCGCGGGAGCCGGTTTTTCCTCTGTTTCCGGCGCAGTTTGCCCGAATTATCGCGGATTTTCCTAATAATATCCCGAAAAAATCCTGCAATCTTTTCATAACGCCGCCCCCGAAAATCCCCGAAAAAACGCCAAAATCCCGACCCTCTTATGTAATCCCTATGCAATTTCGCCTCCCCGGCGGCGAAAAATCACCCCATACCGTCGTCCCCGCCAGTGCTTTTCGTCCCCCGCCGCAACCGTCCGTCACAACGCCAAAACGGTAACCCTTTTCGCGGATTTCCCCTGCGCATGGTATAATAGGGGCGATTCCCACAAAAAAGGAGGAAAACAATGACGATTCTCACCCTTGACCACATCTTGCAAGCGGATGACAAACTCCACCAGAAAGCCCTCGCGGAGCGGACGATGATGGTGCGTTATCCGATTGACAACGACCCGGCGGGCGTGGAGGGCATCATCAAAGAATCCCCGAAAATCCTTGAACAATGGCTGGGAATTCAAAAGGCGGACCCGAAAAATCATGGGTCGCGGTTGCGCAACTGCGGGCTTTGCCTCGCGTTTCTTGAGTCCGCCGGCAGCAGCGCGCAGTTTGTCGGCGTTTACCGCAACGATAGCGTCGGCAATCCCAAAGAGTTGAAGGACGAGGATGACTACTACGCCCACATGCCTGAAAAACTCCGTGCCCTCTACCAAAAACACAACGAGGGTAAAGAGTGGGAGGCGCGCTGGTTCTTCCGGTTGCAAAAAGAATCTTGGTTGGAGGACTTGGATTGGCGGCTTGTTGTTGACTGGGGACAAGACCAGAATTGGGTGCGGCCTTACAAACCCATGCAAGTGTTGGAAATTCAGCCCAAGGACACCGCGCCTTCGGGTTAAATTCCAACTGACGGGCGTCCCCGCCGATTGCGAATCGGCGGGGAGGGCGTGTTGGTGGTGCGTTCCCCGTAATCGTCCGCCGCGTGAAAATTCCGGCTTTGGCGGGGGGAAAAGCCCCGAACGGGGCGGTGTTATAAAGCGCAGGGCAACGCCTTGTGTCGTCGTCGTTTCGTCCGGCAAGCCCTGAAAGGGCGTAGCACAAACTGGATTGCGGATGTTGACGGTTTTTGTGCTGCGCCCCTTCGGGGCTTGATTTTCTTATCCGCCGATTCATAGGGCGTTGCCCTATGCTGTATAACGCCGCCCCTGTCGGGGCTTTTCGTCCCCCGCGCCGCAACCGTCCGCCGCAACCCCAAACGGTAACGCTTTTCGCGAATTTCCCCTGCGCATGGTATAATAGGGGCAATTCCATAAAAAAGGAGGAAAATGATGACTGTCACTCTTGGTTGCCTTTTACACGCTGACTTCCAGAAAATGGAGGAAATCGCTGCGGGGAGGCCGATAATGTTGGCGCGCCACTCGTTGGGAATACAAAAAAACCAGCCCCCCAAAGTGATGAACTTGGTGAAAACCCAAGACGAGTGCTTTGAGCAATGGCAGCAGATTCAACGGCTGAACAGCAAATTTGAAGGGCTGCGCGAATGCGGGCTTTTTCTTTCGTTCCTCAGCGAGGGGAATAGCGCACGGTTTTTTGGCGCATTCCGCACCATTGGCGACAGTGTGCCATTGAACAATTGGGAGGACTACCTTGACAAGATGCCCTCCAAACTCGCCGATTTGTATCGTGAACACGGGCATGACAAAAAACCATGGGAACCCTGCTTTTGGTTCAAAACCGAAAGAATGTCCGAAGACATGCCTTGCTTGGCGGATTTAACGGGACGACTCACCGTGGTTTGGCAAAACCCGGGATTGGTGCAAAACTACAGCCCCGAGATGAAAGTGCTGGAACTTTCGCGTGAGAGGGTTATTCGCGTGGCCAAAAATTGGACCGGCATGGGGAATGTGTCGCTTTCCTTTGATGAATTGGAAGAAATGATAAGTTGCCCGGCCGCTTGGGGGACTTGGCGCACGAATTTGTCTTCCAAGGGGGTGTACTTGATACTGCACGAGGGAGAAGACGGCAACAAAGGCAGGGGAAGGATGTATGTCGGCTCCGCCACCGGCAAAGACGGCATTTTTGGGCGTTGGCAAGATTATGCCAATCATCCGCACGATGGCGGCAACGATGGGCTGAAAGAATTGCTGGGACAAAACCCGGATGCATACAGGCATTTTCGCTTTTCAGTCCTGCAAACTTTGCCCGAAGACGCTACGCCGGAAAGCGCGAGCTCTTACGAAAACGAATGGAAAGAAAAACTTGGTTCGCGCGTTTTCGGATACAACGAAAATTGACGGAGGGTGTTGTTCTCGTTACGCCGCTTCGGCGGTGTAACGGAGCTTGCATGAACGGCGTCCTCGCTGCTCCTGATTTGAGCGGGCGGGGATGGTTGCTTTTGTCAGCGCCGTTACAACCCTGGAGGGTTGTAACGAGAATCTGGCCGTCATTCCCGCGAAGGCGGGAATCCATACGATTTTTCCTGTTTCGTTGTTGTTGCGGGGATTCATTTTTTTCCCGGCGTTGTTATGGATTCCCGCTTTCGCGGGAATGACGGTGATTAAACGCGGGCGAGTTTGAAGTTTTTGCCGAACCAGCGGTGGACATGTGAGAAGGCGAGGCGGGGGGTTTGCGTAAGCATTTGGTCGGCGGCGTTGCGGGCGGCGCGGATGATGTCGTTGTCTTCGGCGAGTTTTGCGGCGCGCAGGGCGGGCATTCCGCTTTGGCGCAGCCCCAGCCATTCGCCGGGCCCGCGCAATTGCAAATCGCGGCGGGCGATTGCGAAACCGTCGTCGCTGTCGCGCAATATTTTCAAACGCTCCTTCGCCGCCTCCGACAATTCCTCGTCGTAAAGCAAAACGCAAAACCCTTCTTTTCCGCCGCGCCCGACGCGCCCGCGCAACTGATGCAATTGCGAAAGCCCCATTCGCCCGGCGTTGTCAATCACCATAACATCGGCTTCGGGGACATCCACGCCGACTTCCACGACGGTCGTCGCGACCAAAAGCCCGGTTTTGCCGTTGCGGAAATCGTCCATCGCGGATTCTTTTTCCGCCGCTTTCATTTTTCCGTGAACGACTTTCGGATTAAGCGGCGGATGGCTCGCGCCTGCTTCGGCGGCTATTTCGCGCGCGTTTTGCAGTTCGGCGGATTCCGATTCGGAAACGCGCGGGCATATCCAAAAAGCGCGCCCGCCCTGCTTTTGCCGTTCGGCGATGCGCGCGAGAACTTCGGCGCGGCGCGCGGCGGATATCAAAACGGTTTGCACCGGCGCGCGCCCGGGCGGTTTTTCGTCCAGAATGCTCACATCCAAATCGGCGAAAACGCTCATCGCCAAAGTGCGCGGTATCGGCGTCGCGCTCATCATTAATTGATGCACTCCGCCGGGGCTTTTTTCCGTCAGCGCCAACCTTTGTTCAACGCCGAAGCGGTGTTGTTCGTCGGCGACGGCGAGCGCGAGTTTCGGCAAATTTGTTTTTTCCTGAAAAAGCGCGTGCGTGCCGACCGCAATATGCGAAATGCCGAATTGCAAACGCGATTCGGCTTCGCTTCTTTTTTTTCCGCGCGTTTCCGCCGTCAGCAATTCGCATTGTATTTTAATGGGCGCGAACCATTCGCTCAGTGTTTCAAAATGCTGGCGCGCGAGTATTCCCGTCGGCGCCATAAGCGCGGCGGTGCGCCCGGCTTCGGCGCAGGCGAGGCAGGCGGCGGCGGCGACGAGGGTTTTGCCGCTGCCGACATCGCCTTGCAGCAATCTTCGCATCGGCGTTGTTTTGCCAATGTCCGCCGCTATTTCTTTCATCGCTTTTTCCTGCGCGGCGGTCGGCGAAAAGGGCAGGCGCGCGATAAATCTTTCGCGCGGCGGCAAGGATAACGCGGTTGCGGTCTGCCCCAGTCGGCGGCGGTATCTGCGGCGCAAAACAATGTGATGCGCGAGCAGTTCGTCAAAACGCAGCCGCCGCCATGCGGGATGTTCGCGTTCCATAAGTTTTTCCGCTTCTTCGGCGGGCGGCGCGTGTATTAATTGCAGCGCGGCTTTTGCGGTAAATCCCCCGCCGGTAAATTTTCGCAGCGCGCCGTCCACGGTTTCGGCGCCGTCAAACTTTTCCAGCGCCGCCGCAATCAGCCGGCGTATTTCCGCTTGCGGGAGTTTTCCTATCGCCGGATACACCGCGACCATTTCCGCCGGCGCCATCGCCGACTGCAATTGCGGATGCGACATTTCCCAGCCGACGCGCCCCATGCGCACAACGCCGCGCGCGCGCACGCGCCTGCCGATGCGCATGGAGTTTTCTAGCGCCGGAGTCAGGCGGAAAAAGCGCATAGCAACAGTCGCGCCGGTTTCGTCGCCGACCGCGACCAGCAAATTGCGCGCGCGGTTGCGAACATACACGATTTGCGCGTCTGTGATTTCGCCTTCCACAAGGGCGGTTTCGCCGTTGCGCAAGTTGGCGAGGGGCGAGGCGTCCTGCCAGTTTTCGTAACGCAGGGGAAAATGCAAAAGCAAATCCATCAGCCGCGCGAATCCGGCTTTTGCGAGTTCGGCGCGCGCGCCTTCGGACGGCGCGGCGGCGGCGGTTTTGCGGGGGGCGGGCGGTTTTGCGGTTTTTGTCATCGGCGCGGCGGCGGTATTTTACCCCTTTGTTCGCGCGCGCGGCGCGGTGTGGTAAAATGGGGGGATGCAAAAGTTTGGCGCGATAACATCGCTGGCGGCGCCGCTGGATCGTTCCAATGTGGACACCGACCAGATAATTCCAAAGCAGTTTTTGCGCTCGGTCCGGCGCGCGGGGTTTGGCGGTTTTTTGTTTGACGAATGGCGCTATCTGGACCGCGGCGAATTGGGAATGGATTGCACGGCGCGCCCGCAAAACCCCGATTTTGAATTGAACAATCCGAAGTGGAAGGGCGCGCAAATACTTCTGGCGCGCGAAAACTTCGGCTGCGGTTCCTCGCGGGAGCACGCCGTTTGGGCGCTCGCCGAATACGGCTTTCGCGCCGTCGTCGCGCCGGGGTTCGGCCCCATATTTTTTAGCAACGCTTTGCAAAACGGAATGCTGCCGGCGGCGCTTTCGCATTCGGCTGTGGATTTTCTTTTTTCGCAAATGCGCGAGGAAGAGCCCGCGCCGGTAACCGTGGATTTGCCCGCGCAAACCGTGGAATGCGCCGGCGAGAAATGCCGTTTTGAAATTCCCGCCGAAGATAAAACGCGCCTGCTGGAAGGGCTGGATGCAATCGGCGCGACGCTGATGCGCGCGGACGAAATTCGCGCTTACGAAAAAAAGCGGCGCGAATTGGAACCGTGGGTTTTTTTGGACGGCGCGAAATGACAAAACAAGTTTTGATTCTTCCCGGCGACGGAGTCGGCGCCGAAGTTTCCGCCGAAGCGGAGAGGGTTTTGCGCGCCGCCGCCGGGGACGGTTTGGAAATATCGCGCGGATTAATCGGCGGCGCGGCGATTGATTCCTGCGGCGAACCCTTGCCGGCGGAAACTCTCTCGGCGGCAAAAAAAGCGGACGCTGTTTTTCTCGGCGCCGTCGGCGCTCCGCAATACGATTCGCTGCCGGCGGCAAAGCGTCCGGAGCGGGGATTGCTTTCGCTGCGCGCGGGAATGGGCGTCTTCGCCAATTTGCGCCCGGCGCGATGCTATCCGCAATTGGCGGGCGCTTCTTCGCTGCGCGCCGAGCTCGTTTCCGGCTTGGATATTTTGATAGTGCGCGAACTCACCGGGGGGATATACTTCGGCGAGCCGCGCGGCATTGCGGCGCGCAAAAACGGCGGCGAAAGGCGCGCGTTTAATACGATGGAATACCGCGAAAGCGAAATAGAGCGCGTCGCCCGCGCCGCTTTTTTTGCCGCGCGCGGGCGGGGCGGGCGCGTTTGTTCTGTGGACAAGGCGAATGTTTTGGAAGTAAGCGCGCTCTGGCGCGAAGTCGTCGGGCTGGTCGGCGGCGATTTCCCCGATGTCGCGCTTTCGCATTTGTATGTGGACAACGCCGCGATGCAACTGGCGACTGCGCCGAAACAATTTGATGTGATTCTCACCGGCAATTTGTTCGGCGACATTTTGTCGGACGCCGCCGCCGCATTGACCGGCTCCATCGGAATGCTGCCCTCGGCTTCGCTCGGCGAATCCGGGCGGGGACTGTTTGAGCCCGTGCATGGTTCCGCGCCCGACATCGCCGGAAAAAACATTGCAAATCCATTCGCCGCAATTTTGTCCGCGGCGATGACGCTGCGGCATTCTTTGAAAGACGAAAAAAACGCGGCGCGAATTGAAGATGCGGTGGAAAAAACAATCGCCGGGGGATTGCGCACGGCCGACCTCGGCGGCGGCGCGAGTTGTTCGCAAGCCGGCGACGCGGTTTTGGAAAATCTGAATCCGTGAGCGAAAAAAGCGAAATGCAAAAAGTGAATGTCGCCGTAGTCGGCGCGACCGGCGAAGTCGGCGGGCAAATGCTCGCGATACTGCGCGAGCGCGGTTTTCCGGCGGCGGAAGTTTTTGCGCTCGCATCGGAAAACTCGGCGGGAAAGAAAATACCGTTCGGCGACGCGGAACTCACGGTTGCGCCCCTTTCCGATTTTGATTTCTCCCGCGCCGGCATTGCGCTTTTTTCGGCCGGCGGCGCGGTCAGCGGCGAATACGCCCCGCGCGCGGCCGCCGCCGGATGCGCAGTCGTGGACAACTCTTCGCGGTTTCGCGGCGAGGAGGGGATTCCGCTGGTCGTCGCCGAAGTCAATCCGGAAAAAATAGCGGGCTTTCGCGCGCGCAACATCGTCGCCAATCCCAATTGTTCAACGATGCAATTGCTGGTCGCGTTAAAGCCGGTGTACGACGCCGCGGGAATCGCGCGGATTAATGCGGCGACATATCAGGCGGCTTCCGGCGCCGGACGCCGCGCCGTGGAAGAACTCGCGCAGCAATCCGCTTCGCTGCTTTCGGGGGCGGGCGAACAAAAAAACGAAAACGGCGTTTTCCCCGCGCGCCTCGCTTTTAATGTCATCCCGCACATTGACATTTTTGAGGAGAACGGTTACACGCGCGAGGAAATGAAAATGGCGCGCGAAACGCAAAAGATATTCGGCGACAAAAACATCGCCGTCAACGCGACCGCCGTGCGGGTGCCGGTCTTTTACGGACACGCCGTCGCCGCGCACATTGAAACGCGCGAGAAAATAAACGCGGACGCCGCGCGCGAACTTTTGCGAAAAGCGCCCGGCGTTTGCCTGATGGACGAGCGCGCCCCCGGCGGGTATCCGACTCCGGCGGCGGACGCCGAAGGTCGCGACGAAGTTTTTGTCGGCCGCGTCCGCGAGGACATATCGCACCCGCGCGGCTTAAATTTGTGGATAGTCAGCGACAACACCCGCAAAGGCGCCGCCCTAAACGCCGTCCAAATCGCCGAGATAATGCTCGCCCGTTATTGGGGTTAATGCGCCGCATTCGCGGCTAGCGGCGGAGGTAGTGGACGAAGTCGCCTTTGGTTTCTTGCATTGGGGTTCGGGTTTCTTCTTGCCATTCTTTCGGGTTGAAGAGGGGGAAGAAGGAATCGCCTTGGGGGGTTATTTGCAATTCCGTCAGCGACATTGCCGTTGCGAGGGGGAGGGTTTGGCGGTATATTTGCTCGCCGCCGACTATGAAGACGGGCATTCCCGTTTGGCGCGCGGCTTCTATTGCATCCTGCGGGGATGCAGCCGTTTCCGCGCCTTGTATTTTTTTTTGCCGGCGGGTGACGACAAAAGTGCGGCGGCCCGGCAGGGGTTTGCCGATGGAATCAAAAGTGCGGCGGCCCATAACGAGCGCGCCGCCCATTGTTGTTTTTTTAAAATGGCGCAAATCTTCGGGAATGCGCCAGGGCAGGGCGCCGTTTATTCCGATGACGCGGTTTTTCGCCAAAGCGGCGACGATAGTTATTGCGGGCGCTTCCGTCACAGTTGTCAGACCGCGACCGGCGCGGGAATGTTTGGTTGCGGACAATAGTTTTGCAATTCAATGTCGGCAAATGTAAAGTCGTTTATTTCTTTGACATCGCGGACAAAGCGCAGCGAGGGGAGTTTGCCGGGTTTGCGCGCGAGTTGTTTTTTCGCCGCTTCCAAATGATTTTGATACAAATGCACATCGCCGAAGGAATGCACGAAGTCCCCCGCGCGCAGCCCGCAGATATGCGCCGTCATTTCCGTGAGCAGCGCGTAGGACGCGATATTAAAAGGCACGCCCAAAAACAAGTCGGCGCTGCGCTGGTACAAATGGCAGGAGAGTTTTCCGCCGCAGACATAAAATTGAAACAGAATGTGGCAGGGCGCGAGCGCCATTTTTTTGAGGTCGGCGACATTCCACGCGGAAACGACTATGCGCCGCGAGTCGGGGCGCGCGCGGATTTCGTTCACGGCGTTTTGTATTTGGTCAATGACGGCGCCGCCTTCGCCCTCCCATGCGCGCCATTGTTTTCCGTAAATGGGTCCCAGCCCGCCGTTTGCGTCCGCCCATTCGTCCCAGATGGAGACGCCGTTTTCGTTGAGGTATTTTATGTTGGTGTCGCCGCGCAAAAACCACAGGAGTTCGCCGACGACGGATTGCCAATGCAGTTTTTTCGTCGTCAGCGCCGGAAAGCCGGCGGAAAGGTCCAAGCGCAACTGCCGCCCGAAAACGCTGAGCGTGCCGGTGCCGGTGCGGTCGGATTTCGGCGCGCCGTTTTGCAGCACATCGGCGAGGAGGGTTAAGTATTCGCGCACGGATGCATTATAATATCCCGATGGCGTTTTTTTATAAAGCCGAAGAACTGCGAGCGGCGGCGGAAGAGGCGGTCGCGCTCGCGCGCAAACTCTCCGCCGACGCCGCCGAAGCGCGCGCCAGCGAAAGCGCGATGAAGGATGTCGGCGTCCGCCGGGGACGCTTGGAAAGCGCGGAAAACAGCCGCGAATTGGGGCTGACCGTCGCGGTGTATCTGGGCGCGCGCACCGGCTCCGCCGATGTCGGCGAACTCTCGCGGGCGGGCATCGCGCTCGCCGCCGAACGCGCAATGGCAATCGCGCGCGCTTCGGCGGAAGACCCCTGCTTCGGGCTGGCGGACGCGGAATTGATGGCGCGCGATTTCGCGGAGTTGTCGCTGCATCATCCTTGGGAAGTTTTCGACGACGGCGCATTCGCAATCGCGCGCCGTTGCGAAGAAGCGGCCTGGGGCGCGCACGAAAAAATCAGCCGCGAAAAAAGCGAAGGCGCCACGGTTTCCAGCCGCGAGGCGCAAACGGTTTATGCGAACAGTCACGGCTTTTGTCAATCGCGCGCGACGACAATGCATTCCCTATACTGCAGCGCGCTCGCCGAAGAAAACGGCGCGATGGAACAGGATTCGTGGGGCGACTGCGCCCGCGACGCCCGCGATTTGCCTTCGCCGGAAATCATCGGAACAATCGCCGGGGAATCGGCGGGGATGCGGCTCGGCGGGCGCAAACTCAAAAGCGCGAAAGTGCCGGTTTTGTTTCGCGCGCCGGTTTCGCATTCCTTGATTTACCATCTGATAAGCGCGGCTTCCGGCGGCGCGCTTTACCGGAATTTGTCGTGGCTTTCCGCGGACAAACTGGAAAAGGAAAAAGTTTGCGCGGCGCATTTGGACATTGAAGAGGATCCGTTTTTGCCCGGCGGACTGCGCAGTTGCAACTACGACGGCGAAGGCGTCGCCGTGCGCAAGCGCGCCGTCGTTTCCGGCGGCATATGGCGCGGATGTTTTTTGGGTTCTTATTCCGCGAGGCGATTGAAAATGCAAACGACCGGCAACTCCGGCGGCGCGCACAACCTCGCCGTTTCCGGGCGCACGCTGCCTTTTGGCGATTTGATGAAGGAAGCGGGGCGCGCTTTTATGGTCACGGATTTAATGGGCAGCAGCATCAATCCGGTTACCGGCGATTACTCGCGCGGCGCGGCGGGTTTTTGGATTGAGGGCGGCGAAATCGCATATCCGGTAAACGAAGCGACGATAGCCGGCAATGTGCGCGACATTCTTAACAATATAATCGCGCTCGGCGACGACGATAATCGGCGGCGCAGTTCGCTTCGTTGCGGTTCGGTTCTTGTCGGCGAGATGACCGTCGGCGGGGAACGGTGACTGCATCGTGACTGCATCGTCCGTCATTCCCGCGAAAGCGGGAATCCATACGGTCTTTGCTTCTTCGCCATTATTTCCGCACGGGGGAATATTCATCTTTTCCGCCGGGTTTGTATGGATTCCCGCCTGCGCGGGAATGACGGTTAGCGCGGATGATTATTGATTTTTTGCGGCTTTCCGCGGCGGAGCGGTATTTGTGGATGACGCGCACGGTCATTCCGCGCCCGGTCGCTTGGACGCTGAGCGAAAACGAAGGCGGCGGTTTTAATCTTGCGCCGTTTTCGTATTTCAACGCGCTTTGTTCGGCGCCGCCGCTGCTCGGTGTTTCCTTTGCGGCGGGCGAGGGCGGCGGCGCGAAGGACACGCTCAAAAACATCCGCCGGCAAAAAGAATTCGTCGTCCACATCGCGCCGATGAAAATGCTGGACGCATTAAACGAAAGTTCCGCGCCGCTGCCTTACGGCGAATCGGAAGTTTCGCGCTTGGGTTTGGCGACGGCTTCTTTTTCCGATGATAACGGCGGCGGCGACGGCGACCGTTTGCCGCGGTTGCGCGATTGTCCGCTTGCTTTTTTGTGCGAACTGTCGCGCGAGATAAGTTTGCACGAAGAGGGAGCGGCGGAACAATTTTTGGTTTTGGGAAAAATCCGAAAGTTATACGCCGCCGAAACCGTCCTCGCCGCCGACGCCAAAGGAAGGCAAACGGTATCCGCGGAATGCGCCGACCCCGTCGCCCGCCTCTCCGCCGGCAACTACGCCGGCATAGCCAATTTTCAATCCCGCCGGCGGCCGGTGAAATAAGAGGGCAGGGGGGTATAATAGGTGCCGGACATGACCGAACACAATCGGCGAAAAGAAGACCGCGGAAAACTCATTCCCTTGGGGGAATTGTTTGCGTATTTGAAAGAGCGCGCCGGACTCGGCGGCGCGCTCTTCGGGATTTTTGTTTTTCGCATCTTGCCTTTTGCGTTGGGGTTGGCTGCGGTGCCCGCAGGATATCTCGGAAATTGGGTTGACAGCGCTATTTGCGTTGTCCTGGCCTTGGCGTTCATTGCTATTTCCGCGATGTTTGAAGCGAGGGTTGAAGACAACATTAAAGCCGCCTCCGCCGAAGCGGAAAGGGCGATTGCGCCCACTGCCGAAATTTTGCCGCAATCATTTACCGCGACGGTTGAGAAACCGCAAAAAAGGGCCGAACCCGAAAAATGTTTGGAATGCGACAATCCGCGCCCGCAAATGCGGGACAGCGAAAAACGGCATTGGTGGTGCGGCGATTGTTGGAGCAAGCGCAATCGCAAAGCCGAATCTGACGGAAAAGTGCCGCAATGCCGCACACAAGGATGCATTGAAACGGTGGCAAAACTTGTGCATCCGTGGTGCTTGGAATGCTGGAATTGGCGGAAAGAACACAATTGCGACCCGATTCGTGCCAATAACGGTCTTCCGGTCAGATCTGAGCCGGAAAGGCGCATCGCGAATTTTCTGTATGCCCACCGCATTCCCTACGAATATGAGCGTCTGTTGCCGGGCGGCGGCACGATGCGCTGCGATTTTTTTCTGCCGGACGGACAGAAAGGCGTGGTTTACATTGAATACTTCGGATGGGCCAACATCCCGGGAAACAAAGGAGACGACTACCGCAAAACGATGAGCAGGAAGCGGGAAATTTATGACGAAAACGGTTGCGACTTGATTGAGTTGTTACCGCAGCACGAGCCGGATTTGGAAGAACGGCTTGCCGCGGAACTGCGGAAGCGCGGGTTTTCCATCGCCGGGAGTGACGACGGTTAATGAATACGCCTGACCGTCGTCATTCCTGCGAAAGCAGGAATCCATACAAACCCGCGCTTTACCTCGTCATTACCGTGCAACAGGCGAATTTGCCTTTTTTGCTGGTATCGTATGGATTCCTGCTTTCGCAGGAATGACGGGGACGGCGGGGTTTGTGCGGTTGGTTACAGATTTCGGATTTTCGCATAATTTATATTATGTCAAATTGTATTGAGGGAGAGAAATGGCGTTTTTTGGGGGGTTACTGTCGTTGCTCTGTGCTTTGTGGTGCCGCCCCTTTGGGGTTTTGATTTGCTAATTTGCTGGATTCCCGCCTTTTAACAGGAGTGCGGGAATGACGCAATTTTGGTTTCGGCCTTTTGGTGAGAGCGCGGGAATGACGCAAGCGTGGTAATGACGCGGGTCGGCGGCTGTGCGATAATTGGCGCGGTTGTTTTTTATGGCGGTTAAACTTACTGTTAAACGGGGGGTTCTTGCGTTTTTGGCGCTGGTTCTTGCCGGGGCGGGGATTGCTTTTTGGCGGCTGCCGGTGAGCGTCGCGTATGGTTTTATCGGCGGCGACATTGGCGCGCGGCTGGCGGGGATTGCGCTGGCGGACGAAGGATGGGAGATTGCGGTTTTTGCCGAGGGCGTGGAATCGGCGCGGCAGATTGCGCCGGGCGGCGAAGGATGGATTTTTGTCGGCAGCCGCGCCGGTTCGGTTTATGCCTTGCGCGACGCGGACGGCGACGGCAAGGCGGAAACAAAACGCATTATTCTTCGCGGCTTGCGCGCGCCGCACGGCGTCGCTTTTCACAAAGGCGATTTATACATCGGCGAAATCCCGCGCGTTTTGGTCGTGCGCGGCGTTCTCGGCAAACTCCGCGGCGGCGAAAAAATGCGGGCGGAAGTTTTTGTTCGCGGTTTTCCGGAAAGCGGGCATCACGGTTTGCGGCATATCAAAGCGGGGCCGGACGATATGCTTTATGTTTCGCTGGGCGTTCCCTGCAACATTTGCCTGCCGCCGGAGGACGAACTCGCGGGGGTTATTCGCCGCTACCCTCTTTCGGCGCGCGCGCCGATGCTCGCCGGCGAAGGCGAAGTGTATGCGCGGGGACTGCGCAATGCGGTCGGCTTTGCGTGGCATCCGCATTCCAAAGTTCTTTGGATTACCGACAACGGCAGGGACTGGCTCGGCGACGATTTGCCGGACGACGAATTAAACCGCGCGCCGAAAAAAGGAATGCATTTTGGTTTTCCCTACTGTCATCAGGGGGATTTGCCCGACCCCGAATTCGGCGATGAAGGCGACTGCAAGGATTATGAACCGCCCGCCCTTTTGACCGGCGCGCATGTCGCAAATTTGGGTATGGATTTTACCGCCGCCGGCGACGCGCTTATCGCATTGCATGGTTCGTGGAATCGTTCGGTGAAGGTCGGTTACGCTGTGCGCCGCGCGCGCATTGACGATGGGCGCGTTGCCGAATATGAAAACTTCGCCGAAGGATGGCTTCTGCCGGACGGCGGGGTTTGGGGGAGGCCCGCGGATGTCGCCGTTCTCCCGGACGAAAGCGTTCTTGTTTCCGACGATTATGCCGATGCAATCTACCGCATAGCGAAAAAAGAAAAAAAACAATGAACGCGGACGGCAAAAAAAGCGGCGGGATTTTAATCAAGACGCCGGAGCAAATAGAAAAAATGCGCGCCGCCGGAAAGATCGCGGCGCGTACGCTGGATTTCATCGGCGGGCATGTCCGCCCCGGAATCAGCACGGGCGAGCTGGACCGTCTCTGCCACGAATTTATCACGACGCAGGGCGCGACTTCGCCGACGGTGAATTACGCGCCGCCGGGTCATCCGCCCTACCCTTGCGCGACTTGCGTTTCGGTGAATCATCAGGTGTGCCACGGCGTTCCGAGTTTCAAAAAGATTCTCCGGCGCGGCGACATCGTCAACATTGATGTGACGATTTTGAAGGACGGCTGGCACGGCGACACGAGCCGAATGTATTTTGCCGGGCAGCCCTCGGTTTTGGCGCAGCGCTTGTCCCGCACCGCTTTGGAATGCCTCTGGCTGGGAATGCGCGCGGTCGCGCCCGGGCGGCGGCTGGGCGACATCGGCGCGGCGATTCAGGAGCGCGCAGAATCGCGCGGCTACGGAGTCGTGCGCGATTTTTGCGGGCACGGTTTGGGCGCTTCCTTTCACGAACCGCCGCAAGTTTTGCATTACGGAAAAAGCGGCGAAGGCCCCGCGCTCGCGCCGAATATGGTTTTTACCATTGAGCCGATGATAAACGCCGGCAAGCCGGGAGTAAAAACGCTTTCCGACGGCTGGACTGCCGTTACGCGCGACCGCAGTTTGTCGGCGCAGTGGGAGCATACCGTGCGCGTCAGCGAAACCGGCTGCGAAGTGTTGACGATTTCCGACACCGAGGAAAAGCGGCGCTTTATTTCGCCGGAATAAAAGCCCGTCATTCCAGCGAAAGCTGGAATCCATACGGAGCCGGAGAAAACAGAAATCCCCGCGGCGGCAACGAAGCGGGAAAGATAGTATGGATTCCCGCTTTCGCGGGAATGACGGCCACCGTCCGCGTCATTCCCGCACTCCATCAAAAAGGCGGGAATCCAGCAAATTAAAAACACCCCCCGTCATTCCCGCGAAAGCGGGAATCCAGAACAACGCGCGCGCCGCGGCGAATTGCGGGCGCGACGATGACGGCGGGGAGCGTCTGGATTCCCGCTTTCGTGTTCGTGTTCGTTTGGTTGTGCAGGCATTGGAGGGGGGTTTGCCGGTTTAGGCATTTCAGCCGCGTGCGGTTGTAGTTGAACACCACCCGGGCAACGAAAGCGTTGC
>JAHRAH010000080.1 GCA_020027345.1 Gammaproteobacteria bacterium | reverse complement strand
TTCAACCGCCGCAAACAAATCCCCTCCCGCGCAATAGTGTCCGGTTAAAGCCGATTAAAATCGCTCAGCGTCCGGCTAAATCGCCGCTTGCAAATTAACTATACCCCCCGCCGCTTGCGGGGGGGGGTCGGAGCATTCGCCGACGACGAAGTCGGCGGGGAATGCTCCGGGGGGGTGGAGGGAGTCCGAAAAACAACGGGTTACCCCCGATGGCAACGGCTACTCTCCACCCCCCCGGAGTTTGCCGTCCCCATCTCCGTGGGGGAGGGCAAACTCCGACCCCCCCCCGCAAGCGGCGGGGGGTATAGTTCCGCCGCCGCTTGCCCCCCCCCAGCCCCCCCCATCAAAGATGGGGGGGGGGACTCTTGCGTTCCCGCCGTTGTTGTCGTGAGCGCCAAATACGATTGCGCTTCTTGCCCGGCGTATTGTTGCGGGTATCCCGTCGTGGAGGCGAAGCCCATTGACATTCGCCGGCTGGCGCGGCATTTCGGCGTCAGCGCCGAGGAGGCGAAGGAGCGTTACACCGAAAAAGAAAACAACCGCGTGCGCAGAATGAAGCAGCGGCACGACGCGAAGTTCGGCGCGAAGGTTTGCATCTTCCTCAACCAGAAGACGCGGCAGTGCGGGGTGTATTCCGCGCGCCCGCAAATCTGCCGCGAATACCCCGGCGACCGTTGCGAATGGAACGACCGGCGGCTGCTGGAAGGCATCGCCCTGCGCGCGCGCATGGGGCCGCATGCGAAGGTCATCCGCCTCAAGGTCGCGCCGTGGAAGATAGACGCCGACTACCCCGATTACACCGGCACAAAACTGCCCGACCTGCTGAACGCCTACGCCGGCGGGCGGCGCGGCAAAATGCCCGAGCGCGCGGCGCGCAAGAAAAAAAAGAAAAAGAAATGAAAGACGCCGTGCAAACTGCCGCCGCCCCCGCCGCCGTCGGCGCGTATTCGCAAGCCGTGCGCAGCGGCGGGTTTTTGTTTGTGTCCGGGCAGATACCGCTGGATCCGGCGAGCGGCGAAATGGTCGGCGGCGGTATGCGGGAACAAATCGCCCGCGTCTTCGCAAACCTCGCCGCCGTGTGCGAAGCCGCCGGCGCGGGGGTGGACGACATCGTCAAACTCACCGTCTACCTGACCGACCTTTCGCATTTCGCGCTCGTCAACGAAGCGATGGAAGAACGCTTTGCGCGCCCCTTTCCGGCGCGCGCCGCAGTCGGCGTCGCCGCTTTGCCGAAGGGCGCGACCGTGGAAGCGGAAGCCATAGTGCGCCTGCCGCCGGGCGGCGACTCCGCCGCCTGAACCGCACCGGCGCGGCGGGGCGCAAAGCAACGGTGTCGTATTATTTGCTCGTGCGCGGCGGCAGCGCGGCGGCGGTGGTGGACGCTCTCGCCGTCGCCGCCGACATTACCGCGCGCGAGGGCGATGCCGTGGATTTGGCGGTGCCGGAAGAGTTTGCCGAAGTCGCCCGGCTGGGCGGCGCCGTCGGGCGGGTCGTCCCCATCCCCGCCCCGGTCAAGCCGGAAACAAAAGCGCCCGAAAGCGGCGGCTGGCGCGAACGGCTCGCGCAAAAGGCGTTGAATGTCGCCGGCGCCGTCGCGCAAAACATCGCCGAATACAAAGTCATCGGCAAGGCGCTGCGCGAAAACCAATACGATGTCGTCTTTGATTTGGACGGAACGCCCTTCGGCGTCGCCGTCGCCCGCGCCGCAAAGGCGGACAAAATCATCGGCTTCTCCCCCGAATCGCTGGAAAACCCGATGCCGGGGCTGAACCTCGCCTATCACGACACCCGCACCGTGCGCGGCAAACTCAGCCCGGCGGCGAAATGCCGCACGCTGCTCGCGCGTTTTTTCAACACCGGAATGGAGCCGACGCAATGGCGGTTGACGGCAGCGGCGCAACCGGCAAACGAGCGCGCGGGGATTCTCACCGGCGGCAACATCCCCCCGCCCTTCGCCGATGCGCTGCGGCAGTCGGCGGGCGCGGAGACCATTGCGGCGGCGGACGACAACCCCGCCCGCGCCCCCGAACTCGCGCGCGAAGTCGGGGGATGCGCAATCGTGGTCGGCAACGGTCTCGCCACCGCTCTGGGCGCGGCTTTGGGAGTGCCGGTGTGCTTTGTCGGCGCGAAGAAGGACGCGCCCGAAAAAGCGGCGGTCGCGGAAACCCCCGCCGCCCTCGCCGCCGCCGTGGAAAACTTTCTCTCGCAACATTCCGCCACCGTCGCCGCCGCATCGGTTGCCGTCGCGCAAACTGCGAAAACGAATGATGGTGACGGTAACGACGGCGATGACCGTGACGGTGGTGACGGTAACAACAACAGTGACCAATCCAAAAACAACCTGCGATTAAAATAATGTCGGCGGCGCGTTTTGCATATGCGCTGCTCGCTTTTGCCGCGCTGCCCTACGCCCTCTGGCGGTTGATACAACGCGGCGCCCGCGCCGATAAAAAAGGGACGGTGCGCTGGCGCGAATACTTCGGCTTTTGCCCGTTGCCGCCGCGGGACGAACGCCCGCTGGTGTGGGTGCATGCCGTTTCCGTCGGCGAAGCGGCGGCGGCAACGGGGATGGTGCGCGAACTGCGCAAGCACTGCCGGCTGATGTTGACGCACACAACAGCGGCGGGCGGCGCGCATTGGCGGCGTCAACATTGCGGCGAAAGCGAAAGCGAAAGTGTTACCGTTTCCGCTTGTCCGCTGGATGTTCCTTTCGCCGCCGGATTTTTTTTTCGCCGTTGCCGTCCCGCGTTGGGGATTGTGATGGAAGCGGAATATTGGCCTAACTTAATAGCGTCCGCCCGCGCCGCCGGATGCAAACTCCTTCTCGCAAACGCGCGCATGGGCGCAAAAAGCGCGCGCCGTTACGGGAAAGTCGCGCCGCTGATGCGCGAATGCATCGGCGCTTTTGATTCCGTCGTCGCGCAGCATAGCCGGGACGCCCGCCGCTTGCGCTTTTTCGGCGCGCGCGATGTTTGCGCTGGCGGCAATATCAAGTTTGACCGCAAACGAGACGAAGCCGCCGCCGCCATCGGAAGACAATGGCGCGAAACTATTGCGCGAAAATCGCCGGTGTTACTAATCGCCGGCAGTCGCGAAGGCGAAGAAGCGCCGCTGCTGGCCGCTTTGGAAAACACCGGCGCGCGCGAAATGTTCGCGGTGATATGGGCGCCGCGTCATCCCCCCCGCGCCGCCGCCCTCGCCCGAATGCTGCAAAAACGCGGTATCGGTTGCGCGCGCCGCAGCGAAGGCAAAACCCCCGCCGATGACAACGCCGATAACAACGCCGATAACAACACCGATGCAAATACGAATGCAGATGCAAATGCAAATGCAAAAATAAAAATCTTTTTGGCGGACACTCTCGGCGAAATGGACGCCTTTTACGCCTGCTGCGATGTCGCGATTGTCTGCGGGAGTTTCGCCGAATACGGCGGGCAAAATCCGATTGAAGCGATGCAAAACGGCGTCCCCGCCGTCATCGGACCCTTCGCCGAAAACTACAAAGACCTCGTCCGCGACGCAAAAAAACAAGGCGCGCTCGCGCAGGAAAAAACCGCCGAAGCCGCAATGCAAAAAGCGGTCGCGCTCGCAAAAAACGCAGCCGCAAGAAAAACAATGTCCGAAGCCGCCGCCGCCTTCCACAAACAAAACCAAGGCGCGCAGGAAACAACCCTAAAAAAAGCCCGCGCCCTTTTGCCCTAACCGTCATTCCCGCGAAAGCGGGAATCCATACGGTCTTTGCTTTTCCCCGGCCTCGTATGGATTCCCTCTCCAGAGGTGTAACGCAACATAAAATAGCGGGCGTCCCCGCCCGCTCAAATTCAAAGCCGCGAGCTCAAAATATACAGCCGCCGGTTAAGTTCGGCGAGCGTCGTCGGCAGCGCCTGCCAGTCGGGATTTTCCTTTTTCGCCTCGCGCGCCAATTCGGAAACCTCCCGCAGCGCCGCGGCGAGCTTTTCCATCGCCGCCGCAAGTTCGCGCAAATCATCCCCGGTAGGCGCGCTCATCCCCCCATTGTAACACACCCCCCTCCCGTCATTCCCGCACTCCTGTAAAAAAGCGGGAATCCAGCAAATTAAGAATCCCCCTCGTCCCCCCGCGCTTTCTGTTGCAGCCGCCACATTGCCGCGTATTTCCCCCCGCGCGCGAGAAGGTCGGCGTGCTTGCCCCGCTCGGCGATTTCGCCTTTCGCCAAAACAAGAATCTCGTCGGCGTCCGCGACGGTGGAAAGCCGGTGCGCGATCATCACGGTCGTCCGCATTTTTGCGAGTTCGTCCAGGTCTTTTTGTATGCTTTTTTCCGTTTGCGAATCCAGCGCGCTCGTCGCCTCGTCAAACAAAAAAATCTCCGGCTCCTTGATAATCGCGCGCGCTATTGCGATGCGCTGTTTTTCCCCGCCGGAGAGTTTCAGCCCGCGCTCGCCGACGACGGTCTCGTATCCTTCCGGCAGCGATTCCACAAACGAATCAATCGCCGCCAGTTTTGCCGCGCGCCGCACATCCTCCTCCGTCGCTTCCGCTTTGCCGTAGGCGATATTGTGAAATATGCTGTCGTTAAACAAAACCGAATCCTGCGGGACGACGCCGATGCGCTCCCGAACCGATTCCTGCGCGCAATCGCGAATGTTCTGGCCGTCAATCAAAACCGCCCCCGCGCGCGGGTCGTAAAAGCGCGTGAGCAATCTCCCGACGGTGGACTTGCCGCCGCCCGAATGCCCGACTATCGCCGTTTTGCTTCCGCTCCGCACTTTAAAACTGACATCGCGCAAAACATCGCCGCGCCCGCCGTAGGCAAAACACACCCCGCGAAACTCCAAAGCCCCGCCGCCGCTTCGCAATGCCGGGGCGTCCGGCGCGTCAACAACCTCCACCGGCTCGTCCAGCAAAACAAACATTTCCTCCATATCCGTCAGCGCCTGCCGTATTTCGCGGTATATCGTCCCCAAAAAATCCAGCGGCAGATACAACTGCAAAAGAAAAGTGTTGACGACGACAAAATCGCCGACGCTGATAACCCCCGCGCGAATGTCCGCGCCCGCCATCAGCATCACGACGGCGAGACCCGTCGCGATAATCGCCCCCTGCCCGGTGTTCAAAACCGAAAGCGAGGTGCGGTTTTTTACCGCCGCGTCCTCGTAGGCGCGCATTAAATCGTCGTAACGCATCGTTTCGTAATTGCGCGCGTTAAAATGTTTTACGGTTTCGTGGTTGAGAAGGGAGTCAATCACGAGAGTGTTCGCGTTTTTGTCGCAAAGATTCATCCGCTTGCGAAAATGCAGCCGCCATTCGGTCACGGCGAGCGTGAAGCCGACATAAATAATCATCGTAACGAGCAATGCGGCGGCGTAGCGGAAGTCAAACTTCGCCCAGAGAATGCCGAAAACAATCGTTATTTCCAAAAGAGTCGGCACGATGGAAAAAAGCATAAAGGTCAGCATAAACTCTATGCTTTTTGTTCCGCGCTCAATCACCCGCGAAAGCCCGCCCGTTTGCCGGTTCAAATGAAAGCGCAGCGAAAGTTCGTGCAAATGCCGGAAGACGCGCACCGCCAGCGAGCGCACCGCGCGCTGCGCCACCCGCGCGAATATGCAGTACTTCAATTCGTCAAAAACCTGCTCGCAAAGCCGCACGAGGGCGTAGCCCAGCACAACCGCGACGAGTATGAATTCCGTAAACTCGCCGCCCGAAACGACATCAACGACCGCGCCGTATACCAGCGGCACGCTCACCGCCGCCGCTTTTTCCAAAACCATCAAAACGACGGTGCCGCCTATCCGCCGCTTGGTGCCGCGCCCCGCCGCGCCCGCCGGCCAAAGATACGGCAGAAAATCGCGCAACAAATCCCGCGCCCCCCGCCCCCGCCGAAACTCCGCCGCGCTCATCGCGCAATTGTATCCCTTTCCCCCGCCCCCGCGTTAATAGTTAATAATATTCAACGCCGACAAATTAACTATACCCCCCGCCGCTTGCGGGGGGGGTCGGAGAATTTTCCGACGACGAAGTCGGCGGAAAATGCTCCGGGGGGGTGGAACAACCCCGAATTGCATTAGAATCCCACTATGCAAGAAAAAACCCCCCGCGCAAACTTCCGGCTGGAAACGCCCTACAAACCCGCGGGCGGGCAGCCGCAGGCGATAACGCAACTGGGCGCCGGACTCAAAAAGGGCGAACAAAAACAAACGCTGGAAGGAGTAACCGGCTCCGGCAAAACCTACACGATGGCGAATGTCGTCGCAAAAGCCGGGCGCCCGGCGATGGTGATGGCGCACAACAAAACCCTCGCCGCCCAGCTCTATTCCGAATTCCGCGGCTACTTCCCCGAAGGCGCCGTGGAATACTTCGTCTCCTATTACGACTATTACCAGCCCGAAGCGTATGTCCCCGCGCGCGATCTTTACATAGAAAAAGATTCCGACATAAACAAGCACATAGAACAAATGCGCCTTTCCGCGACAAAGGCGCTTATGGAACGGCGCGACTGCGTCATCGTCGCAACCGTCTCCGCAATCTACGGCATCGGCGACCCCGTTTCCTATCACGGTATGGTGCTGCATCTGCAAACAGGCGAGCGCGCCGAACGCGGCGCCGTCATAAAACGGCTTTCCGCAATGCAGTACAACCGCAACGCCGCCGATTTCGCCCGCGGCGTTTTTCGCGTGCGCGGCGAAACAATAGACATATTCCCCGCCGAAAACGCCGACCTCGCCGTGCGCGTGGAATTCTCCGGAGACGAAATAGAATCCATCTCCGAATTTGACCCGCTCACAGGAAAGCGCCGCCGCCGAATCCCGCGATGCACAATATACCCCTCCTCGCATTATGTCGTGGAAGCCGGAACCGTCGCGCGCGCCGCCGTCGCAATACGCGAAGAACTCGCAACGCGCACAACATATTACGAAAAAAGCGGAAAAACCCATTACGCCGAACGCCTGCGCGAGCGCACCAATTTTGATTTGGAAATGCTGGAAACAAACGGAATGTGCAAGGGTATAGAAAACTACACCCGCCATCTTTCCGGGCGCGAAGCAGGCGAACCGCCGCCGACTTTGTTTGACTACCTCCCGCCGGACGCGCTTTTGTTTGTTGACGAATCGCATGCTACCGTCCCGCAAATCGGCGGAATGTTCAAGGGCGACCGTTCGCGCAAAACGACGCTCGTGGAATACGGCTTCCGCCTGCCTTCGGCGCTGGACAACCGTCCGCTGCGCTTTGAGGAATTTGAGAAAATGTCGCCGCAAACAATTTTTGTTTCGGCGACGCCCGGAAAATACGAGCGCGAACACTGCAAAAAATTCGTGGAACAAATCGTCCGCCCGACCGGGCTTGTCGACCCCGCAGTAACAGTCCGCCCTGCCGAATCGCAAGTGGACGACCTGCGTTCGGAAATAGCGGAACGAATTAAAAAAAAGGAGCGCGTGCTGGTTTCCACGCTGACAAAAAGAATGGCGGAAAAATTCACCGACTTCTTGCGCGAGACCGGAGTGAAAGCGCGTTATCTGCATTCCGACATAGACACCGTTGACCGCGCCGACATACTGCGCGATTTGCGCCTCGGCGTTTTTGATGTCCTGGTCGGCATCAACCTTTTGCGCGAGGGTTTGGATTTGCCCGAAGTGTCACTCGTCGCCGTTTTTGACGCCGACAAAGAGGGCTTTTTGCGTTCGGCGCAGTCGCTCATACAAACAGTCGGCAGGGCCGCGCGCCACATAAACGGCTCCGCGATTCTTTACGCCGACCGCAAAACTAATTCCATCATCGGCGCGCTGCAGGAAACCGACCGCCGCCGCAAAATACAAACGGAATACAACCGCGCCCGCGGCATTTCCCCGCAGGGAATCCAAAAAAAAGTAAAAACGCTTCTGGATGTCGGCGAAGACGAAAAAGAGTCCCCCGCCCGCGCCGGAAAAAAGAACTGGAAAAAAATGACCGCCGTCCAACTCGGCAAGGAAATCCGCAAACTGGAGAAAAAAATGCTCGCCCACGCCCGCAACCTGGAATTTGAACAAGCCGCCGACCTCCGCGACGAAATCCGAATCATCCGCCAAGAAACCCTGAACGCCCCCGAATAAAAAACAAGGAATGCGTCATTCCCGCACTTCTGTAAAAAGGCGGGAATCCAGCAAATTAAAATAACGGCCTCTTTCTGTTGTTTTCGGGAGACGGATGATTTTGCTTTCCCGCCGGCTCCGTATGGATTCCTGCCTTCGCAGGAATGACGGCCGGGGTTGTGATAAAATGCCAACTATGTTAAAACTCAAGACCATAATGGCAATAATCGCCGCCCTCGCCCTTTTCGCGCCCGCCGCTTTTGCGGAAGACGAATGCCATAACCCTCCCGGCGACTCCCCGCTGCTTTGCGCGGCGCAAGAAGGCGATGTCGCCAAAATAAAAGCGCTTATTAAAAAAGGCGCGAATGTCAACGCCGCGAACAAAGACGGCCACACTCCGCTGCATTCGGCGGCGGCAAACGGAGACGGAAACGCAAAAGCGATAGTCGCGCTTGTTGAAGCCGGAGCGGATGTCAATCGCGCGGACATGTTCGGCGACACTCCGCTGCATTTTGCGGCGGTGCAGGACTCGCTGGACGCATTGTTCGCGCTCGTCAAAGCCGGCGCCGATGTCAATCGCGCGAACCTTTACGACCTGACCCCGCTGCATTTTGCGGTTAGTTACGGCACAACGAAAGCAATGTCCGCGCTAATCAAAGCCGGCGCCGACGCCACCCGCGTAATGGACAACGGCAGAACCCCCCTGCACACGGCAAAAGAACTAGGCCGCAAAGAAGCAATAAAAATCCTAAAAGACGCCGGCGCAAAAGAATAACCCCCGCAATCACCGGCGGGAACGAACTTCCCCCCTCCATCTCCGATGGGGAGGACAAAGGGGGGGACTCTTGCGTCATTCCCGCATTCCACCAAAAAAGCGGGAATCCAACAAACCGTCATTCCGGCGAAAGCCGGAATCCACACAATCCCCCGAAAACCGCAAAATCCCAAACTCGGCGACACTCCCAAAGATAGCATAGATTCCGGCTTTCGCCGGAATGACGACAGAGGTTGGGAGAAGAAAAGCGGGAGACAAGCAAAAAAACCCCTAAATTCCTAAAAGCCCAAAGCCGCGCACTCCCAATCAAACCCCGCTACGCCCGCAAAACGCGCAATGGGCGCCAATCCCCATTTCTTCTCCCCCAAACAACATGGGAGGCAGGGAAAATCGCGGCATTTATTGATTCCTCCCGGCGTTGATTATTTTTAGCCGCTCTTGGGCTTCATTTTGTGCTTCGCGGAGTTCCGCCTGGGTTAATTTTTTGGCAATTTCATCCCGATAAGCGGGAGCATCTTTGTCCCCGTTTTCCGCCGCGATATAAAACCAAATGTACGATTCCCGATAATCCTCAATGCCTTTCTCCCCATACAGCAATCCGAGATTATAATGTGCGTGCGTATCCCCTTGCCTTGCCGCCAAAAGGTACCATTTTACGGCTTCGCGCTTGTCCTCGGACACACCATCTCCCGTGTCATACATAGAACCCAAATCGGTTTGCGCCTGCATGTGCCCTTGTTCTGCGGCAAGACGCTTCCATTTCTCTGTTGCCTGTTTGTTTGGGGTGACGCCATTGCCTTTGTAATACGACACACCGAGGTTGAATTGCGCTTGGGCATGACCTTGTTCTGCAGCGCGGCGATACCATTCCACCGCTTTCATTTGCACAAAAAGCGACAATTTCTTTTCATCAGAGAAATCATCATCCAAAACATTGGAGAGAAACCAAAGTTCCTCGTCGGTGAATTGGTTGGCGCGAATCTCTATATTTTCAGCATCAATATTATTGTAAAGCCAGCCAAGGTCAAATTGCGCTCGCGCGTTGCCCAATTCGGCTTGATGACGCAATGCGTCCGCAAGCGTTTTCGCATGCCTCTTTTTCCCTCCCAAACTGCTTTTGGCAAGAAGTTCGGTAACCAATTCTACGGGAACAGCAAAAGATATGTTATCACTTGCCCTGTGTGTGAAAGTAGTAATACCTATTAATTCTCCTTTTTCATTAAACAATCCGCCGCCGGACGACCCGCCGGCTATATCCGCGTCGGTTTGAACCATGGGCAAACCAAAGGTTTCTTTCCACCCGTAATCCAATTTTGAAACGATTCCCCGGGTTAATGAAAAATTCTGCTCCACGGGGTTCCCGAATGCGTATATTTCCTCGCCAATTGCAAGATAGTTGGCTTGCCCCAACGCCGCAATTTTTCCCGTGCGTTCTTCCGACAATCCCGGAACGAAAAGCAGGCACAAATCCCACTTTTCCTGACACCCCGCAATTTCAAATTTTTCGGGCTTATGCCAATCCGTGGCATAGTAATTTCTTGCTTGCCAAACATGAGTTGCCGAACCCTCTTGCTTGTCAACAACATGAAAGTTGGTCACAACAATATTTTTGCCGATAACCACGCCGCTACCAATCGTGCCGCCATCGGAGTCACCCAGGACCACCACGCTGTCCCTCACCGCCGCAAAAACGATCTTGGCATCGCCGGCCGCCGGCAACGCCACCGTCAACGCAAGCAACAAGCACAGGAATTGGCGCAACATCGCCCAAAGCGACAGTGCCCCGCTTTTGCGCGGTTTATTCTTATTCATTTCTTTTTCCGAGGGTTTGAAATCGGGGCGACATATTGCCACGGACGGCGAAAGTTGGGTTTTTCCCCCTGTTTGCGGATATCGGGTATCCGTATTTCATCAGCAGAATACGGCAAAGCATCCCCCACTTCCATTTCGCCTTTGGGAAGTTCAGGGAGTTCGGGCAGTTGCGAGCGAATCCCCTCCCCCTCTTGTCGCCGGGAGTCGGCATCGGAGCATAGCGCACTATTGGGATTTTCCCGGCAATGCGCCCTCCTTCCCTTTTCTCCCAAACGACCGGCACGGGCACCATTCACTGCATCGGAGAGCATGTCCGCGATTTCTTCAAATATTTGAAACCGCCCCCCGGCGTCTGCCGTCCCGGCCGGCAACGCCGCCATAAGCGCAAACAGCAGAATGCACAGAAATTGGCGGCACACCGCCCATAGCGGCGGCGTGCTATCTTTGCGCGATTGGCGGTTCATCGTTACTCCTCCTGCGGAAAATCCATAGACGGCAGGATTATAGCACAAATGACCAGATGCCATCCCCCTCGTCCAGCCGCCGTCCCCGCCCCAAAATCCGGGCGCGCGGGGTGGTTGACACCGACAGAAAAATTCGCTACACTCCAACCGTCAACCAACCGTATGGGCTGGACGCAAAGAACAGGAAAGAGGCAGATGCGGGGACAAACCATCAAACACCTTTGGGCTACGGGACTGACGGCAATAGTCGCCGTGCTTGTTTTTGCCGTTTTCACGCCCGCCGCTTTTGCAGGGGATGAGTGCCAAAAATTCGCCGACGGCGACCCGCTTTTTTGCGCGGCAGAGGACGGCGACGCCGCCAAAATACAGCGTCTTATTAATGAAGGCGCTGAGGTCAATGGCATGACCAATAGCGGACTTTCTCCGTTGCATTACGCGGCGTTAAATGGGCACAAAGCCGCCAAAACCGCAATAGCCGCGCTTGTCAAAGCCGGAGCGGATATCAACCGGGGAGACGAAGATGGCATAACCCCGTTGCATATCGCGGCGGGATATGGACACACAGAGGCGATAGCCGGACTTATTGAAGCCGGCGCGGATGTCAATCGTGCAAATGCGGGCGGCTGGACCCCATTGTATTGGGCGAAAATTAATAAACACCCGGCCGCGGTCAAAATTCTTATTGACGCAGGAGCAAAATAACTTTATTTAGCGCTTTCCTTTTCTCCCCAAAAAGCGTTTGGAGGCGAGCAAAATCGGCGCATCCCGATTGGTGCTAATACTATCTCGCCCCCAATGGCTTGTGGGAGGCAATATGCTTCAACCCTTTCCTCGTCATTCCGGCGAAAGCCGGAATCCATACAATCCCCCGAAAACCGCAACACCCAAACTCGGCAACAATCCCAAAGATAGCATAGATTCCCGCTTTCGCGGGAATGACAAAGGAAACAGAAATAACGGCGCAAGGCGCAAAACAAGGAAAAATTTGATAGCATAAGAAAATGCCCGGGGGCGTAAAAATCACCGTAGGCCGCGCCGAGGGCGCGTCCGTCCGGCTTTCCCACGACACGGTCAGCCGGATTCACTGCACGCTGGAGCTGGACGATTCGGGGCGGATTACGCTCAGCGACAACAACAGCGCCAACGGCACCAAAGCGCACATAAACGGGCAATGGCGGGATGTCGCCGCGCCGACGCCGGTGCAGCCGGACACGATGCTTTTGCTCGGCGAATACGCATGCACCGCCCGCAAAATTCTGGCGCGCTGCCCGGAGTTGTTGTCCGGGCAGCCGCCGAAACCGCCGGGCGATGCGGTGTTTGTGCGCGACCCGGAAACGGGGCAGGTCGTCAAAAAATGATTGGCGAAGAATCCCGCCAAACTTTCATCGGCTGCGCGCGCGCGGCGGCGGCGGGCGTTTTTTTTGTGATGCTGCTGCATATCGCGCTGCCATTAAAAAGCGGCGGCGGCGAAACTCCGGCGGGCGCGCTGCTGATTGGCAGGGATTTTTTGTTCTATCCCCTTTCCCTGCAAAACATAATGTGGGTGTTCTTTTTTGTCGGGCTGGGAGAATTGTGGCGGCGGTTCCGGCAGGCGGGAAAAGAGCGCGCCGTCCGGCTGGAAAACCCCCTGCCCGACGACGGAACAATGCTCACGCGCAAGCGGCTGGCTTCCGCCCACGGCAACCTCGTCGGCGAACTCGGAAAAAAGCCGCCGCAACTTTTTCTGCCCCGGCTGATGCGGCGGATTATCCTGCAGTTTCAGGCGTCGGAATCCGCGGCCGGCGCGCATTCAATGCTTAATTCCGGCGCCGAACTTTACATGCACGAATTGGAACTGCGCTATAATTTTTTGCGTTATATTATGTGGCTGATTCCGACGCTGGGATTTATCGGCACAGTCATCGGCATATCGCGGGCGCTCGCTTTTGCCGGAGCGGAATCGGTCATTGACCCCGCGGACGGAATCGCCAAGCCCGCGTCCGAATTATCCAATTTCCTCCCGCAACTCACGGCGCAATTGGCGGTGGCGTTTAATACAACGCTGCTCGCGCTTTTGCTTGCGGCGGTTTTGGTTTTTCTGCTGCATATCGCGCAGGGCGAAGAAGAGGAAGCGCTAAACGCATCGGCGAAATACTGCTTGGACAATCTCGTCAACCGCCTTTACGAGGACAAAAAATAAATGCCGGAAGACGACAAACCCACGCGCCTGATTCGCCGTTCCGGGCAAAAGGAAAAGCCCGCCGCCGAACAGCCGCAAACAACTCTCCACCGCCGCGCAAGCAAAAGCGCCCCGGCGCAAGCGATGACAACCGGCTGGCTGGTCGCCGTTGCCGGGCCCGGGCGCGGGAAAACACACGCGCTCGCTTACGGCGTCAACACCGTCGGGCGCGCGCCCGAAAGCGATGTTTGTTTGCACGCCGAAGATTCCGATGTCGCCCGCCGCAATCAGGCGCAGGTCATCTACGACGGCAGGGGGCGGAAGTTTTACATTCGCCACGGCGATGGAAAAAACCTGACATACCTCAACGGCGCGCCGGTTTTGCAGCCGCAAGAACTGCGCGCCGGCGACGAAATAAGCGCGGGCAAAACCGTCCTGCGCTTTGCCCCTTTTTGCGGCGGCGATTTTGACTGGGAAAACGAACCCCCGAAAAAATGAAGCGCCGCCGCGCAAAGGGGCTGGAAATATTCAGCATGTCCGCGCTGGATCTTTTCGCCACGGCGATGGGCGTTTTTATCCTCGTCGCCGTCATCGCCCTGCCGTATTACAAAAAAGAAATCCCCGACCTGCGCGAGAAAGTGCGCGCGCTCGCGGCGGAACTCGGCAAAAAAGAGGCCGAAATATCCGAAATGGCGGCGCGGCTGCAAAAACAAAAACAGGAAACGCAAGCCGCCAAAAGCGCGGCGGCGCAAGCCCAAGACCAATTGCAAAAACAAAACGAAACCGAAAGGCAGTGCCTCTCGCAATTGCGAAAAGAAAAAACCGGACTCGCCCAATGCCTCGCCGTGCAAAGGCAAAAATTCATTCTCGTCGTTATGAGTTGGAGCACCTTTGACGATTTGGATTTGCACATCACCGACCCGGCCGGGCGGGAGTATTATTACAAGAAAAAGAGTTTTCCCGGCTCGCCCGCCGAACTGGAAGTGGACAGCATCGTCGGACCCGGCAACGAAATCTGGCTGCATCCGAACGCGACCCCCGGCGACTACCTCGTGCATTACCGTTTTTTCCGCCGCAGGGACGATAAAAACCCGAAAGTGCGCGGCGTAGTTTTGCATCAGGAGGAAAAACACGAAATCCCCGAACGCGAATTGCGCAGCCCGGGCGAAAAGCCCCACACCGCCACAATCCGCGTAACCGCCGAAGGCGATATAACCGTAATATTCCCCTGACAACCCCCCCGTCATTCCAGCGAAAGCTGGAATCCATACAATCTTTCCTTTTCCCAATGAATTGCGGACAGCGGAAGATTCGTCTTTCCCCCCGCCCCCGTATGGATTCCCGCTTTCGCGGAAATGACAAGGGAGGCAGAATGACAATTAACTATACCCCGCCGCTTGCGGGGGGGGATCGGAGGTTGCCGTCCCCATCGCCAGATGGGAACGGCAAACTCCGGGGGGGGGAGAGAGTCCGTTACCGCCGAAAGAGTCCCCCATCTTGTCATTCCCGCGAAAGTGTATGTGTTCGTCTGGTGATATACTGGACGGGGCGGGGGTTTCCCGGGGGCTGGCGTACTTGCGCGAAAGGGGGTTTGCATGCTGACCAAACTGCATAAAGGGGCTACGA
>JAHRAH010000088.1 GCA_020027345.1 Gammaproteobacteria bacterium | reverse complement strand
CGGCGGCGAACTTTATGCTACAAAACGGCGTCGTTCTTTTCACCGCCAATTCCCCCGCAACGGTAACGGCGACAATCACCGCCGACGACGCTTTTGATTTAACGGACCCGGCGACGCTGCTGCTGACATTTCACGCCGTCGCGCAATGCCAATTTC
Organism: Gammaproteobacteria bacterium; assembly: GCA_020027345.1. Classification (GTDB taxonomy): domain Bacteria; phylum Pseudomonadota; class Gammaproteobacteria; order Tethybacterales; family Persebacteraceae; genus JAHRAH01. The sequence goes on along the minus strand of JAHRAH010000088.1, from coordinate 8,167 downwards.
AAACCAGAGTTGATTGCGCGCCTCTGACGACGGGGTATCGCATTTCAAACGATAACCATCTTGCCGCATTTCCTGTTGCACTGATGGAACAAATAATTGCGGCCGGAGCGGATGCGGACGACATCTCCCGCGGTTCCACATTGCTTGACTACGCAAACAACGGCAATCATTCCGCGCACCAAGCGGCGCTTTCCCGTTTCGGCGCGCGATGCAACGAAGTTTGCCGCATCGGCGACACCGATTTAGGAGGCCAAGTTTGCACCCGCGACACCGGCACCGGCGGCGTCCCCCTAAGCGCCGATTGCCGCCTCTAACTACTAACTAACTATACCCCCCGCCGCTTGCGGGGGGGGGTCGGAGCATTCCCCGCCGACGAAGTCGGCGGGGAATGCTCCGGGGGGGTGGAGGGAGTGAAGTGAATGGAATGCGTCCCCAAAACCTATGTCATCCCCGCAAAACCCTTGTCATTCCCGCGCCTCCCTTGTCATTCCCGCGAAAGCGGGAATCCAGAATTACGATGCCGCGGCTGGCAACTGGATTCCCGCTTTCGCGGGAATGACAAGATGCGCCGCCTTCTAACGGCGCGGGGGAATCGGGCTTTCCAGCATTGCGGCGAAGGCGCTCAGGAGTAGGTATTCGTCGTCGCAAATTTTGCCGTCGCTGCGCGCGCATTCTTCCGCCGCCTGCATAAAGCGGCGTTTGTTTTCCGTTCCCGTTTTTGCCGTCGCCCGCAAATGCGCGAACAGTTTTTGCGGAGTGAACGCCGATTCGTCGTAACGGATTCGCCCGCCAAAGCGTTTTGCCGCGGAATCAAAAACGGTTTTGCCGCCGCCGCCCGCGCGCGCGAGCAAAGAAAGCGGATAGGCCGCCGCCGCTTCGCCGCGCGGGGATTCCCCGCTTCGTTTTTCGTCGCCGAAATGCGGCGCAAGCGCGTGTTCAATCACGGCGACAACCGCCCATTCGTGCAAACTCACGGCGGAATCGGCGACGATTAACGCCTCCATATTTTTCGCGAACGCGCGGTATTGCCGCGGCGAAAGCGAGCGCAAAGCTGGCGCCGCCCGCCGCGCGATTTCCGCCGCCCGCGCGCGCGACTGCGCGGCGAAAGAAAAATACCGCAGCGTTATTTCATAAACGCCTTCGTCGGCGAAGCGCCGCACCCATTCCAATTGTTTTTCGCGCAAATGGTTGTCGTCGTCCAGCAGCAAAGCATAAATCATCGCGCGCGCCGAATAAGAGTTTTCAAAAGCGTCGGCGATGTTCGCCTCCGCGCCGCCGATGTTTTCGCCGCCGTGCGCCGAAGATAACGGGGACGATAACGGCGACGATGCCCCCGCAAAACCGGAAGACATTGCCGAAGGTTGCGCCGTCGCCGATGTTTGCGCGGCCGAATAACCGTCCGCGGTTTTTTGCGGAGTCCAATTCGGAATAACGCGGCGTATTCTTTCGTCAATCGGCGGGTGCGTCGCGAACATTGCGGCGAACGCGCTTTTGATTCCGCCGGCAAAAAACATGTGCGCGCATTCCGCGGCGTTTGCGCCGCCGAGCAGCCCGCCGGCGATTCCTATTTTTTCCAGCGCGCCGCCGATGCCCTGCGGATTGCGCGTGTATTGCACGGCGGCGGCGTCCGCCAGAAACTCGCGCTGCCGGCTGACTGCGGCGCGAATCCAGTTGCCGAAAAAAGTCCCGACAAAGCCGACGACGACCAGCCCCAGCCCGATAAGCGGCAGGGGGTTGTTGCGCCCGCGCGAATACATTGAGGAGCGCAGCGCAAAATAACCGATGTAACCGATGAGCATAATGCCGTGGATGATCGCAATCAGCCGCAAATTAATCCGCATGTCGCCGTTCATAATGTGGCTGAATTCGTGCGCGACGACTCCCTGCATTTCGTCGCGGCTCAGCCGCCGCAGGGCGCCTTGCGTTATTCCGATGACGGCGTCGCCGGGGTTTGCGCCGGCGGCGAACGCGTTTATTCCTTCTTCGGGCAAAAGATACACCGGCGGCGGGACGGTGCCGGCGGCGAGCGCGGTTTCCTCCACTATATTAAGCAATTGTTTTTCGGCGGCGTCGCGCGTGCTCGGATGCAAAAGCCGCCCGCCCATTCCCGCCGCGACCGCCTCGCCGCCGCCGCGCGAGAGAATAAATATCTTCCCCAGCGAAACCGCCGAAACAAAAGCCAAAACAGCGAGCGCAATATGCAAAAGCAATTCATAGTCCACCGCTTCCAGCGCGCCCGCGCCCGGCGGCGACTTCGGCAAAACCAGCAAAAAATGCGCGAGAGCGTAGCAGCCGGCGACGATGCCCGCGAGCGCAAGCGTAAAAAGCAAAACAAGAAACGCGGTGTTGCGCCGCGCCCGGTCCTGCGCTTCAAAAAAATTCATCGCGCAAATTCGCCGCGTTTATGAAAGCGGAAGACGAGGCGAAAAAGATTAAAACTTGACCGAGGGCGCTTCCTGCAGTTTTTCGCGGTCGGCGAATTCCAGCAGCGCCATATCCTTGCCGTGCCCGAAAATCCCGGCGAGCAACACTGGCGGAAAACTCTGCCGGTATTCGTTGTAGGCGGCGACGGCGTCGTTGTAACCCTGCCGCGAAAATGCGACTTTGTTTTCCGTAGATGTCAACTCCTCCGAAAGCTGCGCCATATTCGCGGACGCTTTCAAATCGGGGTATGCTTCCACGGCGATTTGCAGTTTGCCCAGCGCCCCGCCGAGCGCGGTTTCGGCGCCGGCGAGCGAGCGCGCGGCGTCGGCGTCGGCGAGGTTGCCGGCGAATTTGCCCAGCAGCGCCGCCGCTTCGTTGCGCGCGCTGACGACCGCCTCCAAAGTTTCGCGCTCGTGCTTGAGGTATCCCTTGGCGGTCTCCACCAAATTCGGAATCAAATCGTAGCGGCGTTTCAACTGCACATCAATTTGCGCGAAGCCGTTCTCGCCGCGCACTTTGTATTTGACGAGGTTGTTGTAGATGACGACGGCCCAAACCGCCAGCGCCGCCGCGCCGAACCACAAAACATAAACGCCGTATTCCATTTTTCCCCCGCTTTCCGGTTTTTGTTTTTTCCGCGCGGGGATTATAACACCGCCGCCGGGGAAAGCGCCGGTTTATTCGCTTGCGCCGCTGCGGCTGCGTTTTGCCAGCCGCCAATGCGCGCCGAAAAGAACGAGGACGACAAGGGCGAGCAGCGTTTTTTGCGCCAGCCCGCGGGCGGCGTCGCGCCGTTCGGCGTTCAGCAAACGGCGGTAGGAGTTTTCGCGCCGCTTTGTCAGTTCCGCCCCCGCCAGCGGCTCCGCTTCGCTTTGTTCGCCGCCGCGCGCGCCGTAACCGTGGGCGCGCCAAAAACCGGTTTCCGCCTCGCTTTGGCATTCGCGGTAGAACTCGTCCGACTGATGGCATTCGTACACGCGGTCGTTCACCGTGAATTCCGGCGCCGCCCACTGCACGACATCCCAAGCCGCCGTCACCAGCGCGACGACAAAAACAACGACGGAAAAAAAACAAACCGCCATCGCATATATTTCCAAAACCGTTTTCTTCATAGTTTCTCTTTCCCATTCTAACCCCAAACCCGCGCCCCCCGCGCAATTAATTCCGCATAACAAAATGCCAAAACCGCGCAACAACAACCGTCTTTGCGAGTTGCATTATAAAGCGCGATTCGTAAAAGCCAAATCCGGTTTACGGGCGTCGTTATTAATTCTTTGCGGCGGCGAGGGATTGGTTTAAATCCCAGAGTATGTCGTCCAGCGTTTCCAGGCCGACGGAAAGGCGGATCATGTCCGGGGTTATGCCGGCGGCGAGTTGTTGTTTTTCGTTCATCTGCCGGTGCGTCGTGGACGCCGGATGAATGATAAGCGTGCGTGCGTCGCCGATGTTTGCCAGATGGCTCATCAGTTGCGCCGCGTTTATTATTTTTTCGCCGCCGTCGGCGCCGAAAGTCAAAACCGCGCTCGCGCCGCCGGGCAGGTATTTTTCCGCAAGCGCTTTTTCGCCGCCGCCGTTCAGTCCCGGATAGTTTACCCATTTTACAAGCGGATGTTCGCGCAAAAACTCCGCGACGGCTCGGGCGTTTTCGCAATGCCGGCGCATGCGCACGGGCAGCGTTTCCAATCCCTGCAAAAAGAAAAAGGCGTTCATCGGGCTCAGCGCGGGGCCGAAAGTGCGCAGCGTTTCGTAACGCGCACGCATCGTATAACCGAAATCGCCGAAGGTTTCGTAAAAGCGCACGCCGTGATAGCCCGGCGAGGGTTCCGTCATTCCCGGAAACTTGCCGTTGTCCCAGGGGAATTTTCCCGATTCCACAATCACGCCGCCGATGGAAGTTCCGTGCCCGCCGATAAACTTCGTCGCCGAATGCAAAACAATGTCCGCGCCCCATTCCATCGGGCGGCAAAGCGCCGGAGTCGGAATGGTGTTGTCCACTATCAGCGGAACACCGGCTTCGCGCGATATTTTTGCGACTGCGGCGATGTCCAAAACATTCATCAGCGGATTGCCGACGCTCTCGGCAAAAATCAGACGGGTTTTTTCGCTCAGCGCGCGGCGGAAGTTTTCCGGATCCTGCGCGTCTACAAAAACGGTGTTCACTCCGAGTTTTCGCAAATTGAAATCCAGCAGCGAATAACTTCCGCCGTAAAGCGTGCGCGCGCTCACTATTTCGTCGCCCGCTTCCACGAGCGAAAGCGCGGCGACGGCGAGCGCCGCCATCCCCGAAGAGACGGCGAGCGCCGCCCGCCCGCCTTCCAGCGCGGCCATTCGTTCCTCAAAAACCGCCGTCGTCGGATTGGAAATGCGCGCGTAAACATTTCCGAATGTTTGCAAATTAAACAAACTCGCCGCGTGTTCGGCGCCGTCAAAAACAAAGGACGCCGTCTGGTATATCGGCGCAGCCCGCGCGCCCGTCGCGGAATCGGGAATCTGCCCGGCGTGCAGGCAAAGCGTTTCCATTCCGAACTTGCGGTCGCCCACGGTTATTTATCCCCGTCCGTTTTTGCGTTCGCGCTTTGCGGAAATGACGCCGGTATTAACACCCGCCCAATGCAGTCCGCCGAAAAACCGGCCGTGTTCTATTTTCATGCAGCGGTCGGCGATGTAAATCATTCCCGCTTTTTCCGCTATTGTTTTTGCTTCCTCGTTATGCAATCCCAACTGCAGCCAGAAAACTTTTGCGCCGATTTGCGCCGCCTGCCGCGCGAGCGCGGGCGCCTCTTCGGCGCGGCGAAAGCAATCCACGACATCGGGCTTTTCCCCCGCCGCCATAAGCGAAAGCAAATCGGGGCGGCATTTTTCGCCGAGTATTTCGTCCGCGCCCGGATTGACCGGAAGAATGCGGTAACCGTGCGCCTGCAAATACTTCGCCGCAAAATAACTCGGCCGATGCCACCGCGGCGAAAGCCCCACAACCGCGACCGTCGCCGCCCCCCGCAGCACCCCCCGCAAAATATCCGAATCAATTTCCACGCCGCTAAATGTGTCAGCGCATCACGAAAGGATCCGCCATCGGCTCGTCGGAAGTGCGCAGCCAGACGGTTTTTGTGCGGGTGTAATCCAAAACGCTTTCCGCGCCGCCTTCGCGCCCGTAACCCGACAAGCCGAAACCGCCGAAAGGCGCAATCGGCGAAACCGCGCGGTATGTGTTGAGCCAGACAACCCCGGCGCGAACGGCGCGGGCGACGCGGTGCGCGCGCGTGAGGGAATGCGTGAACACCCCGCAGGCGAAATTATATTTTCCGCCGTTCGCCATTCGCACGGCGTCCGCTTCGCTTTCAAAACCGTGCGCGCAAAGCACCGGCGCAAACAATTCCTCGCGCGCCGCGCCGACTCCTTCCGGCGGGCAGTCCAAAATTGTCGGACGCCAATAAAACCCCCCGGCGAATTTTCCGCCGACATTCGCGCGCGCGCCGCCGCAGATTAATTTCGCGCCTTCTTTTTCCGCCGCGCGGGCGACGGACTCTTCGGCGTTTTCCAATTGACGGCGCGTGCATAACGGCCCCATTTCGGTCGCGAGTTTTTCCGGGTCGCCGATTTTTATCGCTTCCGCTTTTTCCTTAATTCGCGCGAGCAGTTTGCGTTTTATTTTGTTTTGCGCGAGCAAGCGCGAGCAGGCGACGCAGCTTTGCCCCGACGCCGCAAAAACCCCGGCGACGATTGCGTTCGCCGCGCTTTCCAAATCGGCGTCGGCAAAAACAATCATCGGCGATTTGCCGCCGAGTTCGGTCGTAAGATGCGCGAGGTTTTTTGCCGTGCCGGAAACGACCCGCCGCGCCGTCGCGACTCCGCCGGTAAAAGCGACGCGCGCGACATCCGGATGCGAAACCAAAGGCGCGCCGCAATCTTCGCCGAAACCGCAAACGACATTGACAGTCCCCGGCGGAAAGCCGGCTTCGTCCACTAGCCGCGCAAAAGCGAGCAGCGGCGCCGCGCCGTCTTCCGACGCTTTTACGACGATGGTGCAGCCGGCGGCGAGGGCGGGGCCCAGTTTCACCGCCGCCAAAAACAATTGCGAATTCCAGGGAACAATCGCGGCGACGACTCCTATCGCCTCGCGCCGAGTCCAAACTTCCATATCGGGTTTGTCTATCGGCAAATGCGCGCCCGCCGTTTTGTCCGCCAGCCCGGCGAAGTAACGGTAAAACTCGGCGACATAACCGATTTGCGCCTCCGTTTCGCGCAGTATTTTTCCGGTGTCGCGCGTTTCCAGTTTTGCGAGTTCGCCCGCGCGCTTGCCGATGATTTCGGCGAGGCGAAAAAGAAAACGCCCCCGCGCCGAAGCGGTTTGCGACGACCAGTCGGAAAAAGCGCCGCGCGCAGCGCAAACCGCAGCCGCCGTTTGTTTTTCGTCCGCCGCCGGCATTTCCGCCCACGCTTTTCCGCTCGCCGGATTCACGGACGCGAAAGTTTTTGCGCCTTCCAAAAAATCCCCGCCGATGTATTGCCGGAACGATTCCGTTTTTCGCGTTTGCATTTCAATCAAACTCCGGCGCGACCTTTTCCAAAAAGCGAATCAGCGACGCGCGCTTTTTCGCAAACGGCATCGCCGAATCCAGCCAGACGCTGTATTCGTCAAAACCCAAATCGCGGTAACGGCGCAGCCGCTGCGCGATTTCCTCCGCCGTCCCTATCGCCAGATTCTTCCGCATCGCCGCGGGCGAAAACATTTCGCCGCCCGCGTCCTCCGGCGGCTCCGCGACAAAACCTCCCGCCACTTCGCTTTTGTTCGCAAACCACGCCGCGAACAAACGATAAAACCGGCTCAGGTATTTCGCCCCTTCCACCGCGTCGGCTTCGTCCTCGGCGATGTAGGTGTGCAGCAAAAGCATAATCTTCGGCTTTGTTTTTTCCCCGCATTTTTCGCATGCGGCGCGAAACTTTTCCATCAGCGAAACAATCTCCTCGTCGCCGCGCCAAAGCGGAGTAACCTGCACATTGCATCCATATTGCACCGCGAATTCGTGCGACGAAGGATCGCGCGCCGCAATCCAAAGCGGCGGATGCGGTTTTTGCAAAGGCGCGGGAACGCAAGTCGTCGGCGGAAACTTCCAATAGTCCCCGTCCGCCGCCGCGTCGCCCGCCCAGAGTTTTTGCAGCAGCGGGACCATCTCCCGCATTTCCTGCCCGGCTTGCCATGCGTCCAGCCCCGGGCGCAGCCGTTCGTATTCGTAAGTGTATGCGCCGCGCGCGATGCCCGCTTCCAGCCGCCCGCCGGTAACGACATCGGTCATCGCGATTTCCCCGGCGAGTTTTATCGGATGCCAAAACGGCGCGACGACCGTCGCCGTCCCCAGCCGCAGCCGCTTCGTTTGCCGCGCAATGTCGGCGAGCAGCGTAAACGGATTCGGCGCAATCGTGAAATTCATCCCGTGGTGTTCGCCCGTCCAGACCGCGCGCAGCCCGCCGTCGTCGGCGATTTTGCAAAGTTCCGCAAACTGCTCGTAAAGCGCGCGCGCGCTTTCGCCCCCCCCCCGCTCCAAATGCGCGAACAAAGAAAACTTCACCGCAACCCCCGAACGGCAATCGTCCCCCCGCCCCCGGAAACTATCATCATCCCCCCGCGCCCGGCAACTATCCGCCCCCGCCGGGCAACTATCCGCCCCCGCCGGGCAACTATCCGCCCCCGCCGGGCAACTACCCCCCGCCGCTTGCGGGGGGGGGTCGGAGTTTGCCGTCCACA
>JAHRAH010000087.1 GCA_020027345.1 Gammaproteobacteria bacterium | reverse complement strand
CCGTGACGGTCGCGGCGGTGGAAGAATCCCTTGCCGTGTTTGCCATGGCGGCGGGCGACGAGTTCGGCGGCTTTTTCGCGCTGCTCTTTGTTGAGCGTCGCGTGAAAGGCGGCGAGTTTGCCGGCGGCGAATTCCTCAAACTGCTCGCGCAGTTCGCGGCGCATGCGCATTATGCGCAAAACTTCGCCGCGGCTCAGCGCGTCGCCGGCGATTGCGGCGCGCGTTTTTTCGCGCGCGCCTTCGCGCATCGTTTTGCGCTGCGCATGCAGTTCTTTGGCGAGGTTTTCCAATTCGCCGCGCTGCGAATCGCTCAGGTCCAGTTTTTCGGCGAAATGCCCGGCGAAGCGTTCGCCCCGTTCCTTGCCGCCGTGCGCGAAAACGGCGGCGCCCGCCGCCAGCGCAAAAGCCGCAAACGCGGCGAAGACCGCCTTTTTGCCAAAGCGCGAAGCCGCGCCGGTTTCGGTTGTGTTGTTGTTGTTTCCGTCGTTCATTTTCGGTTTCTCCTTTTTGCTGTTGATGGAACAAAAAAATGACGACGCCATTTTGCGCCTTTTTCCCGCAAAAGTCCTTTCGCCCGGGAATCAAAATGTAACAAAATGTTGCGGCGTCCCCCGCCGTCATTTTCGTGGCATCAAAGCGCGGAGGGATTGTTTTTGTTTGCCGGCGGGGGTGAAGTTTGCGGGGGAAAGCCAGCGTTCAAAGGCGCGCTTTGCGCCGCGCCATTCTTTGTCAATGACGGAAAACCACGCCGAATCGCGGCTGCGGTTTTTGTTCACCTGATGCTGGCGGAAGACGCCCTCAAACTTAAACCCGAAGCGCAAAGCCGCCGCGCGCGAGCGGGCGTTTCGGGAATCGCATTTCCATTCGTAGCGGCGGTAATGCAAATCGTCAAAGGCGCGGCGCATCATCAGATACATCGCCTCCGTCGCCGCCGGCGTTTGCTGCATGCGCGGCGCGTAATGTATATGCCCCACTTCCAAAACGCCGTGCGCGGGGACGATGTTTAAATAACTCGCCATTCCCGAAACGATTCCTTCGCCGTCCAGCACCGCGTAAAACTGCGGGTCGCGGCGCGCGGTGATTTCGCGCAGCCATTCCGCAAATTCCTTTTCGCCGGAAAAGGGGCCGTAGGGGAGATGCTTCCAATCATGGTTTTCGCGGTCTTCGGCAAAGGCGCGATGCAGCGCGCTTGCGTGCTTTGCGGCGGAAAGCGGCGCGAGCGAGCAATACCTTCCGCGCGTTTGTATTTTTCGCGGGAAGGCGCGCGGAGTCCATTGCGAAAGATTGCGCGGATTGCTTTCGCTTGTTGTTTTCATTTTTCTTTTTCCTTTGCGCGCAGGGCGGCGGTTATTTTTTGCGCGATTCCGCCGAAGTTTCCGTTGGACATTAAAAGAATGCAGTCGCCCTCGCGCGAATGTTCCAAAACGCGCGCCGGCAAATCGGAAAGTTTGCGCGCGACAACCGCCCGCTCGCCAAGCGGCGCCAGCGCTTTTTCCATACTCCACTGCAATCCTTCGGCGCAGGCAAAAACAAGGTCCGCCGCGCGCAGGGAATCCGCAAGTTCGTTTTGGAAAACTCCCGCCTTCATACTGTTGGAGCGCGCTTCAAAAACCGCAATCACGCGCCGCCCCGGATGTTTTTCTTTAAGCGCGGCGAGCGTCGCGCAAAACGCGCTCGGATGATGGGCGAAGTCGTCCGTCACCGTTATCCCGGCGGCGGTCGCGATTGTTTGCAAACGGCGCAGCGGCGGTTTGTAACCGCGCAAATATTCCCCCGCGCGCGAAGAATCCGCGCCCGCCGCATTCGCCGCAACTACCGCCGTCAGAATGTTGTCGCGGTTTGCCGCCCCGGCGAGCGGCGGGAGAAAAGCGCATTGTTTTTTTCCGCCGCAAAACACCGTCATTTCTTTTCCGTCAAAACGCCAATGCCAGCCATTACTTTTATCGTTACCGTTATCGTCACGGTTGCCGTCGCCGAACAATTTAATAACCGGGGAATGCGCGCCCTTTTGCAAAACCGCGCGCACGCCGGGCGAACGAATGTTTGCGACGACGGCGCCCTTCGCCGGAACCGTCCGCAGCAAGTAATGAAACTGCCGCACAATTTCGCCTTCGTTTGCGTAAATGTCGGCGTGGTCAAATTCCAAATTATTAATCGCGGCGATTCGCGGGCGGTAATGCATAAACTTCGGGCGCTTGTCAAAAAATGCGCTGTCGTATTCGTCGGCTTCGGCGACGAACCATTCACCTTCGCCGATGCGCGCCGGGGAATCAAAACCGCCGGCGATTCCACCAAGAACAAACCCCGGCTTCATTCCCGCCGCGTCCAATATGTGCGCGAGCAAAGAGGAAGTAGTCGTTTTTCCGTGCGTGCCGGCGACGGCGAGAACTTTGCGCCCGCGCAAAACATTTTCATAAAGCCATTGCGGTCCGGAAACGCAGGGCAAATCCTCGTTGAGGATTCGTTCCGCGAGGGGGTTGCCGCGCGATATTGCGTTGCCGACGACAAACAAATCCGCTTTTGCGTTCGCGGCGGCGGCTTCGTAACCGTCAAACAATTCCATCCCCAATGCGCGCGCGAAGTCGCCCGCCGGCGGATAAAAAGCGGAATCGCTGCCGCTCGCCGCGATGCCTTTTTCGCGCGCGAGGTAGGCGAGCGCGCTCATAAAAACGCCGGCGACCCCGGCGAAATGCAGCGCGCTCACCGCCGCCCGACCGGCGCGGCGCCGGTTTCTTTTTCCATCGCGTCCAGCAGCGATTCGTGCGCGGCGTTTTCTTTTTCGCTCGCGCGCAAAACGCGCACGGCTATTTCTTTTTCTTCTTCGCCGCCTTCCGCCGCCGCCGGCGCCGGGGCGCCGCGCATGTCCAGCGCCATTTGCCGCCGCGTCATTCGCACATACACCTGCGCCAGAAGGCGCGCGTCCAAAAGCGCGCCGTGCGTTTCGCGCATGGAATTGTCCACGCCGAAATGCCCGCACAATTTATCCAGCGAATACCCGCCGGCGCCGGTTACGAGCCGCTTCGCCAATTCCAGCGAGCAAATTACTTTTTCGGCCGCCTCCGCAAGCGGCGGCATTTGCAAACGCGCGAATTCCGCGTTAAGAAACCCTTCGTCAAAAGCGGCGTTGTGTATGACGACTTCCGCGCCGCGCACAAAATCCGCGAGCGCCGCGGCGCAATCGGAAAACGGCGGATACTCCACGAGGAATTCGTCGGTCAGCCCGTGCACTTGCACCGCGCCGATTTCCACTTTCCGCCGCGGATTAATAAAGCGGCTGAATTCCGCGCCGTCGCCCGCGAGCGGCTCGCGCCCTTCGTAGGCGACGCAGCCGACGGAGACAATGCGGTCTTCCGCCGAGTTCATCCCCGTAGTTTCGGTGTCCAAAAAAACCCTGCGCATTTTTCTTTTCCTTTCTTTTATTGTTCGCCGCCGCCGGGCGGTTGCGCGCGCGCCTGTTCGTTTGCGATGGCGTCGGCGAGAATGTTTCCGGCGCAGTTTGCGTGCCCGCGCACCCACTGCCATTCTATCGCGCGCCCGGCGGCGAGGGAATCCAGCCGCCGCCAGAGATCCTCGTTTTTTACCCCGCGAAAATCTTTCATCCGCCATTTGCGAATCCATTCCGTAATGCCGAGCTGCACATACTGCGAATCCGTGCAAAGCCGCGCCGCGCGGTTTTGCGGAAGATATTCCAAAACGCGAATCGCCGCGGTCAATTCCATACGGTTGTTTGTCGTTTGCGCTTCGCCGCCGCTGAGTTCGCGCGCGGGGAGTCCTTCGCCGTTTTCGTAAAGCACCGCCGCCCAGCCGCCGGGGCCGGGATTGCCGATGCAGGCGCCGTCAATATACACCGCAAGCGGCGCGGTTTCCGTTTTCATTGTTGCGCGTTTTCCGATAAAACGCGGCGCTCGCGCACATCGGCGACGCGCGCCGCCGGCAGACGCCGCGGTTTCTTAAAAGCCGGCGCGACCAAGCGCATTCCCTCGCGCCTTTTAATTCCGAGCAAAAAATACACCCCCCCGGCAAGCGGCCACCACCTCCGCCCGGCGAGTTCCAGCCAGCCAAACCGCCGCCGCCGCGCGCGCGAGACCGGCGGCAAAAACACCGCGAACATCCCCCGCGTCACAGTGATTTGCAAAAGCGCCAGCCAGTCCTTCACCCGCGCCAGCGAAAGCCAGCGTCCGCGCCAGGGTGCGCCCGCCGGACGCGCAAAGGCCGCAAGCAAACTCCAAGGATTAAATCCCACTATCAGCAGCCGCCCCTCCGGGCGCAACACCCGCACCGCCTCCCGCAAAACCGCGCGCGGTTCTTCCGCCGCTTCCAATGCGTGCGCGAGCAAAACCAAATCGGCGCTTTCGTCCGCCAGCGGCAGCGCCGACCAGTCGGCGGCGATCTCGCAGCCGCTTTCCAAACCCGCGCGCACCCGCAGCAACACCGGCGAACGCCGCATCAGCCGCCGCCGCGGCATTCCCAACTGCACGCCGTAAAAGCCGAAAATGTCCGCCGCCAGCCGGTCGCAAAAACGCTGCTCCTGCGCCGCCACCAGCCGCCCGAAGCCGCCGCCGAACCAGCGCTCCGCCGCGCCGGTTTTGCCGCCGCCGTCTTTTTGTATTAGCATATCGCAATGCGCGTCACAGTCGTCCCCGCTCTCGCCGACAATTATATCCACATCGCCGAAGAGGAAGGCGGCGGACGGGCAATCGTCGCCGACCCCGGCGAAGCGGCGCCCGCAATCGCTTTTTTGAAAAACGCAAACGCGGCGGCGGAAGCGGTGTTGATAACGCACATGCATTCCGACCACACCGCCGGGCTCGGCGAGCTGCGGCGCGCTTTTCCGGCGGCGGTCGTTTACGCTCCGGCGAATTCCGGAATAGCGGGCGCAATCGGCGTCGGCGAAGGCGATTGCTTTTCCGTTTTTGACGGCGCAATTAGTTTTCGCGTTTTGGAAACGCCGGGACACACCGCCGAACACATTTCCTTTTTTGCAAACGGCGGCGGCAACGGTAATAACGCCGGCGGCGATGACAGTAACCGTGCGCTCTTTTGCGGCGACACTCTTTTTTGCGGCGGCTGCGGACGGCTGCTCGGCGGGACGGCAAAACAAATGCGCCTGTCATTGGAAAAACTGCAAACGCTCCCCGGCGAAACAAAAATATACTGCGGCCACGAATACACCGAAAACAATTTAAAGTTCGCCCTCGCCGCCGAACCCGATAACGCGGAATTGCGCGCAAGAATAAAAACAGTCGCGGCGTTGCGCGCAAAAGGAATGCCGACAGTCCCCTCCGCAATGGCGGCGGAAAAAGCGACAAACCCCTTCTTGCGCCTGCGCGAAGAAACAATAATCGCCGCCGCGCAAAAACAATTAAACCGCCCCCCGCGCGACCCCGACGAAACCTTCGCCGCCCTCCGAAAATGGAAGGACAACTTTTGATTTTCCAATCGCCGCGCGGTTACGGCGGGAAAACATATCCCGCGTCGCCGCCGAGCGCAAGCGCAATCATCAGCGCGACAAGCGCGAAGGCGGCGAGATAAAAAGCGGGAATGACGGTCAGGGGCGGCAATCTTGGCCGGAAGTCGTATTAATGGTGCAAACCTGACCGTTTATATCGGTGTTTCCGATATTGCAAACATTGGTGCACCGCCCGTTTGCCTGCTGAATTATGGAAAGCACTTCGGCACTGACAGCGCCGCCGTTGTTATTGCTGAAATTAGCCCAATCAAGGGGGAGAAGGGTTGCAATCTCTTCGTTAATGTTGAAACCGGCGGCGAGCATCGCCCGCAGTTGCTCGGGAGAAGTCATCTGTGGATTATTTATCGGATTGGTGATCCAACTGATATCACTAATCGGGCGGCAACGAGCACTGCTAATACTGCAAACGCCGATGGCGTGAAAGGTCAGCAGCAGCGTCGCCGGGTCCGTTAAATCAAAAGCGTCGTCGGCGGTGATTGTCGCCGTTACCGTTGCGGGGGAATTGGCGGTGAAAAGAACGACGCCGTTTTGTAGCATAAAGTTCGCCGCCG
>JAHRAH010000146.1 GCA_020027345.1 Gammaproteobacteria bacterium | reverse complement strand
CCGATGGGGACGGCAAACTCCGACCCCCCCCCGCAAGCGGCGGGGGGTATAGTAATGTTCACTGGGCTTATTTCGGCGGTGGGGGTTGTTTGCCCCCCCCCAACCCCCCCCATCGGAGATGGGGGGGGGGTTAATATTGTTGCGCCTGCGGGGTGGTTGGGGGATGTCGCTCTTGGGGGGAGTGTTGCTGTTGACGGGGTTTGCCTGACTGTTACGGCGATGGCGGAGGGGGGGGATTCTTTTTGCGCGGATTTGTCGGCGGAAACTCTGCGGCGGTGCGCGCCTTGGCGGGAGGGGGCGAAAGTGAATTTGGAAAAACCGTTGCGCGCCGGCGATTTCATCGGGGGGCATTTTGTCGGCGGGCATATTGACGGTATCGCCGAAGTTGTCGCCGTCGCCGAAGACGGTGGCGGCGGCGGGGGCAAGGTTTTTCGCATCGCTCCGCCGTCCGCGCTTTTGCCGTTGATAGCGGAGAAAGGGTCGGTCGCGCTCGCCGGGATTTCGCTGACGGTGGGGGAAGTCGGGGACGGTGTTTTTGCCGTTTATGCAATCCCGCACACTTTGCAAACAACGACGGCGGGCGAATGGACGGCGGGGCAAAAAATAAATATGGAAGCGGATATGCTCGCGCGGTATTGCGCGCGCGCCTGACTGTCATTGCCGCGAAAGCGGGAATCCATACGGTCTTTGCTTTTTCGCCGTTGTTTGTGGGCGGGGTGTGATTCCGCTTTTTCGCCGGCTCCGTATGGATTCCCGCTTTCGCGGGAATGACATGTTAGTGATATAATTGCGGAATGTTTGCGATGGAAGTGATGGCGCAGGAGAGCGGCGCGGGGGGCGGCGGGAATGTGCTGGCGCAGTTTCTGCCGTTGATACTGATTCTGGTGGTGTTTTATTTTTTGCTGATACGCCCGCAGCAAAAACGCGCGAAGCAGCACCGGGAAATGCTGGCGGCGCTTTCGGTCGGGGACGAGGTCGTGACGAGCGGCGGCGTCTTCGGCAAGGTGACGGTCGTGGGCGAGCACGCGATAACGCTGCATGTCGGCTCGGGCGAAATCAAGTTTCAGAAGCAGGCGATTCAATCGCTGCTGCCGCGCGGCTCGCTGGAAAAATCCTGACACCCGCCGCCGGTTAAACTCCGATGCGCCGCTTTCCGCTTTGGAAGCACGCGCTGGTCGCCGTCGTCGTCGCGGTCGCGGCGGTGTATGCGCTGCCTTCGCTTTACGCAAAATCGCCGACGGTGCAAGTGCGCAGCGCGAAGTCCTCCTCGCCGGCGGACATCAAAACGCTGCGGACGGTGCGCTCGGTATTGCGCAAATCGGGCTTGCGCGCGCGCAGTGTTAAGTTGGAGGGCGGCGTCGTGCAGGCGGTTTTTGCGGGCGCCGACGAACAGTTGAAGGCGCGGGCGGCGGTCGCCGACGCTTTGGGGCGCGATTTTGTCGTCGCGCTGAATGCGGACACGAACGCGCCGCCGTGGCTGGCTTCGCTGGGCGCGGAACCGCTGGCGCTGGGTTTGGACTTGCGCGGCGGAGTGTATTTTTTGCTGCAGGTGGATGTGGAATTCGCGGCGCGCAAACGGCTGCGCGGGATCGCCGGCGAACTGCGCGCGCAAACCGCCGGACTCGCCGTGCGCGGAGTTTCGCTGGAAGGAAGCGAGATTGTCGTGGAAAGCGAAAACGCCGGCGTCGCGCGCGCGGTTTTGGAAATAATAGAACGCGAAATGCCGGATTTGAACGCGCCCTCGGACGCGGAGACGGTAATGCGCCTGCAACTAAAAAGCGCGGCGCTGGACGAGATTGTGGATTTGACAATGGAACAAAATTTGCAAACGCTGCGCAACCGCGTGAACGAACTGGGCGTCGCCGAGCCGGTCATCACGCGGCAGGGGCGCGCGCGGGTGGCGGTGCAGTTGCCGGGGGTGCAGGACACGGCGCAGGCGAAGGCGGTTTTGGGGCGCACCGCCGCTTTGGAGTTGCGCGGGGTGGACGAACAAAAAAGCGCGTCCGCTTCTTTAATGCGGCGCGCAAAAAAAGGGCGCGTTCCGGCGGGGGCGGAGCTCTTCCCGCAGCGCGAAGGCGGCGATTTGCTTTTGGAAACGGATGTCGTCGTCAGCGGCGAAAACATAACCGACGCGCGCCCGGGTTTTGACAACAACAACCGCCCCGCCGTTCACATATCTTTGGATTCGGAAGGCGCGGAAAAAATAAAACGCTACACGCGCCCGCGCATCGGGCAGCGGCTGGCGATACTCTTGCGCGACCGCGAAAGCGCGGAAATAATAAGCGCGCCGGTCGTGCAGCAGGAACTGTACGCGAACTTTATCATTCACGGCAGAATGTCCTCGGCGGAAGCGGCGGAACTTTCTTTGCTGTTGCGCGCCGGGGCGCTCGCCGCGCCGCTGGAAATAGTGGAAGAGCGCACAATCGGGCCCTCGCTCGGCGCGGACAACATTCGCCGCGGGATTAATTCCGTCATCGGCGGCTTTGCGGCGATTGCGGTTTTTATAATTTTGTATTACGCGGTGTTCGGTTTAATATCGGTGACGGCGCTTTTGGCGAATTTAGTTTTGCTGACGGCGTTGCTCGGCGGAGTGGGCGCGACTCTCACTTTGCCCGGGCTCGCCGGTTTCGCGCTGACACTGGGTATGGCGATAGACGCGAATGTTTTGATAAACGAAAGAATACGCGAAGAATCGGACGCCGGCAAACCCCCGGCGGCGGCGGTGGATTCCGGTTACGGCCGGGCGTGGACGACTATTTTGGATTCCAATATAACGACATTGATAGCGGGACTCGCGCTTTTTGCATTCGGTTCGGGGCCGGTGCGCGGCTTTGCCGTCGTTTTGTGTTTTGGCATTTTGACATCAATGTTTTCGGCGATACAGGCCTCGCGCTCTTTGGTGAACGGCGTTTACGAACGCGGCAAATCGCGCAAACTTTCGCTGGGATTGCGGCTGCTTAATTTAAAGCGCACTCTCGCGCTGATGCGCTGGCGCAAACTGACGGGCGCGCTTTCGGCTTTGTTTTTGCTTGTTTGCGTTTTTTCGCTGGGCGCGCGCGGTTTGAACTTCGGGGTGGACTTTACCGGCGGCTCGGTTATTGAAGTTTCGTTTCCGAGCCGCCCCGACATCGCAAAAGTGCGCGCCGCCGTTTCCGATTTGGGTTTGGAAAACGCGCCGATACAGCAAAGCGGCGACGGACTGGTGATGATAAAAGCCCCGCCCGGCGGCGACGGCGCGCAACTGAGCGAACGACTGCTCGCCGCCGCAAAAACAATTGACGAAGGCGCCGCCTTCCGCCGCGTGGAATTTGTCGGCCCGCAAGTGAGCGAGGAATTGTTTATATCCGGCGCGCTGGCGATGCTTTTTGTCCTCGCCGGAATCGCCGCCTATCTTTCGCTGCGCTTTAAGTGGAAGATGGCGGTCGGCGCGATTGTCGCGAACCTGCACGACATTGTTTTTATTCTCGGATTGTTTTCGCTTTTTCAGTGGGAGTTTTCCCTGCCGGTGCTGGCGGCGGTTTTGGCGATACTCGGCTATTCCGTAAACGAATCCGTCGTCATCTTTGACCGCGTGCGCGAAAACAGCCGCAACTCGCGCAAAGGGGCGGAAGCCGCCGGCATTTTGGATTCCGCGATAACGCAAACATGGGCGCGCACGATAATCACGCACGGTTCCACGCAGCTGGCGGTGTTGGCGATGCTTTTCTTCGGCGGCGACGCCCTCTTTCTTTTCGCCCTCGCCCTGACCATCGGCATTTTTTCCAGCATCTATTCCTCGGTATTAATAGCCGGCCCCATAGCCCTCCGCCTCGGATTAACCCGCGAAGATTTCATAGAAGACCCCGCCCTAAAGCCCGACAACCCCGCCGGCGCAGTGATTTAATCCCCCCGTCGTTGCCGGATTGCACTCTGAACCATATTTTTACTTAACCCGCATTGGCGAAGCGCGCCGCTTGGCGGCGCAGGAAGGGAATTCGGCGCGCGGCGGAGAGGGCGGCGTTTGCGGTTTTGCCCGCGCGCATTGCGCTTGTGAGAAAATGCATTTGCGCCCCGCGCCGTTCGCTGCGGCGCAAATAGGCGGCAAACTCCGCCGCATTAATATCCCCGCCCTCTTTTGCGATTCCGGCGAGTTCGGCGGCGTCGGCAAAGCCCAAATTCAAACCCTGCCCGGCGAGGGGATGGATCACCCGCGCGCTGTCGCCGAGAAAAACCGCGCGACCGCAAGCGCGAACGGCGCGGCGAATTGCAAAAAGCGGAAACTTCGCCGCTTGCGCGTTTTCCGCGGCGGCGACGGTCATCCCCGCGCGTTCGCTTGCAAAACGCGCAAGTTGTTCGGCGTCAATTGTTTTTTCTTCGCCGGCGCATTCGCGCGCGCGCGCGTTCGGCAGCGACCAAATCATGGAAACCTCGCCGCCGCCCAGCGGCAAAAGCGCGAGCGTTTCGCAGTCGCCGAACCATTGCGCCGCGCAATCATCGGCGAGCGGCGCGCGCGCGCGCATCGTCAGCGCCGTCTGCCCGAAGTCCCCGCGCGCGCAATGCACGGAAAGCAAACGCGCGACCGGAGAGTTTGCGCCGTCGGCGACCGCAAGAAACCGTCCGGAGAATTGTTTTCCGCCTTCTTCGGTTAAAACAATCTCGCCGTTTTTGTTTTCGCATTTTTTCCACTGATGCGCTTCGGCGGTTTGCGCATTTTGCAAAACGCCGCGCAATTCGCGCAGCAGTTCTTCCTCGCCGGTTACCGCGCACAACCGTTTTATTCGCGCTTCTTCGGCGCGCAGTTTTACGGCGGGCTTTTTTCCGCCGCCGGAAAAAAGCAAAAACTCGCGGACATCGTTCGCTTGCGGGCGCGCGCCGAGCGAATCCAAAAAGCGCAATGAGTTTTCGTTCAGCGCGTAATGCCGCCCGCGGCTTTCGCACCGCGGCGGCGAAAGCAAAAGCGCGCGCGACTTTTGGGAAATCGCCGCGGCGAAGGCGAGCGCGACGGGGCCGCCGCCGGTTATCAGCCAATCGGCGCGCGCGCTTTTTGCGTTCACAACAAATCGCGCAATCGGTAATACAGCATCGCCGCCGCGAGCAAGGGCGTTCTCAGCAAACGCCCGCCGGCAAAGGGGCGGTGGCGCACGCGCGAAAAAACATCAAACTTTTCGCCGTCGCCCGCCATCGCTTCGGCGATGATTGCGCCGGCAAAACCCGAAAGCGCGACGCCGTGCCCGGAAAAACCCTGCGCGTAATACCAGTCGTTTTCATAACGCCCGATGTCGGGAAAACGGTTTATCGTTATCGCCACGGAACCGCCCCAGAAATATTCCAATTCCTCGTTTGCCATTTGCGGAAAAACATGCGCGACGCGACGCCGCAGCGAAGCGCGCAAGCCGGCGGTTTCCGCGCCGAGGTTTGTGTAACTCACGCGCCCGCCGAAAAGCAAACGATGGTCGGCGGTGATGCGGTAGTAATCCAAAACATTGCGCATATCGCAAACCGAAGCGCCGTTCGCTATCAGCCGCCGCGCTTTTTCTTCGCCGAGCGGGCGGGTCGCGCCGATGTAGGAACCGACCGGCATAATACGCGCGCGCAATTGCGGAATGAATTCGCCCTGGTATGCGTTGCCCGCCAAAACCGCCTGCGCGCAAAGCACCGCGCCCGATTTTGTTTTTACGCGAAGTTTTCCGGCGGAATAATCGCAACCGTCCGCGCGCGATTGTTCGTAAATGCGAACGCCCGCGCCGTGCGCGGCTTGCGCCAGCCCCAGCAAATATTTCAGCGGATGCAAATGCCCGCTGTTTTTGTCGTAAAGCGAAGCGCAATAACGGCGGCTTGCAATAATCGCGCGCGTGTCGGCGGCGTCCAGCAGTTCGGTTTCACAGCCGAAAGCGCGCAGCCGTTTATGCAGTTCGGCGAGTTCGCGGCGGTGCCGTTCTTTTAATCCCGCCAGCAAAAAACCCTGCCGCAAATCACAGTCCATTTTGTGTTCGCGAACGCGCGCGCGCAAAAGGTCAATCGCCGCAAGCGAAAAATCAAAAAGCGTTTTTTCGCAAACGCCCGCCGCCGCCGCCGGTTTTTTTATGTCGCCGGAAAAATCGCGCAAAAACTGCCCGCCGTTGCGCCCGGAAGCGCCCCAGCCGATGCATTCGCCTTCCAAAAGCGCGACATCGCGCCCGCGTTTTGCGAGTTCCAAAGCGCAGGAAAGCCCGGTGTAGCCGCCGCCGACGACGCAAACATCGGCGCGCGTTTCGCCGGCAAGCGGCGGCGAAAGCGGCGGCCTTTGCGCGCTCGCTTCGTAATAGGAAGGCGCGGTCGCGGGGTTCATAATTTGTTTTCCATGTTTTCCGCGTTTTCCGTTTTATTGTTTTTTTGCGCGCAAATGTCGGCGCGCGTTTCCGCGCTCCATTTTTCCAAATCGCCGACGGCGCGCGCAAGCGCGTCCGAAGTTATCGTCGCGCCGCTCACGCCGTCCAGCGCTTTTTTTGCGCCGCCGGGTTTTTGCAAAAAATCCGCAATGCCCGGCGTTTCGCGGTGACGGACAACGCGCGCGCCGAAAGCGCCGCCTTCCGCAAAAGCCGCGATAAATTCCATTTCGCCGCCGTAACCGTTCTTTGCGATTGCGCGCGCGACGACCGCCGCCGGTTTGCCGTTTTTTTTGCGAGCGCAAGCGGCGGCGAGAACGCGCGCCGCCGGCAAATCCGCGCCGCGCGCGGCAAAATCAAAATGCGCGTTTTCGTATCCCGCATCGGCAAGCGTTTCGCGCGCGAGAAGCAAAACATATGATTCGCGCGCGGCGGAAATTGTATCACCGAAAAGCGACCACAGTCCGCCGGTAAACAAAACGCCGAGCGCCGCCGCCGCGGCAAAAACCGCGCCGCCGCGCAATGCCGCGCTAACGGCGGAAGGCATCGGCGAGTTTGTCGCAAAGCGGCGCGAGCATATTCGCGATTAAAATTGCGAATGCAATGGAATCCGCATGCGCGCCCTCCCGCCGCAGCCAAACGGTGAGCGCCCCGGCGGCGGCGGCGTAAAGCCAGCGCCCGCGCGGGTTCGCCGCGGCGGTCGCCGGGTCGGTAACGACAAAAAACGCGGCAAAAACCAGTCCGCCATGCAGAACCGTTTCCAAATCGCCGCATAAAAAAGCGGCGGCGAACGCGGCAAGCAAAAAGCCCGAAGTCAACCGCCAGTCCGCAATGCGCAGCGCCAGCAACACCGTCCCGCCGGCGGCGCATGCAATCGGAAATACAAAATCAACACCGCCGCCGGAACCGTTTGCGCCGCCGGGAATTTTTGCGGCGGAAAGCGGAGTCGGCGAACTGAGCGCGTCGGCGCCGCCAAAAACAGTTTGCACAACTTGCGCGTCGGAAATCCACCCCTCAAAATGCGCGGGAAAGGAAACAAAAGCGAGCGCGTACCCCGCCATCGCCGGATTGAAAACATTGTTGCCGAGCCCGCCGAAACAATGCTTTGCCAGCGCCATCGCGCAAACCGCGGCAAACACCGCGACAAACCACGGCGCAAAAGGCGGCAGGGAAACGCCGACAACTATTCCGGCGACTGCGGCGCTGCCGTCTTTGAGCGCGCCCGCCGGCAAGCCGCGCAAACGCAAACACAAATATTCGGCGGCGAGCGCGGCGCAAACCGCAAGAAGTATTTGCAAAAAAACCCCGGCGCCGCGCAAATGCGCCGAAGCCAAAACCGCCGGCAGCATCGCCAGCGCGGTCAGCCGCATAATGCCGGCGGTTTGGAAAGCGAAAACGCGCGGCATTAAAAAAGCCCCCGCGTTTTTTTCGCGCATTCGCCGCGCGTATAATGCGCGAAAGGAGAAAAACAAAGTTGCGCGAAAACGGCAAAGCGGCGGCGCAAAGCGGCGCGGACATTCCGCAGGAAAAGGCGCCGCCGCAGTCGCATTCCCCTCATTTTACCGCCAACGGTTGCGGCGCGGCGCGCCCCGCTTTTCCCGAAGGAAAATTCGCCGTCATCTACGCCGACCCGCCCTGGGATTACAAAGGGCAACTGCAGCACGCGGGCCCCGGCGGCTGCGAAAGCGGCGGCGCGGCGCGGCATTATCCGACGGTAACGAGCGCGGAAATGGCGCAATGGGATGTCGCCGCGCTCGCCGAAGAAAACTGCCTGCTTTTTTTGTGGGCGACTTCGCCGCATTTGGACCAGGCGATTGCGCTGGGAAAAGCGTGGGGGTTTTCGTGGGCGACCGTGGGATTTGTCTGGCACAAGCGGCAGCCGAATCCGGGTTTTTACACGATGTCGGAATGCGAGTTGTGTTTGATATTCAAGCGCGGCAAAATCCCCGCTCCGCGCGGCGCGCGCAATGTGCGGCAGCTCGTTTCCGAAAAGCGCGCGCGCCATTCGCAAAAGCCGGAGGAAGTCCGCCGCCGAATATGCGAAATGTTCCCCGCGCAAAAGAAATTGGAATTGTTCGCGCGCAAACAAACCCCCGGCTGGACGGCCTGGGGCCTGGAAGCACAACAACCCCCCGGCGCAGACGCGAAAAAAGAGACGGCACCGTCGCCGTCACCCTCAAACACGGATAGCCCTTGCCGGGGAGTCCGCTGAATAGAATACGGACGAAGGAGCGGAATAGGGGTGGATTTGCTTTTTCTGCCGGCCTCGCATATCCGGATTGCAGCGGCAACATAGTTTGCGCGAGAACGGCGGAGCGGTGTTATAATGGGCGAATGACGAAGGGGGGGACGATTGCGGGTTGGGCGGCGGCGGTTTTTTTTGCCGCGGCGGTGTTTGCCGTTTTTGCCGTTTTTGCCGGGGGAGCGCGCGCGCAGCAACTTCCGCGGGAGGAACTGCTTTTGAATGACGCCGAAGAGGCGGCGGTGGAACGGTTGTTTGAGGAATTTCACAAAGGCGAAGCGCCGCCGCCGCAGGCGCGATTGCTTTCGCCCGAAGAAGAAACTCCGCCGCCGCCCGCAGCCGAAGAAATGCCGGCGGAAATGCGCTCGCTCGCGCGCATAAACGCCGCCGTAAAAAAGCGGCTGATAACGGAAGTCGCGGCGATTTTGGAGCGCGAAGGTATGCCGCAGTTCGGCGAAAGCGGCGTTACCGTCTATGAGTTTTCCGATTACAAATGCGGCTACTGCCGGCATGTTTTTTCCTATTTGGACGCCGCCGTGCGCCGCGGCGAAATACAAATCAAAGTCGTGGAATTGCCCGTGCTCGGGCCCGCCTCCGAACAAATGGCGCGCGGCGCGCTCGCCGCGTGGCGGCAGGGAAAATACGCCGACTTCCATCGTTTATTTATGTCCGCGCCGGCGAATCTTTCGCAGGGCGATGTCGTGCGCCTCGCCGGCGAAGCGGGTATGGACGAAGAAGCGCTGATAGCCGACGCCGATTCCGAAGAAACCGGCGCGGTGCTGCGGCGCAACTTTCAAGCGGCAAGATTGCTCGGCGTATACGGAACGCCGGCTTTTATCATCGGCGACCGTTACATCGGCGGCGCGATGAGCGAGGAGGATTTCCTGCGCATAATACGCGAAGGACGGCAAACCGCAAACTCGCCGCAAAACTGAGCGCGCAAATGTTCGCCGCCGTCGCGTTTAACATCGGCGCGCGGCAAACTTTTGATTACATCGTCCCCGAAGATTGCGGCGGAAACATACTCGGCAAAAGAGTCGTTGCGCCGCTCGCAAAGCGTCAGGCAGCGGGGGTTGTTCTCGCCGCGCGCAAAACTTCCGAAGTCCCCGCAGCGCGTTTGCGCCCGCTCGCGCGCGTGCTTGACGATATGCCGCCGCTGCCGCCGGCGACGCTCAAACTGATTCGCTTTTGCGCCGGGTATTATCATTGCCCGATAGGAATCGCCGCCGCCGCCGCGCTGCCGCGGTTGTTCCGCCGCGTCAGCGCGTATTCGCCGCCGACGGTGTTGCGTTTAGCAAATGCAAAACAAACACCGCCGCCGCGCGAAAAAGCAAAACAAATCGCCGCGGTTTTGCAAAAAGAAGGCGCGATGACATCCGCCGCGCTCGGCGCAAAAGTAAAAAACCCGGCGGCGGAAATAAAAAAACTTCTCGCCGACGGTTTTTTATCGCGCGAACCGCGACCGGCTTTTGACGGCGGCGAAGAAACAAAAACAAAAACAGTCATCCCCGCGCCGAAGTTGACGGACGAACAAAAAGAAGTTTTGCAAAACATAGAAACCGGAAACGGTTTTTCCCCGCATCTTCTTCTGGGCGCGACCGGCTCCGGAAAAAGCGAAACTTATTTGCGCCTCGCCGAAAAAATAATAAGCGAAAACAAGCAGGCATTAATTCTCGTCCCCGAAATACGGCTCACTCCGCAACTCGCGCAAAACGCGCGCGACCGTTTGCCGCGCGCGAAACTTTGCGTTTTGCACAGCGGGCTTTCCGACGGAGAGCGCGCCGCGCGCTGGCTTTGCGCCGCGCGCGGCGAAGCCGATGTCGTTTTGGGAACGCGCTCCGCGGTGTTCGCGCCGATGCCGCGTTTGGGATTGATTGTCGTGGACGAAGAGCACGACGATTCTTACAAACAACAGGGCGGATTTTCTTTTTCCGCGCGCGACATTGCCGTCTGGCGCGCGCGCGCGGAAAAGGTCCCGCATCTGGCGGCGTCGGCGACTCCTTCTTTGGAAAGTTATCAAAACGCAAAGCGCGGGCGTTACCGTTTTTTGCAATTGCATAAGCGGCTGCATTCTTCTCCGCCGAAACCGGAATTGATTGATTTGGGAAATTGCGCGCAATATCACGGAATAAGCGCGCCGCTGCTGGATGCGATACAAGAATGCGCGCGCGAAAAAAAACAGGCGCTGCTTTTTATCAACCGCCGCGGTTACGCCCCGGCGGCGTGGTGCGCAAAATGCAAAACGAGTTTGCAGTGCGAACGGTGCGCGGCGGCGCTGACGGCGCACAAAAGAAGGCGGCTGATGCTTTGTCATTGGTGCGGTTTTTCGCTGCCGCCGGATTCGCCCTGCGCGCAATGCGGCGCGCCGCTGCTTGCGCTCGGCGCCGGCACCGAGCGCGTGGAAGAAGCGCTGCGCAAACGCTTTCCGCAAGCGCGCATCTCGCGGCTGGACAGCGATTCGCTCGCCGCCGCCGGCGATTTCGCGCGCGAAAGCGAAGCGATTGCCGAAGGGCGGCGCGAACTTCTGGTCGGCACGCAAATCGTCGCGAAGGGGCACAACTTCCCGCGCCTTTCGCTGATAGGAATCCTCGGCGCCGACGCCGGATTGTTCGCGCCCGATTTTCGCGCGCAGGAACGGCTGACGGCAATTCTTTCGCAAGTCGTCGGCAGGGGAACGCGCAATCCGCGCGGCTGCCGCGTGATGATTCAAACCGAACATCCGCTGCATCCTTTTTACAAACTTTTGCTGCAAGACGACATCGCAAGCGGATGGGATTTGCTGCTCGCCGAAAGAAAGCGCGCGCGCCTTCCGCCATTTTCGCATCTTGCGCTTTTGCGCGCGAGCGCCGCTTCGCAAAAAAAACTTTACGCATTTTTAAACGCCGCGCAAAAAAAAGCCCGCGCAACAAAACCGAAAACGGTCGCAATCGGCTCCCCCGTCCCCGCACTGCGCGCAAAAATAGCCGGCAAACACCGCGCGCAGTTATTAATCTCCTCCGAAAGCCGCGCCGACTTGCACCGTTTTCTTTCCGCTTTTCTCCCCCGCCTCCCCCCCGCCCCCCGCTGGCAAATGGACATAGACCCCCTGGAAGTGTGAACGCCGCAAGCAATCCGGCGATTGATTCAGAATCGGACGGTTCCAAATTATTATTTGGAGCGAAGAAACCGGAAAAACCTTATTCGGCAAATAACCGCCGCAACCAATAATGCTGCGCCGGCGAAAACTCCCTCCTGCGTTCCGGATAGCGCCAAAATTGCGGACGCCGCATATACCGGGGTGTCAATAAAAGCGCGGCCGGTTATTTTTACGCCGCCCAGTAGCGATGAGACGGCGATGACGAGCGCGCAGCCGGCGAGCGCCGCCAGCGCGACATCGCTTGCGCCGCCGGAGAATGTCAATCCCGGATACATCAAAAACAGCGCGGGAATTGCATAGATTACCGCGCCGATGCGCAGCGCCTCGCCGGCGACGGGCGCCCAGCGTTCCCGGGCGATGCCCGCCGCGACAAAAATGGCGACGCACATCGGCGGCGTGATGACGGACAAAGTCGCGTAATAAAAAACATACAGATGCGCCGTCAGCGGGTCGGCGCCGCTGCGAATTAATGCGGGCGCCATCACGGCGGCGACGAGCACATACGCCGCGGTCGTGGGTATGCCCATTCCGATTATCAAACACACGACGGCGACGACCGGCGCGACCAGCAAAATGTCGCCCGCGGCGGCGGAGACGATTGCGCCGGACAAACTTACGCCGAGCCCGGTCATGTTTATCATCGCCACCAGAATTTGCGCGCTCGCCAGAAGAACGCCGATGATTACCATTCCCCTGGAAGCGTCCTCCACAATATTAAGCGCGACCGTTGCGTGCGATTTGGGAGAGTTGCGCCAATTTTGCAAAAGGTAACCGGCGAACGCGCCGGCGATTCCGAAAAAGGCGGCGGTTTGCAGGGACTTCCCCGACATCAATCCCGTTATGAGCCCGCCCAAAGCGAGAACGATGGAGACCGTCCCTTTTTTTCCGGCGAGCGCTTCTTTCCACGAGGGGATTTCGCTTTGGGCAACGGGCGACAAACCGAGCCGCAGCGCTTTAAAATGAATTGCAGCAAGCACTCCGCCGTAAAACAAAAGCGCCGGCATCGTCGCGGCGGCGGCGATGCGCGGATAGCCGACGCCGACAATTTCCGCCATAATAAAAGCGGCCGCGCCCATAATCGGCGGCGCAAGTTGTCCGCCGGTGGAGGCGACTGCTTCCACGGCGGCGGCTATTTTTTTGGGATAACCGAGCCGTTTCATCATCGGAATGGTGAAGTTTCCCGTAGTCGCGACATTCGCGACCGAACTTCCCGAAATCATTCCGAACAATCCCGATGCGATTGCCGCTATTTTCGCGCCGCCGCCGACGCTGCCGCCGCCGGCCCGCGTCGCGGCGGCTATCAAAACTTCCGCCCCCCCGGCGCGCAGCAAAACCGCGCCCATCAGCGTGAACGCCGCTATCACCGTGGAAG
The DNA here is from genome assembly GCA_020027345.1 of Gammaproteobacteria bacterium. GTDB lineage: Bacteria > Pseudomonadota > Gammaproteobacteria > Tethybacterales > Persebacteraceae > JAHRAH01. Next base: position 9,661 of record JAHRAH010000146.1, on the reverse strand, counting down.
CGACTCCGCTCAGCAAACCCCACAATCCGAGGTCGCCGAGATACAGCGTCTCCGCAATAAAACTTTCGTCAAAACCGCGGTGGCGAAAAACCCCGGGCAAGTGTTTTCCAAAATACGCGTAAGATATTCCGACAATGACAATCGCCGGAAAAACAATTCCGACGGCGCGGCGGCTGACTTCCAAAACGACCGCGACCAGCGCAAAACAAAGAAACAAATCCCAGCCGGAGGCGAACGGCAGGGATGTCATTATTTCGTCGGCGTTCCATATTATTTTCAAACACGCGGCTGCGGTTACGGCCGCCAACGCGGCGTCAATGAAAATCCCGGCGGGGCGGCGGGGGGTTTTATCCCAAAGCGGATAACTCAGCAAGCCGAGCGTCGTGACCAGCCATATAAAAAGCGGGCGGTGAATCAAACTCGCAAACGAGCCGAACGCCCCCCAATACGCGACGAGCAGGCAAAGCGCGCCGCCGACGAGCAAGCGCAAAAACGCCCTCGCCCCCGCGCCGCCCGCAGTGTCCGCCAAGGTTGCGCCGCTTAGTTGCCGCCGACGGCAAACCCTTTTTCGCGCAAATATTTCGCCGCGCCCGGATGCAGCGGAATGGTCGCCAACTCCGCCGTCGCTTTGGCGATGTCAAAACCCTTCAAACTCGCCATCGCGCTCGCCTGAACGGTTTCGTCCTCCGCGATTGCTTTCACAATTTGATAAGCGGTTTCTTCGTCAAGATCCGGCGAGGCGGTGGCGGCGACGGCAAAAGCCCATGTTGTATAAGGCGCGATTCCCAAATCCTTGTTGCCGGGCTGCCCGACAATGGACAAATCGGGGAGCGCGTCGGCGATTGTTTTCGCCTGCTTTTCGCTCAGCCCCAAAATGGCAATGTCCGCCGCCGTCGCAATGTCGCGGGTGGATGCGTCCAAAGATTTCCCCGCGCCGGATTTCACATATCCGGCGAGACGGTTGTCTTTTATGCTCGCGACGATGTCGCCGGTGCTGCCGCGGACATAATCGGGGACGACGCCGAGCGCGGCAAAAACCGCCTCCGATGTCGCTTCCGTTGACGAGCCGCGTATGCCCGGATTAAAGGGTTTGCCGCCGAGTTCGGCAATCGCTTTTATGCCGGAATCGCCGCGGACGACTACATTTTGCGGAGCGACGGCGTAAACCCAAAGCAGCCGCGTTTTGACCGGCGCGCCTTCAAATTTGCCTTTGCCGTTTTCGGCCTGGTAGACCGCATTGGTCGTTACCAGGCCGATGTCAATTTGCTTGCGCGAAAGGCGGCGCAAATTGTCAATGGTCGCGCCGGTTTCCACGACGGCGGCGCGCACATTGGCGACTTGCGCGTTAATCAACTGGGAGACGGCGACAAAGTAGCCGTAGTGGCTGGAAGTCGCGGCCGTCGTGCCGATAAGCAAATCGCGCTCCTGCGCGCCGGCGACGGGCGCAAAAGCCGTCGCCGCCGCCAAAAGCAGGCGGGCTATTTTTTGGACGGGAAGTTTCATTGTTTCCTCCTTTTCTTTTGGGTGACGCCGGCCGCAACCGCGCCCGGAAGTTTGTGCGCCGGAATGCGCACGGGCATATCCAGCACAAGATAAGACAAACTTTTGCCGTGCCGGTCCAGGCGCAGCGAATCGTTGACGCCGCCGCCGAGCGCGCCCTCAATGACAAAATTAAGCGCGCCGATTCCGGCAAGCGCGTAACGGCGCACGGCGGAAACGGGGCAATGCGCAAAGCGGCGGCGGATTTTTGCCGCCGTCACCTGCCGCCGCAAATCTTCAAAGCAGCGCATTTCAAAGGCGATGACGGATATGTTGACGGTGCCGTTCTTGTCGCCGGCGCGGCCGTGCGCGACGCGGCGCAAAGGCACTTCCACCGTCGCGCTCATTGCAAAATGCGGACGGAAACCTTAATCCGCCCGCGCGGAACAAAAACAATTTCGTTAAAAATGCAGGGCGCAATGCGCGAGCGCACTCCCCCGCCGCCGGCGGGACCGTTTGTGTAAAGCGCCTCCACTTCCCAAAGCGCGCGTTCCAAACGGCGCAAATCATCGCCGCGCGCGGCAAAGCGAACGCGCACATCGCGGTGTTCGCCGCCGTTCTTTTCGGCTTCGCGCAACCGCCGCCGCAAAAAAACGCCTTCGCCGTCGTTGGCGGCGCTGCAGATTCCGATAATGTCAAGGCAGTGCCGCATTTCGGGAAAGAGCGCGCGCATGCGCCGGCGCAACACTTCGCAAGCGGCGGCGGCGCGCGACGGAGCGGTTTGACCGTAATAGGATATTTCCGATTCGCCAATCCAACCGTCGCGCCGGCATATTTGCAGCCGCAGTTTTTCCGGCGGCGGCCCGCCGCGCACCCCGCAAACGCCGACGCGCCCCGGTTTTTCTTCGGCGACGACGGCGGCGGCAATGTCCAGCGTCACATCCGGCGTCGGATATTTTTTCGGGTCGTGAATTTCATAAAGCAACTGTTCCTTCACCGTGCGCTCGGAAACCAGCCCGCCGGTGCCGGGCGGCTTTGTGATAACCACGCGGGAATCGCGCGAATCAATTTCGGCAATCGGAAATCCGACCGAATCCAAATCCGGCACATTTTTATTCATTCCGGGGTCGGCGAAATAGCCGCCGGAAACCTGCGCGCCGCATTCCAAAAGATGCCCGGCGAGCGTGCCGAGCGCGCGCCCCTGCCAGTCGTCGCCGTTCAAATCGCGTTCGTAAATCACCGCCGCCAGCGCAAGCGAAGGGTCGGCGACGCGCCCGGCGACGACTATGTCCGCGCCCCGCCGCAACGCCTTGACGATGCCCTCGGCGCCGATGTAGGCGTTTGCCGAAATGACGGAGCGGGAGTCGCCGTTCTTCGCCGGCAGGTATTCGCCCAGCCACTCGGGAATGCGGTTGCGCGAAAGCAGGTTGTCGCCGCAAACCGCGCCGATGCGCGGCGCCCGCAACCCCAACTCGCGCGCAAGTTTGGCGACGGCGGCGGCGGCCCGCAAAGGCGCGGCGGCGCCGAAGTTGCCGATAATCTTAATCCCCGAACGCAAACAGGAAGGCAAACTCTGGCGGAGAAACTCGCCCAGCCGCCCGTAACGCCCGCCCTTCGCCATTTGCGCGAGCGCAACCGTCCGTTCGGAAAGCGTCTCGTATATCAGATACCCGCCGCCGCGGGCGGCAAGGTAATCCGCCACTTTCCGCCCGGCGTCGGGGCGGTCGTGAGCGAAACCGGCGCCGCAGCCGATTGTCAAAGGCAAAGCCATAATCGCAAGTGTAAGCGGCGAAAACGCTTAAAGTCAATGCGCGGAAAATCATAGTATCATATCAATTCTGATATGATTATTGAGTTCCGGCATTTGCTCGCGGTTTTGACGGTGGCGCGCTTTCGCCATTTTCAGAAAGCGGCGGAAGAACTGGGAACATCGCAGCCCGCGCTCAGCCGCACCATCCGCGCGATTGAGGAGGAATTGGGCGAATGCGTTTTTGACCGCAGGTCGCACCGCGTTTCGCTGACTCCGGTGGGCGAGCATTTTGTGCGCTTTGCCGAAGTTTTGACGGACTGGCGCGAACGGGGACTGGGCGACATCCGGCAGTTAATCGCCGCAAAAAGGGGGCGCGTAACTTTCGCCTGCCTGCCCTCCATCGCCGCGTCCGTCGCTTGCGAAGAGGTTCGGCGCTTTCACGAGGAATGCCCGCGGGTCAGCGTAACCGTCGTGGAAGCGCCGGCGGCGTCCGTCATTGAAATGGTGCAGTCGGGCATCGCCGACATAGGACTGGGCATTATGCCCGGCGGAGAAAGCGGAATGCATGTCCGCCCGTTTTGCACCGACCGGCTGACGGGCGTCGGCGGCGCAAAGCATTCGCTCGCAAAAAAACAACCGCTCCAATGGGAGCATCTGCGCCGCGCGAACATCATTGCGATGAGCAAGAAATCCAGCGTGCGGCTTTTTATTGAGCGCGTGTTCGCGCAAAAAAAGATGCGGTTTGAACCGGCGTTTGAAGTCAATCTGATGTCCACGGCGGAAGCGATGGCGGCGGCGAATATGGGGATTGCCGTTTTGCCTTCGGGTTTCGCCGGCGCCATTCGCAATCCGGCGGTTTTTGTCAAGCCGCTGTGCCGCCCCTCCGTTTTCCGCCGCATTATGCTCTTCCGCCGCAAAAACGCAAACCTGCTGCCGGCGGCGCTGCTGATGGAAGATTACCTGCTAAGCCGCAACAAAAACGCCTGACAACCCGCAAAAAATCCGTCACTCCCGAAAAAAATCCGTCATTCCCGCGAAAGCGGGAATCCATACGGACTTTGTTTTTCCCGTCACTTTCGCAAACGCCAAAATTTGCTTTTCCGCCGGCGCCGTATGAATTCCCGTTTGCGGGAATGATAAATCAGGGCAGCAGTCCCTCCGGGTAGTGCGAGATTAGTTCGGCGCCGGTTTCGGTTATCAGGTATTGGTCTTCAAACTTCACGCCTTCGCCGCCGTCCGCCCGCCCGACATAACTCTCCGAGCAGACCGTCATTCCCGTTTGTATCACGCCTTCGTGCCCCGCTTCGTCCCAGCGGTAGCCGAAGGGCAGCGAGGGGTATTCGTCGCAAAGCCCGACGCCGTGAAAGGGCAAGCCGTAGTTGCGAAAAACATCCGGCGGATGGCAAAGCGCTTTTTTGGAAACTTCCTCAAAGGTCATTCCCGGGCGAATCATCGCCGCGTTCTCCCGCACCTGCGCGAGGGCGCGCGAATGCAAATCTTGCTGCGCCGCGGTCGGCTTTTCCGCGCCTATCAGCCACGAGCGCGAAATGTCCACGCACACGCCGAAAGCGCCAATCAAATCCGTGTCAAACGAAAGCAATTCCCCCGCCCGCATCGGGCGCGAGGACGATTCCTGAAACCACGGATTCGTCCGCGGACCCGCCGCCAGCAGCCGCGTTTCAATCCATTCGCCGCCGCGCGCGATGTTTTCCGCGTGCATCGCCGCCCACGCCCGGTTTTCGCTGACGCCCGGTTGCGCGACCGCGCGCATTGCGTCCAGCGCTTTGCCGCAGGCCGCGGCGGCGCAACGCTGCGCGCGGATTTCGTCGGCGCACTTAATCATCCGCGCGTTTTCCATCACTTCCTCGCCGCCGCAAACGCTCACGCCCAATGCGCGCAGTTCGTCAACCCCCTCGTGATTGCATTTGTCAACCGCAATCAGCGGCTTCTTCCCCCCGGCGGCGCGCGCGAGTTCGGCGATTTGCCGCGCCCACTTTTTTGCGCGCTCGCGCAACCGGCTGCCCGACGAAAAATAAAACCACGAAACTCCCGGGCGCACTTCGTCTATCAGCGGATTGTGCGCCGACAAATGATCGCATTCGCGGTAGTCAAAAACCACGAGCGAATCCGCGCTGACAAAACAATACCGCGCCGCGTTGTGCGCGGTCCACAATTGCATATTCGTCGCGTCGCTGGCGTAGCGGATGTTGAGCGGGTCAAAAAGCACCGCACCCGCGCACCCGCGCCGGGCGAGTTCGCCGCGCACCCGCGCCAGACGGTGTCGGCGCACCGCGTCCATATCCGGCAACTGCAAACCGAGTTCGCGCCATTCCGAAAGCGCCGGCTCGCCGGGCCCGAGCGCATGCATATTCAACGCGCGGTCGTAATCGTAAGGCAGCGACGGCTTCTGCCCCGCCCCGATTTTCGCCTTGTGCGATTTGTGCGCCACCGCCGGATTATACGACCGCAACCCCCGCATTCCGCCAAAAATCCGGAATCCTCCGCCACTCCAACAACCCCAACCCAACCGTCATCCCCATGTAGCGTCATTCCCGCGCTTTTTTAATTTGCTGGATTCCCGCCTCTGGAAAAAATGCGGGAATGACGCAGGGGGGATTCCCGCACTCCCCAATTAACCCTATTGCGTCATTCCCGCACTCCTCCAAAAAGGCGGGAATCCAGCGAATTAAACCCCCACCCCGTCATTCCAGCGAAAGCTGGAATCCATACGCACCCGCGAAAACCACAGACCCCGAAACTTAGCAATATTCCCAACCCCCCAATGGATTCCAGCTTTCGCTGGAATGACGGTATCCCCCATCTCCAATAGGGGGGAAAGGAGAAGAAAACCACTATGGACTGCTAACCACAACCATAGCAATCCGCCCGCCCGCCGTCAGCGACGAACTCCGCTTGACAAATGTCCGATTCAGATTCGCCGTGCCAAAGCCCACTATCGGCGAACCCGCCCCGGGACAGCGGGAATCCGTATTACTCGCACGGCACAACCCCCCATTCGCAATTAACACCACAATCGCTTCTGTGAGATTCCGCGAAATTGCCCTATCCAGCGGCGTATCACCACGATTATCTGTCACATTAATACTCGCCCCCGCAGACAGTAATGCCGTTATCGCCGTAATGTTACCACCGGCAGCAGCCCTCATCAACGGCGAAAAGCCGGTATCACTTATCACATTAACACTCGCCCCCACAGACAGTAATGCCGTTATCGCCGTAATGTTATCTCTCCTAACAGCAATAAGCAGCGGCGTATTGCCATTATTATTCGCCACATTAACACTCGCCCCCGCCGACAGCAATACCGTTATCGCCGTAATGTTATTGTGGTCAGCAGCAAAAATCAGCGGCGTATACTCTCTATTATCCTTCGCCTCCAAACTCGCCCCCGCATTTACGAAAACGCTGAGATGAGCCGGCTTATTTGCCGTTGCCAAGTGATACACCAAAAAATCATCAGCACCAGTGCCGCCCACCAATTCATTCAAATCAGCGCCCGAAGCGGCGAACATCGTAACCGTCGCCAAATCCATTGCAAAGAGCGAAGCAAGCCGGGCATCTGCGCCAGAAATACCTGACGGAATACCCTCCAAACCAAAGGCGGCGCAACCGCTTGCAATACTGCAAGAATCCAATCCCCGCAAAGTAACAAAAGCCATCCCCGTCGCATTGACATGCCGGGGCGTAAAAGTGCCGCTTTCCAAAGTGCCAGTAACGGCAAAAACAGTCGCCGTCATCGTCCCCGCTTGCGTCCCCTTGTAGATGAGGTAGCCGTCGGCGGACAGCGAAACCAGCGAGGAGGGCTCCGCCGTAAGCGTAATCGTAACTTCCTGCGCATCGGCGGTGTTTGCCACAGCAAGCCCCGCCCCCGCAAAAAAAGCGGCGGCGCAAAAGCGGAAGAAGTTCTTTGTCATTGTGTTCCTTTTCCCGCCCCCAAACGGAAGCGATAGCGGCGCACAAATCAGCCCGAAACACTCCGCCGCAAAGAACGCCGGGCTGATCTCACAAAACACGCACTGTGGTTGCCTTGCCTATTGCCTGCCCGCCGTGCTGTCGACGCGGCGGGCGAGGGTCTTGTATTCAGCAAGCAGCCCGACTAGCGGGCGTGCGCACATTGTGAGATGGGCGGGATTATACACAAAAAAATCCCCCTGTCAACCCCCCTCCGCAAAAAAAATCCCCCCCCGTCATTCCGGCGAAAGCCGCTGTTGCGCAAACTTAAAAACATCCTGCGGCAACAGCGGCTTTGTTATAATCGGCGCGATGGCGGAATTTACTTTGGCGACGGGCGCGTCCGCTCCCGATTTTTCCTTGCCGGCGACCAACGGCAAAACCTACACGCTCGCCGATTTCGCCGCCGCCGACGCGCTCGTTGTTTTCTTCACCTGCAACCACTGCCCGTATGTGACGGCGTCGGACGAGACCACGCGGCGCACGGCGGAGAAGTTCGCCCCGCGCGGCGCGAAGTTTGTCGGCGTCAATTCCAACAGCGCCAACACCTACCCCGAAGACGATTTTGAGGGTATGCTCGCCCGCATGCGCGAGCACAAATTCCCGTGGATCTACCTGCGCGACGAATCGCAGCAGACCGCCCTCGCCTACGGCGCGCTGCGCACCCCGCATTTTTTCCTCTTCGGGCGCGAGCGCAAACTCTTCTACACCGGGCGCGCGACGGACAACCCCCGCCAGCCGCAAAAGGCGACAGTCAACGATTTGGAGCGCGCCTTGGAGGATTACTTCGCCGGCAACCCCGCATCCCCCGCCCGCACCAACCCCGTCGGCTGCAATGTCAAATGGGAAGGCAAAGCCCCCCACTGGATGCCCCCCGAAGCATGCGATTTGGCGTAGCCGTTATCTAAGAAGGACTCGTTCCCGCACTCCGGCGCGGGAGCGCAGTCAACAGCGGGCATCCTGCGCCCGCTTAAATTTAATTTGCTGGATTCCCGCTTTTTAATAAGAGTGCGGGAATGACACCGGGGGGGAACTATTACTGCGGATGATCCAGCGCGCGGCAATCTTCGGCTCGCCAGTGGAGGGGGACTATGTTGTCGGCGGACAGGTCGCGGTGTTCGCGGTCGTTGGGGACTTTTACTATGAACTCGTCGCTGCCCAGCAGCGAAAGGCGCACGCGGATGTGGTCGCCCAGATAAATCGTCTCGCGCACGCGTCCTTCAAAGCGGTTGACCCGCGCGCCTTCCGCAGCCACGCCGTTGGGTTCGCCGAGCAGGGCGCGTTCGGGGCGCAGCGAGAGCGTCGTCAGCGCGCCGGTTTCGGCGTTTATCCGCAGCGCCGCGACTTTCGCTTCCCCCACTGTGACCGAGCAAAAGCCGCCGCCCAGATCCTCGGCGACGCGCCCGGCGAAGGTGTTGTTCTCGCCGATGAAACTCGCGACGAAGGCGTTTTGCGGTTTTTCGTACAAATCCTCGGCGCTGTCCAGTTGTTGAATCACGCCCTTGTCAAAAACCGCGATGCGGTCGGACATCGTCAGCGCCTCGCCCTGGTCGTGCGTAACATACACGACGGTGACGCCGATGCTTTCGTGCAGGTGCTTTAATTCAAACTGCATTTGTTCGCGCAGGTTTTTGTCCAGCGCCCCCAGCGGCTCGTCCATCAGCACCAGCGCCGGTTCAAAGACCAGCGCCCGGGCGACGGCGACGCGCTGCTGCTGCCCGCCGGAGAGTTGTCCCGGACGGCGTCCGCCGAAGCCGGAGAGTTGCACCATATCCAGCGCCCGCCCCACTTTGCGCCGCACTTCGTCCTCGCTTTCGCTGCGCACCTGCAGCGGGAAGGCGAGGTTTTCGGCGACGGTCATGTGCGGGAAGAGCGCATAATTCTGGAAGACCATCCCGATGTTGCGCTCGTGCGGCGGGATTTTGCTCACGCCGCGGTCGCGGATGTATATCTCGCCGTGCGTCAGTGTTTCAAAGCCGGCGAGCATCATCAGGCAGGTCGTTTTGCCCGAACCGGAGGGGCCGAGCATCGTCAGAAACTCGCCGTCGTATATTTCCAGATTGAGATCGCGCACGACCAGCGAATCGCCGTCGTAGGATTTTTGCACTTTGCGAAAAGAGATGTGCGGCTGCGCCGGCTGCTGCGGTTGCTCCATTTGTCCTCCGTTAAGGTCCTCGGTCGTTTTTTTATAACACATAATCCCCCCCGCGCAAAATTAACCGTCACTGTCATCCCCCTCTCCCCTTGTCATTCCCGCGAAAGCGGGAATCCAGACGGTCCGGCGGCAAAGGAGAATCTTTCCCCGTGCGAAAATAACGGTGAAGAGGCAAACCCCGTATGGATTCCCGCTTTCGTGTTGGGTTCCGCATTGTTGTGTTGGTTTTGCAGGAGTTCCACGGGGGCTTTCCAGCCGAGGCGTTTTTGCCTTGTGTGGTTATAGGCGAACACCACCCGGGCAAT
>JAHRAH010000057.1 GCA_020027345.1 Gammaproteobacteria bacterium | reverse complement strand
GGATTCCCACATCAATGTTCACGGCGATCTTCGCCATCGCCCGCACCGTCGGCTGGGTTTCGCACTGGAACGAACTGCACGAAGACCCCGAATTCCGCATAGGCCGCCCGCGGCAACTGTATTTGGGGCATTCCACCCGCCGCCTGAAAATAAAAAAGTCGGCGCTTTGAACGCATCCGGCATGAGCGGCGTCCCCGCCGCTCCCAATTTTGCGTCATTCCCGCGCTTCTGTTAAAAGGCGGGAATCCGGCGAATTAAAAACATGTACGGCAATAATGCAATTTGATTTGCTGGATTCCCGCCTCTGGAAAAAGTGCGGGAATGACGCGGATGGTGTCCGTCATTCCTGCGAAAGCAGGAATCCATAACCCGCCGAATGAAACAGCAGAATACTCCCTCCCGCAAAACTCAGCGAAAACCCCAACGCCCGAATGGATTCCAGCTTTCGCAGGAATGACGGGGGGATGGATTCCCGCCTCTGGGAAAAATGCGGGAATGACGCGGATGGTGGCCGTCATTCCGGCGAAAGCCGGAATCCATAATCCGCCGAATGAAACAGCAGAATCCCCCTCCGCCCCAAAACTTAGCGAAAACCCCAATGACCGTATGGATTCCAGCTTTCGCAGGAATGACGGGGGGATGGATTCCCGCCTCTGGGAAAAGTGCGGGAATGACGCAATGAGAAACCATGTCATTCCCGCGAAAGCGGGAATCCATACAAACCCCGCGACGGTTATGGATTCCCGCTTTCGCGGGAATGACGGGGAGGGCGGCGGCGGCGGGCTTCGGTTTTTTTGGTTGCGGCGCGGCGGACGGTTTGGGGGAATAACTCGGCGAGCAGGGGGAGCCATTTGTAACGCTCCGGCAGCGTCAGCGTTTGCCGGCGTTCTTTTATTGCGGTTATTATTTTTTCGGCGCATTCGTTTACGGGTATGCCGCCGTTACCGTTGTCGTTGTTGCCGTTATTATTATCGTTGTTTGCGGCGGCGTTGTTTTTGTTGCCGGCGCGGTTTTGGTTTATGCGGGTGCCGTTTATCCAGCCGGGGCGGACGGTGAGGATGTGGATTTGCGGCTCTTCCATCGCCAGCGAATCAAAAAAGCCCTCCAATGCGTGTTTGCCGGCGGCGTATATCGTGTGGTAGGGCAGGGCGGTTTTTCCCTGCACCGAGGATATGTTGACAATCATTCCGCCGCCGCGCAAATGCGGGAGGGCGGCGTGGGCGCATTGCGCGGCGCCCCAAAAGACCGTGTCGGTCACGGCGCGAAAAGCGGACAGTGTTTCGCAGTCGGCGGCGCGCGCCCACATGCTGATTCCGGCGTTGTTTATCAAACAATCCAGCCGTCCGGTTTTTTCCGCCGCCGCTTTAATAAAACTGCGGCAGTCGTCTTCTTCGCGCACATCGCCGGCAATAATTAACGGCGCGTTTCCGCCGCTTTCTTTTTCGCATTCTTCGGCGGTTTTTTGCAGGCGGGATATGTCGCGCGCAAAAAGCGAAAGATGCGCGCCTTCGCGCGCGAGCCGCAAGGCGAGCGCGCGCCCGAGCCCGGAAGACGCGCCGGTTATGGCGACTGTTTTTCCTTTCATTCTTCGGCGAGGGGAATGTCCGCGCGCCAGCGTTCCCAGCTCAGCGGGCGCAGTTTTCCGGGGTTCATAATCGCGCGCGGGTCAATGCTTTTTTTTATCGCGTCCATCGCGGCGATTCCGAAAGGCGAAAGTTCGTTTTCCAGCCACGGCGCGTGGTCGGTGCCGACGGAATGGTGATGCGAAAGCGTCCCGCCGTTTTTTGCGAAGGCGTCCTGCACGGCGCGCTTGATTGCGAAATAATGCGCGAGGTTGCCGCCGTTTTCGTCGCGCAAAAAAGCGAAACTGAAATACAAACTTGCGCCGTCGCGGTAGGAATGGCTGAGATGGCATCCGCACCATCCGCGCAGATTGCGCGCGCGAAAGGATTCTTCCAAAGCGGCGAGGGCGCGCAGGCGCAGGTTTTCGGCGTTTTCCCATTCGGTCGCGGTCTCGCTGACATCGGCGTATATTCCGTAATCCCAAAGGTAATCGCGTATGTGGGGGAAATCAAATTTGCCGCGCGCAAAACTCTCGCCGGGGCCGGCGCCCGCGAAAACTCCGCCGTATTTGCGGAATATGCGCCGCGCCGCGCTGTGCTTTTTCGCGCATTCTTTTTCGCTTCCTTCAAAGGCAACAATCATCAGGCAGCATTTGGAAAAATCAATTCCGCCGGATTTTGCGATGTATGTTTTCGCAATCGCCGCCATCGCTTTTTTAATTGCGCCGCCGCCGCTTGCTTCGCGAAAGGAAAAGGAAAGCGCCGTGCGGTTGTGGTCGCTGAGGCGCGATATGAGCGGCTTTGCGCCGGTTTGGAGGCATTCGCGCACGGCTTCCAGCCCGGATGCAAATTCGGAAAACAAATATCCGAAAAACAATTTGCGCGCGGGCAGGGGGCGTATTTTTATAACCGCTTCGGTGATGATTCCGAGCGCGCCTTCGCTGCCGAGGACGAGTTCCTTCATATTCATCGCGGCGGCGGAGCGGGGGAAGTGTTTTATATTCCAGACGCCGCCGGGGGTTTGCAGTGTCGCGCCGGCGGTCAGGTTTTCTATGCATCCGTATTCGTCGCTTTGCATTCCGGCGGAGCGCGTCGCAATCCATCCGCCGAGTGTGGAATGCAAAAAGGAATCGGGAAAATGCCCGAAGGTCCAGCCGCGGGCGTTGAGTTGCGCTTCCAAAACGCCGCCGAGCGCGCCCGCCTGCATTTGCGCGATTTGCGATTTTTCGTTTAAAGAAAGCAGGCGGTTGATTTTTGTCGTGTCCGCGGCGACGACCATTCGCCCGCGCGCGTCGGCGGGGGTGAGGCAGCCGGCGATGTTTGAGCCGCCGCCGAAGGGGATGATTGCGATGTCGCATTCCTGCGCTTCGGCGACGGCGGCGGCGGCTTCTTCGGCGTTTTGCGGATACAAAACGGCGTCGGGCGCGCAGGGTATTTTTCCTTTTCGCGCGTGCCACAAATCGCGAAAACTTTTTCCGCCGGCGTGGGCGAGGCGATGCTCCTTGCCGGCGAAAACTTGCAAGCCGCATCGCGCCATCGCCGCGGAGAATTTTTCGTTTTGTTTCGCCGGCGGCAGCGTTACCGTTTCCAAATCCGGCGGCGGCGCTTTTCTTTGCGGCTTTTCCTTTAATTGCAAATGCCGCGTGATGTAGGGCCACAAATGCGGCTTGTTTTCAAAGTTCGGCGCTTCGCCTTCGGCGCCCCATCCCCACCACTTCATCGGTTTTTGCAGGTTGTCGCTCACGGTATTAATCGCCGCGTTTTTTTTGTGTTCGGGGGGACGGTTACGGTTGCGGTTTTGCTTCGCGCAGTTTGCGAATCGCTTCGGCGAGCGAATTCGTGAGCGCGCGGCTCGCCTGTTTGTCGTCGCGGAAATCGGAAGGATGCAGCGGCTCGCCGAATTGCACCGATATTTTTCCCGGGCGGGGGAACATCGCGCCTTTCGGCAGGCGGCGGAAAGTTCCGCAAACATAAGCGGGGACGACGGGTAGATTCAATTCCAGCGAAAGCACGGCGCCGCCGCGTTTCATTTCGCCCATTTCGCCGCCGCGCGAGCGCGTTCCTTCGGGGTATATTATTAAACTGCGCCCGGCTTTGAGATGCGGCGCGCATTCGGAGAACATCAATCGCAAGGAACGGCGCGACGCCTGCCGGTCTACGGGAATCAAAAACATCAGGCGGCGGTAGCGCAGCGGGTTCGGCGCTTTGCCGGAAAAAAAGTAATCGCGCGCGGCGATCATCGCGTATTTGCGAAAGCCGCCGCCGGCCGCGGTCATCAGCGCGGGCGTGTCCATGTGGCTGCAGTGATTCGCGCAAAGCAAAAACGGCGGCGGCGGCAGGAGTTCGCGCCCGAAAACGGAAAGCGGGCAATACAGCGAAAGCGCGACGCGGCAAAAGCCCTCAAAGGCGGCGTGCGAAAGACGGTAACGCGCCGGCAGTTCCGCGGCGGCCGCGCCCGGATTTTCCTGTGCGAACGCTTCGCGGCAGCGCATTGCTTTTTTCCTCAGCGCCCGAATTTTGCGTGCGCGCTTGTGAATTCGCCGCTGGCGATTGCGCCGAGCAGCGATATTTCCAGCGCGAGCACGCAGGCGCAAACTATTTCGGCGTACTTCGCCGCCGAACCATCGCCGGTGCAGCCGAGCAATTCCAAATTTGCGCGCTGCTGCGCAAGCCGCGTCGCGCCGCCGACTGTGCCGACAGTGGCGGAGGGCATTTGCAGGGACGCGAGCAAATTTCCTTCGCCGTCAATTTCGTATTCGGAAACACAAGTGCAGTTTTCGGCGACGCATGCGACATCCTGCCCGGTGGCGAGGTAGAGCGCGGCGAGGGCGTTTGCGGCGTGGGCGTTCATTCCGAGCACTCCGCCGAGGTAACTGGAAAAGGCGAAAACATTGCGGTAGCCGATCATTTCGCGCGGGTTCGCGTGCAGCACTCTTTTTATGTGGCGGCACTGCAGGCGGCATTCGGCGGCGACGCTGTGTCCGCGCCCGCGCGCGAGATTGTTCCACGACGCGTTTTTGTCGCCGCTGTAATTGCTTTCTATTAAAAAATGCGGCGGGTCGGGATGTGTTTGCGCGATGAATTCGCAAGCCGCCTGCGTGCATATCGTGACCATATTTTGCCCGGCGGCGTCGCCGGTGGAAAAAACAAAATTGAGAATCATATTTTTGTGGGCGGGGACGGTTTCTATGCGCAGGAGTTTTCCGTGCGCGGTTTTTTTCTCGGCGGCTTTTTGGATGCCGGCGAAGTTTTGCAGCGCCCATTTTCCGAAGTCGCGCGCTTTGGCGGCGCTTTGGAAAAGAAAAACCGGGCTGCGGTTTAGTTGCTGCCCCAGATGGCGGGTTGCGATTCCGCCGCTGAGAAAAGAAAGATACAATCCGCGCGTCATGGAAAGGGCGAGCGTCCCTTCCAGCGTGCAGAGGGGGACATAAAAAACGCCATCGGCGAAGTCGCCGCGGATTTTGAGCGGTCCGGCGACGGCGAGGGGGAGGGTTATCCCGCCGATTTGGTTTTCCACGAGTCCTTTGAGTTTTTCGGGGGGGTCGGGCGGCGCGTCGGCGATTTCGCGCCCGGTGCGCCCGGCAAGCCAGCGGCGGCGGTTTTCCAGTTCGGCGGCGGAATGCCCGTTGCCGTTCGGCGGGAGGAGTTTCATCGCCGCGCCCGCCGCAAAGCCCCCCGCCGCCGCGCGCGGAGGGGCAAAAAAGCGCAAAACCGAAAACCACCCATTGGCGAAAAAGGGCGATTATAACCCATCGGGGGGGACGGACGGCAGGGGGGGACTCTGCGGAGGGGCTTAGGCGGGGGGGACTCTGGCGAGGGGGGACTTTGGCGGGGACTGTGTTATAATGTCGCCGTCAAGAGATTCTTTGGGATCCCCCGCCGGGGGTTCCGCTGAATACAATACCTATACAAACGGGCGGTTAGCTGCCGCTCGGGGAATAGGCGGAAAGATCACCCAATGAATCTTTTGACGACGCCCGGCTTGCGCCGGTTTTTGTCATGGAATCTTTGGGAAATTCAACAGCGCGTTTGCGCGTTTTCTTTTTCGCGGCGGCGATTCTGGCGGGGGTTTTCGCCGCCGCCGATTCGCGCGCGCAGGAGGCGACGCTCATCTATGACACAACGACGCCGAATGTCATTAGCGTTACCGGCGACGGCTTTGTCATCTACAAGGCGACGGTGGCGGGGACGATGACGGCGATTATTCGCGCCATAACGGTTTCCGTTATTGACGACGGCGGCCCCCGCGACGGTCGCGCTCCTGTTGTCCGGGCGACGAGTTTTGCGTCTATTACTGTGCGCGGTTTGGATTCTTGCAGTATTTCGGACGGTTGCGCGGCTTTCGGTTTGGAGGGGGCGGCGGATGCGGGGGGACGGCTGGCGAGTTTGATTGCGATGGATTTGCGGACGGTAACGATGTATGCCGTTTCGGGCGCCAATCTGAATGATTATGTGGGCGGAAATCAGATTGATGATTTTTTGCTGTATCATCTTGCAACGGTAAGCGCGCTGGCGCATATTAGCATTATGGCAAATGCGGGAGCGAGTTTGGATGCAGTGGATAATAGTGGAAATATGCTTTTGCATTTAATCGCCACTGATTTTAACGCTTTGGGGATGGGTGTATTGCTGTCGGCGGGGGCGAATGTGGATATCAGAGACAGTTCTAATTATACTCCTTTGCATATTGCTGCTTTTATAGGGTATCTTGCGCCAATAACGACTTTGCTATCGGCAGGGGCGGTTTTTAATGCGTTAACTAATGGCAATGAAACGCCGTTGGATTTGGCAAATTTCAGGAATCAGACGGCTGCAAGACAAGTGTTAAGAAATGCCGGCGGGCGTTGTAACAGTATTTGCCGCTCTGGTGATACGCGATTGGACGGATTGGTATGCAATGCAAGTTATGCCGGTAATCGTGCGGGCAGCAATTGTCGCGCGGGCGGGCGCAAATCATTAAAAGGAATTAGTCGTTATGGGGAACG
>JAHRAH010000046.1 GCA_020027345.1 Gammaproteobacteria bacterium | reverse complement strand
ATTTACATGAACATACCAGTATAACATAGTGGTTGGGTATACCGCAGAATGTTTTTTCAGGGCTGCTTCTGCGAGCGTGGGCGTGAGTTGGCCGAGCGGCTCCTGGAGGCCGCCTGCTGTTGCAGCTGGTAGGCTAGCGGGTGGATCTTGAAGCCATAGAGCCTGGAGGGAAAGAGCAACAAAGGACAGTATGAAACTACAAAGATACATTGTACAGCTTTTGCCGTCACGCGCACGACTGGATTCCCGCTTTCGCGGGAATGACAAGAGAGGGCGTCCCCGCCCGCTCCAATTAACTATACCCCCCGCCGCTTGCGGGGGGGTGGAATGCAACAAAAAAAAACAAATTAACCCCCCCCCCATCTCCGATGGGGGGGGCTGGGGGGGGGAAAACTCGTCAGTTAAAAACTCAAATCCCCGCCAGCAACTCCGGCGGAACGCTCTTATCCTCTTCCAACCGCCGCTGCACCTTTTGCATCAAATCCAAATAAGTGCTCGCTTCGGCGTTGCGCCCCATCCCCCGCAAGATCACCACCGCCCGCTCCCACGCCGACAGCAGCGAAGGATCCGCAAGCAGCGCCAAACGGTAATGCGCCAGCGCTTCGCCGTTGTCGGTGGCGCCGTTTGCCAGTCCCAGAAAGGCGATGCCGCGCCATTTCTTCGGCGCCGCCGCACCGCTCCGCCCGCCCTCGGCGACGGCGCGTCCGTAATAAAACTTCGCCATCCGCTTGTCCCCCCGCCGTTCCGCTTCCAAGCCGCGGTAGGCGTTCGCCGTCGGGTTGCCGCCGTTGATGCGCAGGAGCCGCGAGACAATCAGTCCCTTGCGCTTTTCGCTTTTGCCGAGCGTGTCGGCGAGCGCGAAGAGCCGCTCCCACGCCGCGAGTTCCGCCGGCGAAAGGCGCACGACATGATTCAGCGCGGCGTAGGTTTCCGCGTCGTTGCCGAGTTCCTCCTGCAACTTCGCAAACACCCGCCACAACCCCGCGTCGTTGACATACTCCCCCAAAGTCAGAGTTTTCCGCAACGCCGCCCCCGCCTTCGCTTTTTCCTGCGGCGTTTTCGCCGCCGCCAGCATAACATCCGTCAGCTTGCGCCAGGTCAGCGGGCTTTCCTGAATCGCCAGCGCCCGCCGGTAGTCCAGCTCCGCCTCGCCAAACTCCCTCGTCTGCGCGTGCAAATCGCCCATCGCCAGAAACAACTCCAAGTGCTTGCTCTTTTGCGAGGCCGGCGTCAGTTCCTGCAAGCGCGCGTACGCTTTCGCCGCCGCCGCAGTGTCGCCCATCGCCCCGGAGGCCATCCCGCGCAGACGGAAGATCTCAGGGACATCGCCGTTGCGAAACTCCCACTCCTTCAAATGCAAAAGCAGCTCGCGCCACTTCTCCCCCTCGGCCAGCCGCGCCGCAATCTCGGCGTCGCTCTCAATCACCCCCCCCTGCTGCGCCCCCGCCCCGCCAACGACGACAAAAGCCGCCGCAACCAGCATCACCCGCAAACCACTCCCCCAAACCATCACCCCAATTCTACCACGCCCCTCTAATTAACTATACCCCCCCCGCCAGTGTTATACCCCCCGCCATCGGTGTTATACCCCCCGCCCGTCGGTGTTATACCCCCCGCCATCGGTGTTATACCCCCCGCCGCTTGCGGGGGGGGTCGGAGTTTGCCCTCCCCCACGCCAGATGGGGACGGCAAACTCCGGGGGGGTGGAGGGTGTCCACAAAAGTTAACCCCCCCCCCATCTCCGATGGGGGGGGTGAGGGGGGGGAAAAAGGGTAGGGAAAAAAGAAAAAGCAGGAAAACCCCCAACACTCCCCAACCCCTTTTTGCGTTACAATCCAAAACCACACCCCGCAAAAACCGGAGGACCAACAATGAACAAAACCAATCTCACCCGCCGCATCCTCGCCGCCGCCGCCGCTCTCGCCCTCGCACTCGGCGGAAGCGCCCCCGCACTCGCAAAAGTGGACGGCGACACCATCGTCCTCGGCGCCGCCGTCTCCCTCTCCGGCAAGTACTCCACCAACGGCAACCACACCAAAAACGGTTACGAACTCGCCAAGGAGCGCATCAACGAAATGGGCGGCGTGGAAGTCGGCGGCAAACGCTACAAACTCCACATCGTCTACTACGACGACGAATCCACCCCCGCCCGCGCCGCCCAACTCGCCGAACGGCTCATCCAGCAGGACGGCGTCAAGTTTATGCTCGGACCCTACTCCTCCGGGCTCACCAAAGCGATGGCGCCCGTCACCGAGCGTTACAAAATCCCGATGATAGAAGCAAACGGCGCCTCGCGCTCGCTCTTCACCAAGGGATACAAATACCTCTTCGCGCTGCTCACCTCCGCCGACCAATACCTCGCCAGCGCCGTAGACCTCCTCGCCGAAAAGTCCGATGTCCTCGGCAAAAAACCCGCGGAAATGAAACTCGCCCTCGCGATAGAAAACGACCCTTTCTCGCAGGATGTCCGCCTCGGCATTTTGGAAGCGGCGAAGCGCCACGGTATGCAAATCGCCATTGACGACAAACTGCCGAAAACGCTGGACGACATGAGCGCGACGCTCAACAAAGTAAAAGCCGCAAAACCCGACGCGCTTTTTGTATCGGGGCACGCCAAAGGCGCCGCCACCGCCGCGCGGCAGATAAAACAATATCTCGTGGATGTCCCGATGGTCGCGATGACGCATTGCGATTCCGCGCAGATAGAACAAAAAGTCCCCGACGGCGCCGAATACACCCTTTGCGCGCGGCAGTGGCAAAAACAATTAACCTACCGCGACGACGACGGCGTCTTCGGCGGCGGCGAAGATTTTGTCCGCTATTTCCGCGCCGCTTACGATTACGAACCGCCCTATCAGGCCGCGGAGTCGGCGGCGGCGGTGCAGTTGTGGGCCGATGTATTCCGCCGCGCGCAATCCTTTGACCCCGAAAAACTGCGCGACGAAATCGCCAAAACAAAAATGCAAACTTTCTACGGCAACATCCGCTTTGACAGCACCGGAAAAAATGTCGCCAAACCAATGGTAATGAGCCAAATCCTCGGCTCCGACTACAAAGTGGTAGCCCCCACAAAATGGGCCACAACAAAACCAGTCCTCCCCCGCCCCAAATGGAGCGACCGCTAAGAAAACAACCACCCCCGCGCCCCGCTTTACAACACAACAACGGGGCGCGGCGGTTTTTCGCACCCAAGAAAAAGGAGAAAGCAATGGAAGAAATCATCCGCAAGCCCGCGGTCAAAATCGCGCAAGGCAAGCATACTCTGTTTGCGACCAGTTTCACGGTCGCCGACTTCCTGCGCGGGGAGAAGTTTTATCGCGTGGACAAATTGGACACAGAAGATTACACCGGTTACCAACGCGTTTTGGATGAAGCGCGGGCGAAGTCGCTGGCGCAGGATTTGAACAAGGCCTCTGGAAAAGGCGAAGCGTTCTTGCCGACCTCCATACTTCTCGCCACGGCGGGGAATATCGGCTACAACGAATCGTCAAAGGAAATTTCTTTTTCCGTCGACCCGGCGGAAAATGTCTGCCCCTTTCTTGTTGTGGACGGGCAACACCGCATTGAAGGGTTGCGTCAATTTTCCCAACAAAATCCCGCGGCGAAAAACTTCCCCGTCGCCGTCAACATTGCCACCGAATTGGACGATGCGCAACAAATGCTGCAGTTTTTGGTTGTTAATGCCAAGCAAAGGGCGGTTGACAAAGGGCTGGTGCAGCACATCATCAGCCGATTTACAAAAATGAAGGGATTTACCAAAATCCCATATTTGCCGTCCTGGGTTGACAGGGCGACGGAAAAGGGCACCGACGCCCAAGCGGTGGACATCGTCTCGTATCTCAACAGGGAAAGCGACTCGCCGTGGTGCGGCAAAATCAAGCGGGCGGACGATGAGAAACGGCTGCCCGAGCACACCATAAACGAGTACCCCTTTGTCAAAAGCATAAAGGCGCGCATTCTGTCCGCCGGCAATTTGCTGGCACGGATTGAGGACGCCGAGAAACGCAACAAAATTCTTAAGAATTACTGGATTGCGGTTAACTCCCTGTTTGTTGATGGAGACGGTAACACCGTCGTCTATAAAACAAACGGACTTATCTTTTTTCATCTCGTCTCCAGCGAGGTGGTGGCTCGTTGCGCCGACTTGAAGAATTTTCATGTCGAGACAATTCAGGCAATCTTTCGGCACGCGCACGAGCAGGATACTTTGGCGGAATTTATGCAGCCCGGTTGGTGGCAAGCCGGAGAGGGCGCGTCCAAAATAAATCGTGCCGGCATTGATGAGCGCGCATCGGCATTTGTTAAAATGATTCGCGCGTCTTCTACCGTTTCGGGTGATGATTTTGATGTATGAGAGTGGCGTCTCTTAATCCCCCCGTCGTTGCAAGCGAGGATTTTTCCCACCGCGGCGCCGATTTTGTTCCGCAAAAATCGGGGTGCTACGCGCTGACAAACGCGAGCGGCGACATTTTGTATTTGGGGAAGGCGGAAAATTTAAAGCGGCGGATGGGCGACCATCTGGACGACACAGAGAAAACGGGAATGACCCCGCTCGGCGTCGCGTCTGTTTTTCATTACGCTTTGTGCGAACGGGGACAATTGCCCTCGCTGGAAACCGGCTGGATGAACCAATTTAAAATGTCGGAAAACGGCAAACGCCCGCCTCTCAACAAAGCCGACCCGCCCGTGTAAAAACTCCCGCTTTCTTACGCGGAGAAAAAACCACCGCCGCACCCGCGTCATTCCCGCACCCCTACTAAAAGGCGGGAATCCAGCAAATTAAAAACTCCGCAAAGGCGGCGTTATAAAGCACAAAACAACATCCTGCGAATCATCCGTTTATTAAAGCCCCGAAGGGGCGGCCGGTTGTAACGCAGGGCAAGCGCGCCAGCGCGCCGCCCTGTGAACGCCGCAACAAATAATGTAAGCCCTGTAAGGGCGGCCGAAACGAATCCGCCAGAAACCCCAGCCGCCGCCAGTTTTCGGCCGCCCATACAGGGCTTGCCATTTCACCGCAGACGGCGCATCAACCCCAAAGATATTTTTCGTCAAACTCCACGCCGTGACGAGTCAGCAATTCACGGTATTCGTCCTCAAAAGATATTTTCCGGTGGCGCTCGCGCTGCGCGGCGATGTATTTGCGAACTTCGCCGACATTGGATTCCGAAACCGAAAATGCGCCGTAACCGTCCTGCCACGCAAAGTTCGCAAACTCCGCGCCGCGCCCTTTTATCCATTTGGACGATGTTTTTTTGACATGCTCCACCGCCTTGCTCAGCGGCACCGTGCGCGCGAGATGAATCAGAATATGCGCGTGGTCCTCCACGGAATTAATCGCAATCGCCCCGCAGCCGATGGCGCGCAGCGCGCCCGACATATATTCGTGCAGCCGTCCGCGGACATCGTCGGTAATCAGCGGCTTGCGGTTTTTTGTCCCGAAGACAATGTGAACGCAAATGTTGGCGAGGGATTGCGACACGGCGTTTTGGAATTCTACCTCGTCCGCCGCCGATTGTCGGCCGCCCTTACAGGGCTTGACGGTTTTGTTGCCGCTGTCACAGGGCGTTGCCCTGTGTTACATCCGGCCGCCCCTGACGGGGCTTCCAACAAAGGGCGCACAATGCCCGATAAGTCAAATTGGACGCCGCTGTGCGCGGTCGGAAAAACGCCCAGCCCGCGTCATTCCCGCACCCCTATTAAAAGGCGGGAATCCAGCAAATTAAAAACCCCGAAGAGGATGGCGTTATAAAACACGAACCAACACCCCGCGAATCGGCCTTTTATTGAAGCCCCGAAGGGGCGGCCGGATGTAACAGGGCAAGCACGCCAGCGCGCCGCCCTGTGTAGGACGCATCAAATTATGCAAGCCCTGTAAGGGCGGCCGAACGGAATCCGGCGGAAACCCCCATCGCCGCCGCTTTTCGGCCGCCCTTACAGGGCTTACCGGTTTTGTTGCCTTTGTCACAGGGCGTTGCCCTGTGTTACATCCGGCCGCCCCTGCGGGGCTTTAATTCTCCGATACGCCCACATTGCTAATACGCCCGCATTTCCGATACGCCCGCGCTTCCGATATGCCGCACTTCCTATGCGCCCGCATTTTTGCGGGAGTGGCAAAAGCGTGCGCGGCGGCGCGCGCGGCGCGTTATAATAAGAACACAATGCAGGAAAACCGGGGACAAGCGATGCATAGTAGCGGCAACGCCGGCGGCGGGCGGTTTTTTGAATTGCTTTCCGCCTGCGAAGATTGGATTGCGCAGGAATGTCGCGCATAGCGGACAACATTGCGCTTTTGGCTGATGCGCCTTGGCTGGTGGCGCAGGCGCTTGTTAACGGGCTTGTCATCGGCGCGCTTTTTGCGCTGGCGGCGTACGGGATGGCGCT
>JAHRAH010000024.1 GCA_020027345.1 Gammaproteobacteria bacterium | reverse complement strand
CGCCGATGTTTTTGACGGCGACGCCGGGGGGAATGACCGCTTGCACGGTTACGGCGGCGATGATGTGTATTACCTGGGCGCCGGAACGGGCAACGACACCATTCGCGAGCATTATTACAATGACGGCGATTCCGGGGACGAGATTCGCGTGAAGTCGGGGATTGCGGTTTCGTCGGTTCGCTTGTTGCGCAGCGGCGACGGCAATCATTTGCATGTGCAGTTGGTGAACGCGCAGGGGACGGCGACGGATTCGCTGACGGTGGAAAACTATTACACCGATGATTCGGCGAAAGTGGAATCGCTTGTGTTTGGCGACGGCACTCGTTGGGACGCAACGGAGTTTGCGGCGGCGCGGATTCGCGGCGGAAGCCGCGGCGAGAATTTGACCGGCGAGGACAATCTGGCGGATGTCTTTGACGGCAACGCCGGGGGGAATGATACTTTGTACGGTTACGGCGGCAATGATGTGTATTATCTGGGCGCCGGCACCGGGCGCGACACGATTCTCGAGTATTCTTCCAACGACGGCGATTCCGGGGATGAGATTCGCGTGAAGTCGGGGATTGCGGTTTCTTTGGTTCGCTTGTTGCGCAGCGGCGACGGCAATCATTTGCATGTGCAGTTGGTGAACGCGCAAGGGGTAGCGACGGATTCGCTGACGGTGGAAAACTATTACACCGATGATTCGGCGAAAGTGGAATCGCTTATTTTTGCCGATGGGACGGAATGGGGCGCGGCGGAGTTTGCGGCGGCTCGGATACGGGGCGGCGGCGGCAACGATGATTTGCGCGGCGAAGCCGGGCAGAATGATGTCTTTGACGGAGATGCCGGGGGCAATGATATGCTCTCCGGGCTCAGCGGCGACGATGTTTATTATCTGGGCGCCGGGACGGGCAATGACACCATTTACGAGTATTGGCAAAACAGCGGCGATGCCGGCGATGAAATTCGCGTGAAGTCGGGGATTGCGGTATCGTCGGTTCTTTTGCTTCGCAGCGGCAACGGGGATCATCTGCATGTGCAGTTGGTTGACGCGCAGGGGGCGGCGACGGATTCGCTGACGGTGGAGAACTACTATACGGATGCGTCGGCGAAAGTGGAGAAACTTGTGTTTGCCGACGGCACGGAATGGGGCTCGGCGGAGTTTGCGGCGGCGCGCATTCGCGGCGGCAGCGGCAATGATGATTTGCGCGGGGAAGCCGGGCAGAACGATGTCTTTGACGGCGACGCCGGGGGGAATGATATGTTGTCCGGGCTCAGCGGCGACGATGTGTATTATCTCGGCGCGGGGACGGGCGACGACCGGATATATGAATATCAGAGCAACGACGGCGATGCCGGGGATGAGATTCGGATTAAAACCGGCATTGCGGTTTCGTCGGTTCGCTTGTTGCGCAGTGGCGACGGCAATCATTTGCATGTGCAGTTGGTGGACGCCGAGGGGACGGCGACGGATTCGCTGACGGTGCAAAACTATTACACGGATGCGTCGGCGAAAGTGGAGAAACTTGTTTTTGCGGACGGCACGGAATGGGGCTCGGCGGAGTTTGCGGCGGCGCGGATTCGCGGGAGCGCGCATAGCGAGAATTTGACCGGCGAGGACAATCTGGCGGATGTTTTTGACGGCGACGCCGGGGGGAATGATCGTTTGTATGGTTATGGCGGCGACGATGTATATTATCTGGGCGCCGGGACGGGCGACGACCAGATATACGAATATCAGAGCAATGACGGCGATGACGGGGATGAGATTCGTTTGGAAGACGGCATCGGGGTTTCTTCGGTTTCGCTGGCGCGGAACGGGAATCATTTGGATGTTCGGTTGCTGGACAGCGGCGGGACGGTTACCGATTCGCTGCGGGTGCGGAATCATTTTTCCGACGCTTCGGGGGCGGTGGAGAAGATTCGCGCGGGGGGGAAGGTTTTGCTTTCTTCGCAGTATTTGTCGCTCATCAGCGAGATGGCGGCATTTACGGCGGGGACTTCGTCGCACGCGACGATGGGGGCGCTGCTTGGCAGTTACTGGCAGGACGAGACGACGCTTACGACTCCGGGCGGCTGATACGGCGGGCGCGCGGAAACGGCGGTTTTGTTTTTTATGCGACTGTGATTTTGGCGAAGCGGCGTTTGCCGGCTTGGATTAGGGCGGTTTCGCCTTTGGGAAATTGGCGGGTTTCGTCGCGTTCGGTTTTGCCGTTTATTTTTACGGCGCCTTGTTTTATCAGGCGCCGGCCTTCGGAGGACGACGAAACCAATTGCGCCTCTTTTAACAAATAAAACAGCGGGGCGGAAAACCCCCCCGCGTTTTCTTTCGCATTTTCTTTTTCGTTTTCTTTCGCGCCTTCTTTTGCGTTTTCGGCGGCGACGGTTATATGCGCGACCTTTTCCGGCGAGCCGCCGGCGGCGACGGTTTGGAATTCTTCTTCCGCTTTGTTTGCCGATTTTTCGCCGTGGTAGCGCGCCGTCAATTCTCGCGCGAGCATTCGCTTAAATACAACGGGGTTTTCGCCGTCCGCCGCCGCTTGTTTTCTTTTTGCGATTTCCTCCGCGGCGGCGGAAGAAAGCAATTCGTAAAACTCCCACATCAATTCGTCGGACGCGGACATTGTTTTGCCGTATATTTCCCCCGGCGGCTCGCAAACGCCGATATGGTTGCCGAAACTTTTGGACATTTTTTTTTCGCCGTCCAGTCCGCGCAGCAGCGGCGTCGTCAGTATGCATTGCGCGTTTTTTCCTTCCTGCCGCTGCAGTTCGCGCCCGACCAGCAAATTGAATTTCTGGTCGCTCCCGCCCAGTTCCACATCGGCATTAAGCGCAAGCGAATCGTATCCCTGCATCAGCGGATAAAGCATTTCGTGTATGCCAATCGGCGCGTTCTCGCGCAAGCGCCGGGCGAAGTCGTCCCGTTCCAGCATTCTCGCCGCCGTTTGCCTTCCGGCGAGGCGCAGCATATCGGCGGCGGACATTTTGCCGAACCATTCCGAGTTGCGCCGCACTTCGGTTTTTTCGGCGTCCAGTATTTTCGCCATTTGCGCGCGGTAGGTCGCGGCGTTTGTTTCTATTTCCTCCGGCGACATCGGCGGGCGCGCGCTGTTTCTGCCGCTGGGGTCGCCGACGCGCGCGGTGAAATCGCCGATGAGAAAAACGGCAATATGCCCCAACTCCTGAAAGTGGCGCATTTTTTGCATCAGCACGGTATGCCCCAAATGCAAATCGGGCGCGGTCGGGTCAAAGCCGGCTTTTACGCGCAGCGGCCTGCCCTCTTTAAGTTTGCGCGCGAGTTCGCCTTCGGGCAGCGATTCTTCGCAGCCGCGCAAAAGTAATTTTAACTGTTCGGTTGCGCTTTTCATTGCGGCGGCGGCGGCGATGCGAGCCAGTGATCTTTGCGGCAGATGCGGCGCGCTTCGCATTTTTTGCAAACTTCGGCGGCGCCGTTTGCCGGCAGCGGTTTTCCCGCCGCGATTTGTTTTGCGGCGGCGCGCAACCGCGCGGCGATGCGGCGGACATTCGCGCGCAATTCTTTCGCCGCATTCTCGCCGCTTTTTGCAATCGGATGGCACAAAATCAAAACCGCCGATTCCTCGCGCGACAAAAAAGCGTAAAGCGGCAACTGCGGGTGTTCGCCGGCGGCGAATGCAATTTTACTGACATCCGCGCCGCCGCCGCGTTTGTAATCAATCAGCGTCGTTTGTTCGCCGAGTGTGTCGCGCCGGTCAATGCGCCCGCGCAACCGTATCCCCGGCGTTTCTTCGCCGTCTGCGCGCGCGGAATTTAAAAACGGCAGCGGCAAAAACTCCTCCACATCAAATTCGCACGCTTCGGTTTTCCAACCTTCTTCGCGCCGTTCTTTCTGCCAGCGCAAAAGCGATTCGCTGCGCCCGAGCCAGTGAAACTGCGCCAACTTCCCCCGCGGGCGAATGTGTTCTTCCGCCGCCGCCGCCAATGCCGCCCGCCACGACTCTGCGTTTTCTTTTCCGCCGCCGCCGTCGTTTTCCATCCACGCGCGCAGGGCGCTGTGCAAAATTTGCCCTTCCGTCCGCGGCGACATTTCGTTTTCCGCTTCGTCGTCGTCCAAACGCAAAACGGCGCGGGCGAAAAATTGGTACGGACACTGCATCAGCGAATCAACGGAAGTAATGCGCACACTCGCCGGCAAACGCGCGACCGTCGCCGCCGCCGGCGATGGCGGAACAACCCCCGGCGCGGGCGGCGCGGGGACGGGCGGCGGGAGCGCGGTCACAGTCCCGCCCTGCCTTTGCAATTCGTCGGCGAACAAACGCCAAAACGGGCTCGCGCCGATTTGCGCGCCGTGTTCGGCGTTGTCGCGCCAGACGGCGGCGAGTTCGCGCGCGCCCAGCAGCAGGCGGCAGAAATCGGCGCGCTGCCAGTCCGTTCTTTCGCCGCGCGAGGGCAAGCCGAGGGCGCGGCGCGCGCGTTCGCCAAACACAAACTCGCCGGCGGCGGGCAGCGTTTCGGCGTTTGCGCCCAGCAGCAGCAACCGTTCGCAGCAGCCGCCGCGCCCGGGCGGCAGAAAAGCGACGGGGCTTTCTATCTCCTCGCCGGAAAAATCCTCGCCCTGCAAAAACAAATCCAGCCACGCGCAAAACCCGGCGGCGTCCATTTCCCCGCCGCCGGCGCAAGCGAGGGCGCGCTGCCAGAGTTCGGCGGCGGCGGAATCGCTTTCGTAAGCGCGCAAAAACTCGCGCCCGTTTTCGCGCGCCGCTTGCAGCCATTCGCGCGCGTTTTTTGTTTGGTTTTTTGCATCAGCGGAGTTTTGCAATTGCGCCGCCGCGTTTTTGAGCAATTCGCCGCAATCCTTTCCGGCGCAAACTTCGCCCCAGTCGGCGGGCGGCGAGGGGGCTGCTTCCGCCGCTTCGCGCCACTGCCGCTGCAAATCGGAATGCTCGTTTTCGCCCAGCCCGCCCCAGAAAGGCGGCTGCAAAAGCAGCGGCGACTCTTCGGCGTCAAAGGGGCGCGCGGCGTTTTCGGCCGCGCACGACAAAGCCGCGCCGCAGGAAAGCGTCGCCGCGCGCCAGCCGCCGCGGTCGGCTATCAGTATCCCTTCCGCTTCGGCGAGGGCGCGCAGCCGCCGCGCGAGCAGTCGGTCGTAGACGACGACGCCGAGCGTTTCGCCTTCTTCGCGCCGCGCGAGAAAACGGCGCACTTCGGCGAGGGCGGTTTTTGCGCCGTCGGCGAGGGTCGCCGCCGGATATTCGGCGCAGCGGCGCAACCGTCCGCGCAAATCGCATTCGGCTTCGGCTTCGTCCCCGCAACCGTCGGCGGACAAAACCGCGCGCAGCCACTGTTCTTCCGCCGCCGGGGAATCGCGGAATACTTGCGCCTGCGGGGCGAGTTGCAAAAACCTTTTTTGCGCCGGAGTCGGTTCGCGGTCGCCGTCGCACAAAAACAGCAACTGCGACGGCAAGGAACGCGCGAGAGAATCCATTGTCTCCGCAAACGCTTTTCCGCGTTTTTCGTTTTTACTTTTGCCGTTGTCGTTGTCGGCGTCAGTGTCGGCATCGTCTTCGCCGAGTGCGTAATACACGCCCGCCAAAAGTTCCGCTTCGTAAGAAAAACCGCCGCCGCTACCGTCACTGCCGTCAGCGTCGTTACCGTCGTCACCGCCGTCATTTAAAAGCGCCGTCGGCGGCGCGCCGTATTCTTCCATTTCCAGAATCAGTTGCGCGAGGGCGTCGGCGAGGCGCATTCCGCCGCTTTTCCGCAGCGAATCGCGCGGCAGCAAAGCGCAAATCGCCGAAGCGGCGCGCCAGCGTTCGCCCGGCGGCTGCGCGACGCGGGCGGCCTCCCACATTTTCCGCGCCGGAGTGTGCGCGGGGAAAAGCCGCGCCGCCGCGCAAAGCCGCCGCCAGTCCAAAACCGCCGGCAATGGCGTCGCCTTCTCCTTCGGCGCGATTTCGGCAAAACTCCGCCGCAAAAGCGCGCCCGCCGCCGCCGTCGCCGCAAGAAAAAAACCGCCGCCGCCGCCCGCAAGAAAAGCGCGGACTGCGGCGGCGGCGGCGGGTTCAGCGTTCAAGGTGCGGGAGTTTGCCGGGGGTTTTCGCCCACTCGTCGGCGTCGGGCGGCGGCTCTTTTTTCTCGGAAATGACCGGCCATTCCTCGGCGAGTTCGCGGTTGAGCGCGAGCATCCCCTCGCTCCCGGCGGGGATGTCGTCCTCGGCGACGATGGCCTCCACCGGGCATTCGGGCACGCACAGCGAGCAATCTATGCATTCCTCCGGGTCAATCGCCAGCATATTCGGCCCCTCGTGAAAGCAGTCCACCGGGCAAACTTCCACGCAGTCCGTATACTTGCAGCGAATGCAACTCTCCAAAACAATATATGTCATCGTCCGCAAATTATAGCACCGCGCGCCGCCCCCGTCATTCCCGCGAAAGCGGGAATCCATAACCCGCCAACCTCAACCGCAGAATCTTCCTCCCGCCCAATTCGGCGAAAAACCCGATGACCGTATGGATTCCGGATTTCGCCGGGATGACGGGGTTGGAATGAATGACGGGGCGGTATAATTAATTTGCAATGCAAGAGCGGGCAATGTTTTTTCTACCCCCCCCCGATTTTTTCGCGCCGTGGTTGCGTTTGTGCGCGGGTTTAGAGTTTGCGCCGCCGTCTTTTTTTTGGCGGCGGCGGGGGTTTATGCCGCCGATGCGCGCGCGCAAGTGGTCACCGTGTATGACACGACCACGCCGAATGTCGTCAGCGTAACAAACGACGGCCACATCATCTACAAGGCGACGGTGGCGGGGACGATGACCGCCTTCATTCGCGCGCTTGCGACGGGGATTGTCGCCGACCCGGAAAATCCCGCCGGGCGCCCCTTGCTGGTGCGCGCGACCTCTTTTGCCACTCTCACCGTGCGCGGTTTGGAATCCTGCAGCATCGGCGGCGGCTGCGCCGCCTTCGGTTTGGAAGGCGCCGCGGACACGGGCGCGCGGCTGGCTTCTTTGTTTGCAATGAACCTGCGCACGCTGACGATGTTCGCCGCTTCGGGCGCGGACCTGGACGAGGAAATCGGCGTCGCCGTTTTGCTTTTTCATCTGGCGACGGCGAACAAATCTTTGCATGTTTCCGCCCTCGCCGCCGCCGGCGCCGATGTCAACGCCGGGCGCAGGTTTTCGCCTTTATACCGCGCCGCCGACTTCGGCAAAGCCGCCGCGATTCGCATTCTCCTCTCGGCGGGGGCGGAGATTGACGCGCGTTCCAAGGATGTCAACCGCTACACTCCCCTGCACCGCGCCGTCATCGGCGGGCATTTTGCGGCGGCGGCGACGCTCCTCGCCGAGGGCGCCAATGTCAACGCCGTCAATGTCGGCGACTGGACCCCCCTCCACTTCGCCGCCAACAGCGGGCGCGACGCCCTCGCGGCGGCACTGCTCCCCGCGGGCGCCAGCGTCAACGCCAAGGGCAACGGCGACAACACCCCCGCCGACCGCGCCGTCCTCCACAACCACGCCGCCGCCGCCAGCGTCATCATCGCCAACGGCGGCGCCTGCAGCGAGCATTCCGCCTTGAACTGTCCCTCTTTCGGCATACCCTTCCCCCCGCAAAACCTGCGAACGGTCTTCGTCGCCAACAGCGGAACCCGACTGATGGGGACTCTCAGCGCCCCCGTCCCCGGCTTTCGCAGCGGCTTCGCCCCCGCCCCCGGCGAGGAAAGCATAACAGTCGCCGCCGTCAGCGTCCTCTTCTACAAGGGGACAACGCCGGGGACGACGACCGCAACCGTCCTCGCCTTCCGCGCGACGACGCGCCTGAATGCCCTCTTCCCCGTGCTGCAACTGACGACGCGCGCGCCGCTGACCATTCG
The DNA here is from genome assembly GCA_020027345.1 of Gammaproteobacteria bacterium. Taxonomy (GTDB): domain Bacteria; phylum Pseudomonadota; class Gammaproteobacteria; order Tethybacterales; family Persebacteraceae; genus JAHRAH01. The sequence goes on along the minus strand of JAHRAH010000024.1, from coordinate 13,820 downwards.
CGCCCTTTCGCACTGCGGCATCGCAAGCGGCTGCGACGGCTTCGGATTGGAGGGACTGACGACGGAGGATGCCCGCTTTAACCGATTGACGGCGATGTCCCCCGCCGAACTCTCCGTCTATCTGGAATCCGGCGCGCCGCCGACCGAAAGCCGCGGCAACAACTATCACTCCGCCGCCAACTTTCTCATCTACCGGCTGGCGGTGGCGGGAGCGGGAACCGCGCTCTCCGCCTACGCCGCCGCCGAGACGGACCTGAACCGGCGCGACAATTTCGCCGGCAACACCGCGCTCCACCGAATCTCCTCCGACCCCGCCCACTCGGCGCGGCTGCTCATCGCCGTCGGCGCCGACCTGAACGCGCGCGACAACAACTCCGACACGCCGCTGATTGACGCCGCCTTCTTTGGCGACACCGCGGACGCCATCCTGCTGATAAACGCCGGCGCCGATTTGGCCGCGCGCAACCGCTTCGCCAACACAGCGATGGACCGCGCAATATTTCGCGGAAACCAGTCAGTCATAAATGTCCTCCGAGCCGCCGGCGCCCCCTGCAACCGCGAAGCCGGCAACGCAAACTGTCCGTCCCCCCCGCCGCAGCCGCCGGTCGTCGTCCCCGGGCCGAACACGATATTCGTCGTGCGCAGCGCCGAACTGACCGCAAGCGGCGTCGTAGATGACGACTTCTTCCCCGCCCCGGATTCCGGCAGCGTCGTCTACCAAGCGCGCCCGGCAAATCTGGCGAGCGTCAGCGCCGAGGGCGGCGTCTTCTACATCGGCGAAAGCGCGGGGACGATGACCGCCACCATATTCGCCATCACGGGGACGGTCGCCTCCGGCGGCGGCTTTGCCCCGGTGGAAAACGCCACGGGGACGGTCTCCCTCGTCCTGCGCGGCTTGACCGTCTGCAGCGTCGGAGGCGGCTGCGACGCCTTCGGCTTGGAGGAGGACGATTTTTCCGCGCGGCTGCACGACTTCACCGAAATGTCCCTGCAAACGCTGACGATGTTCGCCGCGTCGGGCGCGGACCCGGACGAGGAAGTCGGCTCCGGCGTCTTGCTTTGGCATCTGGCGACGGCGAGCAGGCCGGCGCATGTCGCCGCCCTCGCCGCCGCCGGCGCCGACTTAAACGCCGGGCGCAGGTTTTCGCCCCTCTACCGCGCCGCCGACTTCGGCAACGCCGCCGCGATTCGCATCCTCGCCGAAGCGGGTGCGGCGATAGACGGACGCTCCAAAGACGGCAACCTCTACGCCCCCCTCCACCGCGCCGTCATCGGCGGACATCTCGCGGCGGCGGCGACGCTCCTCGCACAAGGCGCAAATGTGAACGCCACCAACGCCGGCGGCTGGACGCCCCTCCACTTCGCCGCCAACAGCGGGCGCGACGCTCTCGCCGCCGCCCTCGTCGCCGCCACCGCCAGCATCAACGCCAAAGGCAACGGCGGCGACGCCCCCCTGCACCGCGCCGCGATTAACGGCCGCATCACCGTCCTCCTCTCGCTCCTCTACGCCGGAGCGTCCGTCAATCTCCAAGGCGGCAGCAACAACACCCCGCTGGATTACGCCCTCGCCAACAACCGCACCGCCGCCGTCGCCACCCTGCGAAACGAAGGCGCGCTTTGCAACACCCGCTCCGACGCCCTCTGCCCGGCGCTCGGCGTCAACCTCACGCTGCAGCAGCATCCGAACACCGCCTTCATCCGCCGCACCGGCGGGCACTCGGCGCCGGGCATAGTCGCCGCACTGAACGCCGCGCCGGCAAAGGCGGGCGACCAATTCCAATATCAGATAACGCCGCCCGGCTTGCTGCAAATCAGCCAAAACCGAAACACCCTGCTTTACATCGGCACGGTCACAACGCAAGTGACGGCGACGCTGCGCGCCGTCGTCGGCGAAACCCGCAACGGTGTCTTTGTCCCGTCCCCGCAAATAGTCGCCGCGCAAACGCTCACCCTGCGCGGTCTCGCGCACTGCGGCATCGTCCAAGGTTGCGACGCCTTCGGAATGCAGGGGAGAAACACCGAGGACGCCCGCTTCAACCGGCTGACGGCGATGACGCCGCGCGAACTGTCCATGTACTTCGTCGCCGGCGCGCCCCCGACCGAAAGCCGCGGCAACAACTATCACTCCGCCGCCAACTTTCTCATCTACCGCCTCGCGGTGGCGGGAGCGGGAACCGCCCTCTCCGCCTACGCCGCCGCCGGGACCGACCTGAACCGGCGCGACAATTTCGCCGGCAACACCGCGCTGCACCGCATCGCCTCCGAAACCGCCCACTCGGCGCGGCTGCTCATCGCCGTCGGCGCCGACCTGAACGCGCGCGACAACAACTCCGACACGCCGCTGATTGACGCCGCCTTCTTCGGCGACACCGCGGACGCCATCCTGCTGATAAACGCCGGCGCCGATTTGGCCGCGCGCAGCCGCTTCGCCAGCACGGCCATGGACCGCGCAATATTTCGCGGAAACCAGTCAGTCATAAATGTCCTCCGAGCCGCTGGCGCCCCCTGCAACCGCGAAGCCGGCAACGCAAATTGCCCGTAACCCCGCCCCGTCCCCCCCGTCATTCCAGCAAAAACTGGAAATTAATTTAACCCCCCCCCCCCCTCCGATGGGGGGGTTGGGGGGGGGAAATCCGACAAACTAATGGGGAAAATTTTGACCTCGTCCCCGCGCTCCGGCGCGGGAACGAGTCCCGGATTACCGCCTGAACCTTTGCGTTTCGGCGTTGGCTAGGGCGGTTGCGCCTATCAGGGCGCCGCTGAATTCGGGGAGGGCTTCGGAGACGCAGCGCCAGAAGTATTGCGCGAGGGAACTTTCGCCGAGAATGCGGTAGCAAAGCAATTCCCCGGCGTCGGCGCGCGCGATGACGACGCCTGTTCTTGCCGCCGAGGTCATCGCCAGTGCGCCGTTGGCGAAAACCGCCGGATGCAAATTGACCGCGCACAACCTCCGCATCAAATCAAAAGCGCGCGCAGCCGAAAAATGCGTACAATAGATTATGTCCTTGATTAGGCGCAACCGCCCGCCGCTTTCGTGGAACGAAATCCGCGCGCGGGCGCGGGAGTTCGCCGCCAATTGGCGCGGCGTGTCGCGCGAAAAAGCCGAGGCGCAAACTTTCTGGAACGAATTCTTTGCCGTGTTCGGCCTGTCGCGCCGTCGCGTCGCGTCGTTTGAGGAAAATGTCAAAAAAGCCGGCGACCGGCGCGGCGCGATGGATTTGTTTTGGCCCGGCGTGTTGCTGGTGGAACACAAAAGTTTGGGCGGCGACTTGGAAAAAGCGAAGCGGCAGGCGTTGGAATACTTCCCCGGCATCGCCGCGGAAGAAGAGCCGCGTTACATCGTCGTCTCCGATTTCGCCCGCTTTGACTTTTTTGATTTGGAAGAAGGCAAAACCGAGCGCTTTGACTTGGAGGATTTGCCCGACAATGCGGAGTTGTTCGGCTTTGTCGCCGGTTACGAAAAGCAAACTTTCCGCGCCGAAGACCCGGTGAACATCCGCGCCGCCGAATTGATGGCGGGCGTTTACGACGCATTGCAAGGCGCGGGCTACCGCGGCGACAGCGCGATGTTTCTGGTGCGCGCGCTTTTTTGTTTGTTCGCCGAGGACACCGGCATTTTTGACCGCGGCTTGTTCACTTCATTTATCCGCGAGCGCACTTCGCCGGACGGCAGCGACCTGGGCGGGCGGCTGGCGTTTTTGTTTCAGATGCTCAACACGCCGCCGGATATGCGAATGAAAACCGCCGACGAATTTCTGCTGCGTTTTCCATATGTCAACGGCTCCCTGTTTTCGGCGCCGATGAGCATTCCGGGCGTGGATGCCGCCTTGCGCGAAAAGATATTGCGCGCCTGCGACTTCAATTGGGCGGAAATTTCCCCGGCGGTTTTCGGCTCGCTCTTTCAGCATGTGATGGACGAAAAGGAGCGGCGCGGAATGGGGCGGCATTACACCACCGAGGAAAACATCCTCAAAGTGATAGACCCGCTTTTTATGGACAAACTGCGCGCCGGTTTCGCTGCGGCAAAAAAAAGCAAAAACCGCGCGCGCTTGGAATCGTTCCACAAAAAAATCGCGGGGCTGACATTTCTGGACCCCGCCTGCGGTTGCGGCAATTTTTTGATTGTTGCCTACCGCGAATTGCGGCGGCTGGAAATTGAGGTTTTGCGCGCGATACACCCGCAGGGCGCGCGCGCGCTGGACTTGGAAATCGGCGCGCTCTGCCGGATAGATGTGGATTCCTTTTACGGAATTGAAATCAGCGAGTTTTCCGCGCAAGTGGCGGAAGTCGCGCTCTGGCTGACCGACCATCAAATGAACCGCGAAGTGTCGCGCGAATTCGGCGACGACTACCGCCGCATTCCGCTGAAGAAATCCCCGCACATCCGCTGCGCAAACGCGCTGACGGAGGACTGGGAAAAAATCGTCCCCCCGCAAAAACTTTCTTATATTCTCGGCAATCCGCCGTTTGTCGGCAAGCAGTTTCGCACCCCGGTGCAAAAAAAAGAAATGGATTTGGTTTTCGCCGGCTGCGCCGCCAATGGCAACGGAAACGGCAACGGCGGGGGTTACGGCGTTTTGGATTATGTCACTGCGTGGTATCTGAAAGCAGCGCGTTACATGCGCGGCGCGAAGGCGGCTTGCGCTTTTGTTTCCACCAATTCCATTACGCAGGGCGAGCAAGCCGCCGCGCTTTGGAAGCGGCTGTACCCGGAAGGCGCGCGCATTCATTTCGCCCATCGTCCTTTTGTCTGGACCAGCGAGGCGGGCGGCGCGGCGCAAGTGCATGTCGTCATCATCGGTTTCGGGAAATGCTCCGAAGCGCAAAAACACATATATGAATACAACGGCGCAAACGGCGCGCCGCACAAAGTGCCGGCGGCGAATATCAACGGCTACCTTGCCGACGCCCCCGATGTGATGCTGGAACCGCGCGCCGAACCGCTTTGCGATGTTCCGAAGATTGTTTTTGGCAGCATGCCCAACGACGGCGGCGCGTTGCTTTTTTCCGACGAAGAAAAAAAGGCGTTCCTGCGCGCCGAACCGCGCGCGAAGCCATACATTCGGCGCTTTGCCGGCGCCGACGAATTTATCCAAGGCGAACGCCGTTGGTGCTTGTGGCTGAAAGACGCCCCCGTGCGGGACATTCGGGGCATTCCGCTAATTCGGGAGCGCGTGCGGAAAGTCCGCAAGCACAGGGAAGCCAGCAACCGCGCGATGACGCGTGAATTGGCGAAGACCCCGGCACTGTTCGGCGAAATCCGGCAGCCGGAAAAATCGTATCTGCTGATTCCCGGAACATCAACAAGCAGCCGGCGTTATATTCCGATTGGAATGGTGCGCCCGCAAGTCATTGTGTCCAATGCCGCAATGTCGGTGCCCGGCGCCTCGCCGTATCATTTCGGCGTCGTTACATCGGAAATGCACATGGCGTGGATGCGGACGGTCGCCGGACGGCTGGGCGGCGCTTATCGTTATTCCAACGCCCTGGTTTACAACAACTTTCCGTGGCCCAATCCGACGGCGGCGCAAAAAGAAAAAGTAGCGGAATGCGCGAAAGCGGTTTTGGCGGCGCGCAAGAATCATCCCGATTCTTCGCTTGCCGACCTCTACGACGCCAATGCGATGCCCGCCGACCTCGCGCGCGCGCACCGGCAATTGGACCGCGCCGTGGACCGCGCCTACCGCCGCGCGCCTTTTGCAAATGAACGCGCCCGCTTGGAATTCCTTTTCGCCGAATACCAAAAACTCGCGCAGCCCATCGTCCCCCCCGTCCGCAAACGCCGCCGGAAAAAATAAAACCCTGTCTCGTTACACTCCTCCAGGGGTGTAACGGGGCATACTTGGTCGGCGTCCCCGCCGAACCTAATTATAAAAGAGTGCGAGGACGACCATTATTGTCGGCGCCGTTACACTGTCAGCGGCGTTTGTGCTTTCGCATTTCGGAGTTGGCGAGGGCGGTTGCGCCTATTAGGGCGCCGCTGAATTCGGGGAGGGCTTCGGAGACGCAGCGCCAGAAGTATTGCGCGAGGGAACTTTCGCCGAGAACGCGGTAGCAAAGCAATGCGCCGGCGTCGGCGCGCGCGATGACGACGCCCGTTCTTGCCGCCGAGGTCATCGCCAATGCGCCGTTGGCGAAAACCGCCGGATGCAAATTGACCGCGCACAACCGCCGCATCAAATCAAAAGCGCGCGCGCCGCTCAGGACAAATTCAAAGTGACTGTCGCCGCGGAGTAAGGGCAACAGTTATTTAATTTGCTGGATTCCTGACCTGCGGGGAAATGTAATTTTTTGTGTAGGACAAGCGTTACCGTGTGCGACATTGCGATGGACGGTTGCGGCACGGAACTCAAAATTAGCGGACACCATACTTTACCCGCCGCCGCTTGCGGGGAAGGGTATAGTTAATTGAACGACGGTTATTTTATTGAGACACTACTGCGCCTGCGCGGGAATGACGGAGGAATGAATTCCGCTTGCGCAGGAAAAATTTTACATTCTCGCCAAATTGACGATGAGGTTATAGGCAAACCAACCGTCTTCGGTGGAAAACATTTGAGGTTTTGCCGAAGCCGCGTCTTTTTGTATCCCGATGCCGTTGGCGTACGGCTCGAAAGCAACAATTTTTGCATAAGGAATCCGAAAGCGCTTGGAGCTGCCGGAAAAATATATGTTTTTCGTCGTCACCGCCAGCATGCCGGTGTCGGCATGAATGGTTTCCGAAGTTTGAATGCGCTCGCCGCGAAACCCGTTGACGCGATAATACAAGCCGCGCGCAATTCGCACGCTAAACCCTTCCGACCCTCCGGCATAGGTGATGCGCATTTTGTCTTCGTAGTAGTCGGTGTTTTCAAAAATGTAGACCAATTTTTCCGATTTTTGAAAATTGAACGGAATGTTGCCCCGAATGTTGACTTGAAAGGGGTCGCCGTTTAGTATGCGGCGCAACAAGCCCGCCTTTTCCATGCGGGAAAAGGCCCCGTTTTTGTTGAGAATGTCGCGGGACAAGGAAAAAGCCCTCGCCAGCGAGCGCAAGTGTTCTTCTTCCTCGGGAGACAAAACGCTGTCATCCAAAGCCGATTCCACGGCATGTTCCCACCCTTGGACAACCAACGAAATGGTGTCCACTTGTTTGATGAAGCTGGACGCGGCAATGTCGTTTATCGCCGACTGCAATTGAGGGCGGTCGTATTTCTGCATTGCCGCCTTGGCGACAATTGACGCTATTTCATTCTCCCCGTTCTTGCGCTTGTCAAGGCACTCCTTGTGAAATCGGCGCAATAAGCCGGCGGCATTGCCGCAATACAGGCATTTACCCATGGCTCCGCCCCCCTTGTTTTGACAGGTCCCGCTTCCCGCCGATTAGCGAACCAAGCGAGCCTTGTTCCAGATTTTTCACGGCTTCTCCGTAGTTTAACTTTCTCACAGAACGAACAGTGTTAATTGTACGCTTTCTCCTTGGATTTGTCAAGCTGGGAGAGAACCGGGGCGGAATGGGAGAGAATGTCGGCAGGGATGCCGAGTTTTGGCTAAACAGAGAGGAAATTTTTCTCGTTGCCAAACGCCTTATATGGATGCCGGGTAAAAATCCGGGTTAGTGCCCAGATGGCAGGGGCAAACACTGTCCAAACAAACGGCATAAAAAGCCCGTCAAACAAATTAGCGACTCTCGCTCCCATCCTTTCAGCGCGAATAGCATTTTATTTGGCAACGCATTTTGCTGAAACACTGTTTCGTTTGGCGTGCTGCAAAACGGGAGCGTCAGCGGCGTTTGGGCTTTTGTTTTTCGGCGTTGGTTAGGGCGGTTGCGCCTATTAGGGCGCCGCTGAATTCGGGGAGGGCTTCGCAGACGCAGCGCCAGAAGTATTGCGCGAGGGAACTTTTGCCGAGAATGCGGTAGCAAAGCAAATCGCCGGCGTCGGCGCGCGCGATGATGACGCCCGTTCTTGCCGCCGATGTCATCGCCAATGCGCCGTTTGCGAAAACCGCCGGATGCAAATTGACCGCGCACAACCTCCGCATCAAATCAAAAGCGCGCGCGCCGCTTAGGATAAATTCAAAGTGACTGTCGCCGCGGGGTAATGGCAGCAGTCCGTTGATTGTTTGGATTCCGGATTTCGCCGGAATGACGGGGGAGGGCTGGATTCCCGCTTTCGCGGGAATGACGGGGTTGCCGTCGCCGAGGGGGGCGGAATAGGAGGGGAGGAGAAGAGTTTCGCCGGGGTCCAGCGTTGCCAGCCATTCGCCGTTTTGTTGTTTTCTTATTTCCCCCGGCGGCGGCGCGTCGTAACCGTGTTCGCCGAGAACGCGCGCCGCCTCTTCGCCTTTCCAACCCCCGCGCGGCAACGGAGAAAAATCGCAAAGCCCCAAAACCTGCGCCGCCGCGGCGTCATCTTCCTCGCTGCCGACGCAAACGCAAAGCGCCGCCCCCCCGACATTCGCAAACCGTCCCCCCGCGGCGAGCAAATCCCTGCCGACAAAACTGCGGCGGACAAAATCCTCCGGGCGGACTTCTTCCGCATCGTCCCCGTCGCGCGCGCGTTTGTTTTTTGTTTTTTCTTTCATTGTTTTATAGTCGTCCCCGCGCCTATTTCTGCCGCGCGTTTTCCGGATCATAAAACGGCGTCTTCGCGCAAACCGCCTCAATCAGTTTCCCCGACCCCGCGCGTATCATAAACCCCGTCCCCGGCTCGCACTGTTCCGGCAAAACATAAGCCAGCCCCACCACTTTCCCCAGCGAAGGCGAACGCGCAGCCGAAGTAACGCGCCCGGTAATCGCATTGCCATTCACAACTAAATCGCATTCCTCCGGACAGGGCGCGTTTTTTTCCGCCAACTCAAACCCCGCCAGTCGTTGCGCCGCTCCTTGTTTGCGGCGGATTTCCACGGCGCGCTGCCCGACGAAGTAGGGTTTGTTTTTTCCGACCGCCCATTCCATCGCCGCTTCCACGGGCGTCGTCAGCCCGTCGGTATCCTGCCCGACGATGATATGCCCTTTTTCCAAACGCATCAGCCGCTGCGCCTCCACCCCAAACGGGCGCGCCCCTTCCCGCGCGAGCGCGTCCCACAAACTCTCGCCGCAAGACGCCGGCACATGTATCTCGCAACCCCACTCCCCGACAAATCCCACGCGCAACAAAAGTGCCGGCATCCCCGCAATCTTCGCCTCGCGCACCGCCAAATACGGAAAACCCTCCGCCGAAAGATCAGTCCCCTCGCACAACTTTTCCAAAATCTCTTTCGCCCGCGGTCCCGCCAAATTAACCCCCGCCCGCGCCGATGTCAGATTGACGATATGCACGCGCAAACCCCATTCGGCGTTGTGCCGCAGCATCGCGCGAAAAACCCCCTCGGCGTTGCCCGTCGTCGCCGTCAAATAAAAACGGTCGGCGGCGAGACGGCAAGCGACTCCGTCGTCCGTGATAATGCCGTCCTCGCTCGTCATCAGCAGATAGCGCGCCTTGCCGACCGCCTGCTTCAAGTAATTCCATGTATACATACGGTTGACAAACTCGGCGGCGTCCGCGCCAAAAACTTCAATCTTTCCGAGCGTGGACAAATCAATCATCCCCGCTTCGCTGCGGCATCTGCGCGCTTCTTCCGCCGCCGCCGCAACCCGTTCGCCGCCGTAAAAAGCGGGGCGCAACCAGAGTCCGGCGACAGTCATTTCCGCGCCGTTTTCCAAATGACGGTAATGCATCGGCGTGCGCTTTTCCGGTTCAAAAGCGCGGCCGGCAAGATGCGCAATGGATTCCGCGCGATACGGCGGGCGCGAAGTAGTAACTCCGATTGCATCCGCATCACTACCGTTACCGTCGTCACTGTTACCGTTGCCGACATATCGCGCGAGCAATCGCATCGCATTAATTTGCGAATGCCGTCCCTGGCTCGGCCCCATCCCCAATGTGGAATACCGTTTTAACAATTGAATGTCGCGATAGCCATCGTCCCACGATGCAGTGATGTCCGAAGTTTGCAAATCCTCGTCAAAATCCACAAAGTCCTTCCCGCGCGGATGCGCAAAAACCGGATGCGGATGATTCCAATTTTTAACTGTCGCCGACGATGACACCGACGACGATGACGGAGAGGACGACGATGCAGCCAAAGTTAAAATTTGCTTTTTGTTTTTTGCCGCGAGTTCGCCAACGCGCGCGCCTTGTTCGGCCGCCGCCGCGAAATCGTTTGCACCGCAAACACTCCCGGCGGCGTATACATTCGGCGGAAGTTCGCAGGGAATATGCGCCGCAAGTTTTTCGTCATAACGAAACTTCGCCCCGCCGTAATGCAAAAGCGCGCCGTTGCCAGCGTTCCCCGCGCTGACGCCGAGAAAATCGCAATCCAAAGTCCGCCGTCCCCCGCCGTCCCCGTCGGGCGAGAACAACCGCAGCGCGCGCAAATGCGAACCGCCGACCGCACCCCGCACCCCGCAATTCGCGCGCACACTAATCCCCGCTTCGCGCGCGGCGTCCGCAAGCGGCGAAGGCGGCGGTTTCGCGCGCAAATCCAAAACGGCGGCGACGCCCACTCCCGCTTCCGCGCAATCCAAAGCCAAGCCGTAACCGCCGTCGTTCGCCGTCAGTATCGCCCCGCGCTTGCCCGGCGAGACGGCGTAAAGCCGCATCAGTTTTTGCGCGGCGGCGGCGGCGAACACTCCCGGCAAATCGTTGTTGCGAAATACCGCCGGCTGTTCAACAGTCCCGCTCGCGACGACCACTGCGCGCGCGCGAATCTTATGCATTCTCCCCGCCGCAACCGCCGCCAGCCAGTTGTCGGCGAAAAGCCCGGTAACCGTCGCCGGCATCAACAGTCGGATATTCTTCGCCGCCCGCACTTTTGCTTTCAAGCGCGCGCGCATCGCTTCGGCGTCCCCCGCTTCGGGCGTTTCGCGCGCGTAATTCAGCGCGCCGCCGAGCAGGGGCGACTCTTCAATCAACAGTGTCTCCGCACCGCCCGCCGCCGCCGCAATCGCCGCGTTCATCCCCGCAATCCCCCCGCCGACAACGGCGACATCACACCAATCGTAAACCTTGTCGTGCGCGCGATGACGCGATTCCTCGTCAACAGTCCCCAACCCGGCAAGCCGCCGAATCAACGGTTCCCACACCCGCCAAGCCCCGCGCGGACGAAAAAAAGCCGCGTAATAAAAACCCGGCGGCAGAAAGCGCCCGCAATAATTCAACAACGCCAAAGGATGCGCCCGCTGCGGCAACCCCCGGCTGTTTTGCGGCCGCACCCGCATCCCCGCCTCCAACTCGCGCAAGTCGGCGTAAACATTCGGCTCGCCGGCAATGTCCACGATAGTGTTCGCCTCGTGCCCCGCCAGCGAAAACAGCCCGCGCGGGCGGCGGTATTTGAACGAACGCGAAAGCGCCCACACCCCGTTCGCCGCCAGCGCCGAAGCGATGACATCCCCGCGCAAACCCCGCAGCGCCGTCCCCCCGAAACGAAAATCCAACGGAGCGCCGCGGTCTATCAGCCGCCCGAAACCGCCCCCCAACCGTTTGCCGCTCACGACTGCGACGGAGTGGACTCTTGCGACGACGACGACGATGACGACAGTCCCGCATCGTCATCCGTCAACACCCCCCCGGCAAAAAACTCCCGCGCCAAAACAACGCGCAAGAACTCGTCGCTGCCCGCGTCGCGCAAAACCGCATACCACATCCCGCTCGGCGAATGCAGCCACAACTCCCAGCAGGGCGCCGCCTTGTTTTCGCGAATAAACAAATAGTCCGCCCATTCCGCGTCGCCCGCATCCGCCGCCGGCTCGCGCAAAACAACGCCGCCGTAAACAAACTCGGCAATGTTGCGCGCGCCGTGTTCGCGAGTGTGGATAATCTTCATTGGTATTAATGCCCCACCGAAGCCGCGCCCCGCTCGCCCACCAAATTGAATTCGCCAAAACGCGAAAGCGCAAACGGGCGCAACAACTCCGGCTGCTCCCCGCTCGCGACGCATTGCGCCATATATTTTCCCGCCGCCGGCGTCGCCTTAAAACCCCAAGTCCCCCAGCCCGAATCAATAAAGTAATTGCGCACCGGCGTAACACCCATCACCGGCGAAAAATCCGGAGTCATATCCGCCATCCCCGCCCACTGCCGCAAAACTTTCACTCCGCCGATAAACGGAAACAACTCCAGCAAATTCGCCGCCAGCGATTCCTTAAACTCCAATGTCGGGCGCGTGGAATACAACGGCGCAGGATCCGCCGAACCGCCCATCACCAACTCCCCGCGCGCGCTTTGCGAAACATAGGTATGCAAAGAACCCGAAACAACTATCGCGTCCAAAAACGGTTTTAACGGCTCGGAAACGCACGCCTGCAAAGGCACGGTCGTAATCGGCAAACGCAAACCCGCCATCGCCGCCGTCTGCGAAGAAAGCCCCGCCGTCGCCTGCAAAACCTTCTCCGCCTCCAACACTCCCCCCGCCGTCCGCACACCCTTCGCCTCGCCGCCTTCCACGACAACGCCGGTAACGGCAGTGTCCGAATAAATCTCCACCCCCAACGCGCGCGCCGCTTTCGCATACCCCCAGGCGACGGCGTCGTGCCGCGCTATCGCACCCGGCGGATGATACAGCGCGCCCAAAATCGGATACCGCGCCCCCGGCGAAAGATTTAACTGCGGGCAAAGCCGCGCGATTTCCTTCGGATACACCAGCCGCGAATCCACGCCGAGAAATTGATTGACACCCGCCCGCCATCTCGCCGTGCGCAACGCCGCGTCGGTGTGCGCCAGCGTCAAATGTCCGCGCCGCGAATACATCAGGTTCACGCCCAGCTCGCGGTCCAAATCCTCAAAAAGCCGCAGCGATTCCTTGTAAAACAAAACGCCCTCCGGCGTCAGATAGTTCGCGCGAATGATGGTCGTGTTGCGCCCGGTGTTGCCGCCGCCAATGTAGCCCTTCTCCAAAACGGCGACATCCGTAATACCGTGGTCCCGCGCCAAATAATACGCCGCCGCCAGCCCGTGCCCGCCGCCGCCGACAACAACAACCTTCCGCCGCTTCCGCCCCCCCCCCGGCAAAGGCAACGGCAACGGCAAAGGCGGCGGCAGCGGAAAAGCCCCCTCGCCCCGCAGCCCCAACCGCAACAAAGAAAAAGGCATCCCCCCAAATTATCACACAATCCAGAGGCGTAACGCATCCAAAAATAGCAGTAGTCCCCTCCCGCTCCAATCAACTATACCCCCCGCCGCTTGCGGGGGGGGGTCGGAGTGTGCCGTCCACATCGGCAGATGGGGACGGCAAACTCCGGGGGGGTGGAATACGCCCATTAAATCCATCCCACCCCGTCATTCCAGCGAAAGCTGGAATCCATACGGAGCCAGCCGAAAAAGAAGAATCTCCCGCCCCCCGAAAACGACGGCGAAAAGGAAAACCCGTATGGATTCCAGCTTTCGCTGGAATGACGGCCGGCTCCTCAAAATCAGCAATAGCAACAGCAGCAAAATCACCGCCACCTTCCAATTGCAGCATTCCAAAAAACCCCGCCCCCGGCGCGACCGTCGCAGTCATCGTCGTCGTCATCTCGGTAACCGTCAAATTGCCGATGGTCACCGTCCGCGGGACAAGATCCAACTGGCCAGTCGACGCATCGTATAGTGGCGCTCCGCCGCCGACATAATTCGGAACAGCCCATTCGTGCGTGTTTCGTTCCCCCGTAAACACCGCCATTCCATTCATCGCAGTCACCGCCTGCTCCACCGGCGAAAGCCATATCAACCTGTTCCGATTTGCTTCGGGCGCCCTCCTCGCCGTCGCTGTAATATTTCCCTCATAAACCGTCGCGCCGCTGAAACCGGTTGTGACGGTAT
>JAHRAH010000021.1 GCA_020027345.1 Gammaproteobacteria bacterium | reverse complement strand
CGCTTGCGGGGATGGATTAACCCCCCATCTCCGTTGGGGGGTTGGGGGGGGGAAACCACAACTCCCGCCGACGCAAATTTCCCCCCCCTCACCCCCCCCATCAAAGATGGGGGGGGGGTTAATCCCCCCGCAGGGGTTAATCCCCCGCAAGCGGCGGGGGGTATATTAAGTAAGGCGCTGTTGCGACGCGCGCGCTGTGGTATACTCCGAGAGTGCGGGCGCGGACCGTCCGCGTCCGGCAAAACCGACGAAACAGTATCCCGATGGAAAACGCCGCCCTTGTTGAGCCGCCGGAAGCGGAAGCGCCGCCCGCCGCCGAATCCGACATCGTCTTCACCGACAACGCCGCGCGCAAAGTGAAAGCGCTGATTGAGGAAGAGGACAACCCGGCGCTGATGCTGCGCGTTTTCATTTCCGGCGGCGGCTGCTCCGGCTTTCAATACGGATTCACCTTTGACGACGAGCGCGCCGAGGACGACATCGCGCTGGAAAAGATGGGCGTGACCGTCCTCGTGGACGCGATGAGCTGCCAGTATCTGCTCGGCGCGGAGATTGACTACCGCGAGGGGCTGGAGGGCTCGCAGTTTGTCATTCGCAACCCGAATGTGACTTCCACCTGCGGCTGCGGCTCGTCCTTTTCGGTCTGACCGTTCGGGAAAACCCGCGCCGCAACAGTCGCCGCCGTTAACAGTCGCCGCCGTTTTTTGTTTGAAGTTTTGTTTTTGCAATCCGGGAGGAAAAAACAATGATAAAAAAACCGACCTTTTCCCGCCGCGCCTTTCTGACCGCGATGGGCGCCGCCGCCGCCGGCTTTTCGCTTTCGCCGAAGAGCGCGGGCGCCGCCGAAGAAGCCAAACTCAGCTTTTACAACTGGGACACCTACATCGGCGAAACCACGCTGGCGGATTTCCAAACGGCGTCCGGCGTGGAAGTCAATATGGAACTCTTCGGCGACAACGCCGAACTCTTCGCCAAAATGCGCGAGGGCAACCCCGGCTACGATGTCATCGTCCCCTCCAACGATTTTGTCGACCGCATGCGGCAGGCCGACATACTGCAGCCGCTGGACCATTCCAAGATTCCCAACTTCGGCAAAAATGTCGCGCCGCTTTTTCAAGAAGCCGACTTTGACCCCGGGCGCAAATATTCCATGCCCTATATGTGGGGGACGATGGGAATCGCCTACCGCAAATCCAAAGTGCCGACGCCGACTTCGTGGAGCGTCGTTTGGGGCCCCGAATCGGCGAAATACAAAGGGCGCATCGCGTGGATTAGCGAGCCCTCTTCCATGCTGGGGATGGCGCTGAAATCGCTGGGCTATTCCTTTAATTCCACAAACCCCGCGGAGATAAAAGAAGCCGCCGATATGTTAATCAAACACAAAGGCAATGTCAAAACCGTCGCCGAAGACAACGGGCAGGACTTGCTGGCGAGCGGCGAAGTGGACATCGCCGTGGAATGGAACGGCGACATCGCCCAACTGCGCAACGAGGACGACGATGTGGATTATGTCATCCCCGGCGAGGGTTCGTATTACTGGCAGGACTGCCTCTGCATCCCCAAAGGCGCGCCGCACCCGCAAAACGCGCACGCTTTTATGAACTTCATTCTGGACGCGGAAGTGGGGCGCGATTTGGCGGAGTTTATAGAATACGCGACGCCCAACGCCGCCGCGCGCAAACTGACGGCGGAAGCATACCGCACCAACAGCATCATCTTCCCGCCGGAAGCAATCCTGCCGAAACTGGAGCCAAACCTCTACCTCGGCGAAGACCACGCGCAACGCATAGACGAGGAGTGGACGCGCATTCTCTCCGCGTAGGAAATTAAATATCCCCCCCCATCTTTGATGGGGGGGGCGGGGGGGGGAATCCGCAAACATTAACATATCCCCCTCTCCGACGGAGAACAAGAAGGGGGACTCTTAAATGCTGCAAGCAGAAAACTGGCGGCGGCGGCCGCGGATATTCGCCGCGCTTGCTCTTCCGCAGGCGGCGTGGATGCTTGTTTTTTTCATTGTCCCGCTGGCCTTCATATTCGCGCTCAGTTTTTCGGAAAAAACCGGCGTCATCGGCCACGAACTTTCGTGGACAAGCGAAAACTACCTGCGCGCTTTGGAGCCGGTGTATTTTCGCATCCTTGTCAAGTCGCTCCTCATCGCCGCCGCCGCGACGGTGATATGCCTGCTCATCGGCTATCCCGTCGCGCTCGCCGTCGCCTTCGCCCCGCGACGGTTGAAAATACCGCTGCTTCTCGCGATAACGCTGCCGTTTTGGATAAACATCATCGTGCGCACTTATTCGCTCATCGCCGTCTTCCGCACGCGCGGCTATTTGAATTTCGTTTTGGAATGGTTTTGGGAATCCGGCAATTCCGTTTTGCAATTCTTCGGAATGGAAGGCGGCGGCGATTTTGTCCCGCTGCAACTTCTGCATACAAACGCGGCGGTAACGCTCGGCGTCGTTTATGTTTTTTTGCCGTTTATGATTCTGCCGCTCTACGCCGCGATGGAGCGCTTTGACAAATCCTATCTGGAAGCGAGTTTGGATCTCGGCGCCGGGCATTGGCAAACTTTGTTTTCGGTTTTGCTCCCGCTCACATTGCCGGGAGTCGTTTCCGGAATCATCATCGTTTTCGTCCCCGCATTGGGAGTGTTTTTTATCGCCGACATGCTCGGCGGGACCGACAGTCAATTAATCGGAAATGTCATTGAGCGGCAGTTTCTCGGCGCGAACAACCTCCCCTTCGGCGCGGCGCTTTCCTTTATTCTTATGTATCTCACATTTTTCGGAATCCTGCTGCGCTCCCTTTTGCGCCGCCGCGCGATAAACGGCGATGAATAAAAAAAACAAAAAGCAGCCCGCGCTTTTGGATTACGCCGGCAGGTGGTGGATGCGCCTTTTTCTGGCGCTATTCTTTTTCGCGCTCTACGCGCCCGTCGCCGCGCTCGTCGCCTTCTCCTTCAACGATTCGCGGCGCAACATCGTCTGGCGCGGCTTCACCACAAAATACTACTTCAAAGCCGCCGCAAACGAATCGCTGCTCACGGCCGCGGGCAACTCGCTCACAATCGCCGTCGCCAATATGATTTTGGGGACGGCGCTCGGCGTTCTTGCGGCGGTTCTAATGTGGCGTTTTCGCTTTCCTCTTCGCGCCGCTTACGACGGCTTGCTTTCGCTGCCGATTGTCATACCCGAAATATGCATGGGCGTCGCGATGCTGGTTTTTTTCAATCAGTGGTGGCCGCGCGGAATGCCCTGGCCGCTTAATCTCGGCAACATCGTCATCGCCCACGCGACATTCACATTTCCTTTCGTCGCGCTTATCGTGCGCGGGCGACTCGCCGGAGTCAACCGCGAAATGGAACTCGCGGCGATGGATCTCGGCGCCGGCGAATGGCAGGCGATGCGCGACATACTCCTCCCGCAAATAAAACCCGCCGTAGTCGCCGGCGCGCTTATCGCCTTCACGCTTTCGCTGGACGATTTTGTAATAACCTATTTCACCGCGGGGCCGGGCAGTTTGACTCTTCCGGTAAAAATAAACGCGATGGTGCGCTTTTCCGTCACGCCGGAAGTGAACGCCGCCTCCACCGTTCTCATACTGTTGACTGTCGTTCTCGCACTCGCGGCGATGCGAATGCAGCGAAAAGAAAAATGACGCCGCTGATTGAAATCAAAAACATCCGCAAAACTTTCGGCGCGGCGGCGGCGGTGGAGAATGTCTCGCTCACCGTCTACGACAAGGAATTTCTCGCGCTGCTCGGCCCTTCCGGCTGCGGAAAAACGACGCTGCTGAGAATGCTCGGCGGCTTTGAAACGCCGACCTCCGGCGAAATATTTATCGGCGGAAAAAACATGCGCGGACTGCCGCCGAACCGGCGCCCGGTCAATATGGTTTTTCAATCCTACGCGCTTTTTCCGCACATGACCGCGCGCGAAAACATCGCCTACGGTTTGCGCGTCGTCAAAACGCCGCCGAAGGAAACCGAAGAACGCGTCCGCGAGGCGCTCGCGCTCGTGCGAATGGAAAAATTCGCCGAAAAACCGCCCGAACAACTTTCCGGCGGGCAGCGCCAAAGAATAGCGCTCGCCCGCGCGCTCGTAAAAAAACCCAAGGCGCTTTTGCTGGACGAGCCGCTCTCCGCGTTGGACGCAAAACTGCGCGAGGCAATGCGCGCCGAACTCGTCAAACTGCAAAAAAGCGCGGGCGTTACTTTCGTCATCGTCACGCACGACCAGGACGAAGCGCTTTCCGTCGCCGGAAGAATCGCCGTAATGCGCGAGGGCGCAATCCGCCAAATAGACGAGCCGCGCGCGCTTTATGAATCGCCGGCGAACAAATTCGTCGCCGACTTCATCGGCAGAATGAACATACTCCCCGCCAAACGCGCACCGTCGTCGCAACCGTCGCAACCGTCGCAAACGGAAACGATAACGATAACGGAAATGCGCGAGGGAGACGCGCTTTTTAATATTGACGGTTTGGGCCTTTGCCCCGTGCGCGGCGACGCCGCGGAAGATGCAGCCGTCGCCGCCATCCGCCCGGAAAAACTGACACTGCGCGCGGCAAACGAAAACCCCGCCCCCGGCGAATGCTGCGCGCGCGCAAAGGTAACGGACATTTCCTACCGCGGCGGCGAAACATTGGTCACCGTCCAAACCGAAAACGGCGCAACATTAACCGCCGCCAGCGCAAACAAATCCCGCAACATCCCCCCCTGGTCCCCCGGCGAATCCCTGACCATTTCCTGGTCCCCCGAAGACATAATAGCCCTCGCCGACTAACCCCCCTCCCCGTCATTCCAACCCCCCCGTCATTCCGGCGAAAGCCGGAATCCATACCCCGCCCAATGAAACTCCAAAACTCGAAACCCCCGCCAAACTCAGCGAAACCCCCAACGCCCGTATGGATTCCAGCTTTCGCCGGAATGACGCAAATTTTGTCATTCCCGCACTCCTGTTAAAAAGCGGGAATCCAGCAAACCAAATTGCGCCATTCCCGCATACTTCCCAAAGGCGGAAATCCGGCACAACCCCGCGTCATTCCCGCACATCTGTTAAAAGGCGGGAATCCAGCAAATCAAAATAAGCGTTACCGCCCGCAACCTTGCGGCAACAGCAACGCCGCGAAACTAAAAAAAGCCCCAACGGGGCGGCGTTATAAAGCACAGGGCAACGCCCTGTGAATCGGCAAACATAAAAATCAAGCCCCAACGGGGCGCAACACAAAAAAACGCCTTGTCTCGTTACATCTCTCCAGAGGTGTAACGCAGTCAAAAATAGCGGGCGTCCCCGCCCGCTCAAATTAATTAGGAGCGGCGGGGACGCCGCTCATGCAAGCCCCGTTACACCTCTGGAGAGATGTAACGAGACGGAGACGATGGATTCCGGCTTTCGCCGGAATGACGGATAGTCAGCGGTAAAACTTAATTCCCCGTTCAATTCGCGGGCGGCCGGTTTGTTTGCGCCAGCGGTTGGCGTCGCGCAAACTGTATACGCAGCCGCAGTATTCCTGCTGGTAAAACCCTTCGCGCTTGGCGATTTCCAGCATTCTTTGCGAGCCGCCTTTTTTGCGCCAGTTAAAAGTCCAATACGCGACGCCCGCCGCAGCCGCTGCGCGTTCGCCGCAACCGTTGATTTGTTCCATATCCTTCCAGCGCGAGATGCCCAGCGTGGAACTGATTACGGCGAAACCGTTGTCGCGCGCGTATTGCGCCGTGCGTTCAAAGCGCATGTCAAAGCACGCCGTGCATCGCCGCCCCCGTTCGGGCTCGTTTTCCATTCCCTTCGCGCGCGCAAACCAATTGTCAACATCGTAATCGGCGTCAATAAACGCCATTCCCAGTTTTTCCGCGTGGCGAATGTTTTCGCTCTTGCGCAGCAGGTATTCCTCCTGCGGGTGAATGTTCGGATTGTAAAAAAAGAGCGCCGTCTCAATCGCCGAGGCCGCCAGCGCCTCCATAACTTCCCCGGCGCAGGGCGCGCAGCAGGAATGCAAAAGCACCCGCCGCGCATCCCCCGGCGCGCGCAAAACCGGCCGTGAATAATCCCCCGCCGCAAAACTTTCCATACTCCGCATTCTACCACCCCCGCCGCCGCCCGCCCCAACGACGCAACGGCGCAACGGCGCAAACAACAACCATCCCCCCGTCATCCCACCCCGTCACCACCCCGTCATTCCAGCGAAAGCTGGAATCCATACAATCCCGCGAAAACCACAACACCCGCACCACTCCGCAATTTCCCCAAATCCCCAATGTCCAAATGGATTCCAGCGTCCGCTGGAATGACGGAGCCCCGCGTCATTCCCGCTTTTTCCCAGAGGCGGGAATCCAATGAATTAAAGCCCCGAAGGGGCGGCGCAACTTAGCACAACGGCAACGCCCTGTGAATCGCCGCACCCCAGAATCAAGCCCCAACGGGGCGTCCGAAAAACGGAAAAAATGTGTATAATGCAGAATCATGACCAAAAGCGATGAGAATCGGCGAAAATCCGGGAGCAACCAATCGTTCTCCGAGATGCTTGCGCAGTCCCGCAAGGATGCCGCAGAAAGGGAAAGTCCCCGGATGCACGAGCCGATAGGTCTTGGCAACCAATCACAGGGAGCGAAAAAGCCGGAGGAGGCAAAAAGCGCGCCCCTGGAGGAAGAGTTCACCCTCAAGCAATTCGCTGCATGGTCGGTTGTCGCCGGAGTCGCCGGCGTGCCTGTCGTCCTCTTGGCGGAAATCGCACGATACGCGCTTTTCATTCCCGCCCTGCTGATTGTTTTCGGCGCGCTGCTCTTTTTGCGCATTCGCAAATCCGAAAAAGAATTCGGCGATGCCAAGTTCCGACTGTTCCACGCCAAACGCGAAGCGGACGAATACCGTCGCACGGCGGAGGGAGAACTCGCGCAAGCACATAAGGATTTGTCGGCGAAAGAACAAGAACATCAAAAATCGTTGAAATCCGCCCGGCAACAAAGCGAGAAAGAAAAAGAAGAACTGCGTGGCGGAATGCTGGCGGAAATAGAGCGTTATCAAAACGAAGCGCAGGCGCTTGATGCGCGGTTGCAAAACGAAAAATTGGGGCGCAAGGAAGAGGTGGAAAAACTCGGCTTGCAATTAAACCACTCACGGCAAACGCTGGCTTATTATTCCAAATACGAATGGCTGGACGCCTATGTCGGTCAAACCGCCCTGCGCGAATGCGGCGGCGTTTATGTGGTCAGTAATCCCGCCGACGGCAAAGTGAAAATCGGCTTGACCGACAATTTCGCGCGGCGCTTCAAGGAAATCCAAAGCGCCTGCAACACCGCAGGCATCGCCAAAGTTGTGCCGGAGATTCTCGTTCCTCTGGACGAGGGCAAACACACAGTGGAGCAAAAACTCCATAAGGAATTTGCCAAAAATCAAACCGCCGGGGAATGGTTCAACATTCCGCCCAAAGAAGCGGTCGCCGCCGTCCTCACCACAGTGCGCGAAAGGCGAGTCGCTAATTTTAAAACCCGACAGAAAATTCCCGTAACGGAAGAGAGCGACAAGCCGTCCGTGCGCTTTGGCGTGAATTGGGAAACCGTCCCTCCTCAATTGGCGGCGATGGTCGCCAAAGAAACGGCAGAAGACGGCACGACCGCCCTCCAAATGGCCGCGGCATACAGCAAAAACCCGAAAGTAATTGAGGCTCTTATAGAGGCCGGCGTGAATTTGGCGCAAACAACCAAGGATGGCAAGACAGCCATTCAGGCGGCCGTTCATGCCGCGGCGGCATACAACACGCATTCCGAAATGTATGAGATCTTTCGGGCGTTGAAAAGGGCCGGGGCAAATTTGGGGGAAATGGTATTTCAGTGGGAATCCACCCCGATTATGACAGCGGCAACGCATAACAATATAGAGGCAATAAGCGGATTGCATAATGCGGGATGTGCGTTGCCGGATGCTGAATGCGCCTGTTGGATGGCAGTAAATGTGTTTTCTTCGGAAGTCGCGCGCGAGATTGCCGAATTGTGCATTTTTGTACCCGGCGGAATAATGCCCGACGAGGGGATTGACTGGAATCAAGAAGTTTCTGTTTACAGCATACCAGACATTGACCCCTATATTATGGGGCCAGAGTATTGCACACCGTTGCAGTTCGCGGTTGCCCATGGCAACGCAGCTGTTGTTGACGGGTTCATTTGCGGGGGCGCACCCTTGGTATATGGAGATCAAAAAGAAAGCATACTCCATTATGCGGCGGCAAATTGCCATGACCCCGAGGTTGTGAAAGTGTTGATGAAACATGTGGATGTTAATGAATTAAATAACCGGGGAGAAACTCCTCTTGACATCGCGATTCGTGACGAGGACCGTAGCGCGGTGGCCGATGAATTAAGAGAAGCCGGCGGCTATACCTGCGACACGGGCGCGGGTGTATGCTTTGGCGTGAATTGGAAAACTGCCACGCCCGCCGATGTCGGCAAAATCAATCACAACGACCGAGGCGGTGATTTTTTTGGTGCGCCCATCCATTGGGCCGCCCGATTCTGCCCGAATCCTGAAGTGATAAGCGCTTTGGCGGCGTCCGGAGGCAATGTTAATGCTCAGAATCCGGCATGGTGGTCAAACCCGTCTCCAAGACAGTACCCCATGCATTGGGCTGCGTATAATCCAAACCCAAGCGGCGTCGTGCGGGCTCTGGTGCAAACCGGTGCGGATGTAAATCAAACGGGCAAAAGTGGCTGGACGCCGTTACATGAAGCGGCATGGGCGGAACAGGCAAACGCAATAACCGCGCTTGCCGAAGCTGGTGCGGACATCAATCGGGCGGACAAATATGGCAAGACGCCGCTTTTTTTGGGGTTAGAAGAGGAAAATTTAGACATAAATGGAGGCGCGATGACGGCGTTAAGTGGGTGCGCAATAACTGCGCTTATTGAGTCCGGCGCGGATGTTAATTTGAAAAATGAAAATGGCGAATCAGCAGCGGACATTGCTGAACGCTTGCACGGCGAAAATGCCGAAGTGACAAAATTCCTGCGGAAGCGCGAAGGCCGCTAACCCGCAGGGCAAAGCTCATTAGGCGCAGAAATGAAATTATCGGACAAAAACGCCAATATTAATCCCGGTCATCCCTGGGATGACGCCCTGTCTCGGGATCGGTTTCCATAATCCAAATTCGCCAATCCTCTGGAAGATCCTCTAACTGTCCGGCGACTAGCGCGCATCGCGCTTCCTTTCGGATTTGATAAGCGCGCACCCATTCTCTGTCTCTCTTATGCAAATCCGTCTTATCTCTTTCGGAAAAATTTCGCAAAACACCGATAACCACCGCGATGCATTCCTCGTTAGCCAACCCCCAATCAGCGTAATCGGCGCGTTGTTTGATTTCTTTTAATGCGCTTTGATTGGTGTGCCACACATTTTTGTGCATTTCATCCGTCATGGACGCCGGCAAAGAATCAAATTCGGCATCCGAAAAATCGGTCCCTCCGTAAATTGCCGATGGTCGGCCATAAGGAATGTCGGACAATTGCGCATAGCGCAAGTCCGCCCACGAAAAATTCACGCCATGCAATTGCGTTTTCCATAATTTTACGCCATTCAAACATGCTCCGCGAAAATTCACGCCAATCAAAGATGCGCCGACAAATTGCGCGCCCTCTAAATTTGCGCCGCGAAAATCCGCACCGTCCAAATATGCATGTTCAAATTTGACATACTTCCACATAAAATGCCGTAAGCCCCTTACTTGACCTCCGCTTAAATCCAGGCCGGAAAACTCACGGTGAGAAAAATCCAGGTCTTCGTCGGACACGCCAAGCAATTCTTTGCCGTGCTTGCCGAGCAATTGGTCTATTGCCAAAAAAGCGGCTTTGACATCGTTGCCCAAAAAACGATATTTATCCGCTTTCTCTTCTTTTATCGCCGTTTTGCGCTTGTTGTCAGTAATGTAAGCGACCATATTGCGGATAACTGTCGCGCCAAAGCGCCCCGGGTCGCTGTCCGCCAATTCCTGCATAATCAGAATGCCGTTGACACAGGCGGCAATGACCGGAGCCCCGTCTTTGGTTTCTTTTGCCATCAATTCGGATGCGGCTATGAAGCGTTGGTCCAAGTGACGGTCGGATTCCGCCTTGTTGTTAAAAATTTTTGCCGCAATATCAAAAATGACGGAGCCGCGGGAACAAAAAGCGACTATTGTCGTAAACACAGCGGACGCGACCGCGGTCAGCCAGCCCCAATTGCGGCGCACGAGTTTTTTCCAATCAGACATGGGCATTGTCTTTTTCCGCCGTCCATTCCGCGAGGATTTGGGCGGCAGCAGGCGGCGTTTTCGTTTTGCCGTCCGCGAATGGGGTAACCGTTGGCGAAAGCGGGGCGGCTATGATTGTCAGCGCAACGGTTTTTTGTGTATTACGCATCGGGGGAATTGTAGCATATTTTGCTTTGGGATTTTAATTCGCTGGATTCCCGCCTCTGGAAAAAAGCGGGAATGACGCGGTTTGGGAATTGCGGCTGACGGCAATGACGCGGGGAGGGGATTCCCGCCTTTTTATCGGGGTGCGGGAATGCCCCCCCCCATCAAAGATGGAGGGGGTAAAAGAGGAGTGCGGTAATGACACGGTTGGGGGTTGCGGCGGGCGGCGGGGAGGGACTCGGAATTGTCCCCCCCCCCGTCGTTCCCGCGAAAGCGGGAATCCAGGCCTTACTAAGGAATACCCGCGAACGCGGGTATCCAGAATCCACGCGTCCGGTTGGATACCCGCTTTTGCGGGTATTTTCTAATTTGGTCTGGATTCCCGCTTTCGCGGGAACGACGGTTATTTCTTTTTCGCTTGTTTTAAACTTGCGCCTATTTGGGATTGCGGCATTAATTCGTATTGCGGCGGGTTTTGTATTTCGTCCCACGAAGGATAGTCGGTGTAACCTTCTTCGCCGCCGCCGTAGAAAGCGGGACGGTGATAGACATTCAAATCGCGCCCCAGCCGCAACCGTTCCGGCAAATCGGGGTTGGACAAAAACCATCTGCCGAAAGCGATGATGTCGTAATCGCCTTTTGCGATTGCGCGCGCCGCGCTTTTTGGCGTGAATCCCCCCGCGCCGATTAGTGTTCCTTTGTAAATCCTGCGGTATTTTG
>JAHRAH010000001.1 GCA_020027345.1 Gammaproteobacteria bacterium | reverse complement strand
AACCCCCCCCATCGGAGATGGGGGGGGGGTTAATAATAAGGAGCAGGGGGGCATATCGTTATTGAAATTTGTTATGCGGGGAGGGGGCGGGGTTGTGGTATGATATTCCACGAATTCCCGATGGAGGAGAGCAAATGAAGAAAGAGGATATTTCGCGGTTTGTCGCCGATGCCGAAAAGCGCGGGTGGTCGCGGCGCGATTTCATACGCAACGCGGCGCGGCTGGGGCTGGCGGCGCCGGTGGCGGTTTCGCTGTTTGGCGCTTCGGCGCTGGCGGCGACGCCGCGTTCGGGCGGGCGCTTCCGCCACGGGATGAGCGGGGCGAGCACGACGGACACGCTGGACCCGGCGCTGACGACGGACTTCCACATGCAGCAGGTCAACAATATCGTGGGCAACGCGCTGACGGAGGTTACGCACGATTCGCAAGTCATCGGCGAGCTCGCCGAGAGTTGGGAGAGCAGCCCCGACGCGAAAGTGTGGCGCTTCAAACTGCGCGGCGGCGTGGAGTTTCACGACGGTCGCCCGCTGAAAGCGAAGGATGTCATCGCTTCCATCAACCACCACCGGGGCGAGACGCAGTCGGGGGCGAAGTCCTACTTGAATCCGGTGACGGATTTGCGGGCGGACGGCAACACGGTCGTGTTCACGCTGGAGAGCGGCAACGCGGATTTCCCGTTTATTCTGAGCGACTACCACTACCGGATCATGCCGGCGACGGAGAGCGGCGGGGTGGATTGGAGTTCGGGCAACGGCACCGGTCCTTTTGTGATTCGCGAGTACGAGCCGGGTGTGCGCTTTGTCGGCGCGCGCAATCCGAACTACTGGAAGTCGGGGCGCGGACATTTTGACGAAGTGGAACTGCTCGGCATCAACGACACGACCGCGCGCACAAACGCGCTGGTGTCGGACGAGATTGACGCGATGAACCGCTGCGATTTGAAAACCGCGCATCTGCTCGCGCGCAATAAAAGTTTGCGCGTGCTGGAAACGACGGGGACGCAGCATTACACCGCGCCGATGCTGGTGGACACTCCGCCCTTTGACAACAACGACATCCGGCTTGCGCTCAAATATGCGGTGAATCGGCAGGAAGTGCTGGACAAGGTGCTTTTCGGGCACGGGCTGCGCGGCAACGACATTCCGATTACGCCGGCGAACACCTACTTCAACACGGACCTGCCGCAGCGCGAATACGACCCCGAACGGGCGAAACACCATCTGAAAAAAGCGGGTGTTGACGGTCGGCTGAAAGTGAAGTTGTCGGCTGCGGACGCGGCTTTTTCGGGCGCGGTGGACGCCGCGATTTTGTGGCAGCAAAGCGCGAAGGCCTGCGGGATTGACATTGATGTCGTGCGCGAACCCTCGGACGGCTACTGGGACAATATCTGGCGGGTGAAGCCGTGGTGCATGTGCTTTTGGTCGGGGCGGGTGACGGAAGACCTGATGTTTACCGTGGCCTACGCTGCGGGCGGCGACTGGAACGACAGCCGCTGGAAGCACAAGCGGTTTAACGAATTGCTGGTCGCGGCGCGCTCGGAACTGGACACGAAAAAGCGGCGGGAAATGTATTACGAAATGCAGGATCTCTGCCACAACGAGGGCGGGGTGCCGACTTTGCTCTACGCGAATTATGTTTTTGCGAACAACAACCGCGTGGAGACGGGCCCGAATATCGCCTCCAACTGGCCCGCCGACGGCCACAAAAGCGCCGAGCGCTGGTGGTTTGGGGCCTGAGCGATTTCGTCATTCCCGCGAAAGCGGGAATCCATATAAGGCCGGCGAAAAAGGAATGTCCGTGTGGATTCCCGCTTTCGCGGGAATGACGGGGTTTGCAGCGGGGGGACTGCGGGGATGAAGGACGCCGTCCGGCTTTTCATACACGGCGAATATTGCGACGCCATAAGCGGGCGCGCATTTGCAAACTACAACCCCGCGACGGGCGAGGAACTCGGCGCGGTGCAGTTTGCCGATGAAGAGGACATTAACCGCGCGGTGGAATCTTCGCAAAAGGGTTTTGCCGAATGGTCCGCGCTTTCCGGCGCCGAGCGCGGGCGGGTGCTGCGTAAAACGCAGGACATTCTGCGCGCGCGCAACGACGAACTGGCGGCGATGGAAACGCTGGACACCGGCAAGCCGATAACCGAATCCAAAAGCGCGGACATTAATATGGCCGCGGATTGTTTTGAATATTACGCCGGACTTGCCGCGGCGATAGGCGGCGAACACATCGCGGGCAACGGCGTTTTTTCGTATACGCGGCGCGAACCGCTCGGCGTTTGCGCCGGCATCGGCGCGTGGAACTATCCGCTGCAAGTCGCGTCGTGGAAGATAGCCCCGGCGCTCGCCTGCGGCAACGCGATGATTTTTAAGCCGGCCGAACTCTCGCCGATTACGGCCGCGGCGCTCGCCGGAATCATCAGCGAAGCGGGGGCGCCGCCGGGGGTTTTTAATGTCGTGCACGGCGACGGCGCAACCGGGGCGATGCTGAGCCGTCATCCGCAAATTGCTAAAGTGTCGCTCACCGGCGAAATATGCACGGGAAAAGAAGTGATGCGCGACGCCGCCGGCACGCTCAAATCGGTAACACTGGAACTCGGCGGGAAGTCGCCGCTTATTGTTTTTGCGGACGCCGACATTCCCGCCGCGGTGTCGGCGGCGATGGTCGGAAACTTTTACACGCAGGGCGAAGTTTGTTCAAACTGCACCCGCGTTTTTTTGCACCGCGATATTAAAGACGAATTCACGCGGCTGCTTTTGCCGCGGGTCGCAAAACTGAAACTCGGCAATCCGCAGGACGAACAAACGCAAATCGGCGCGCTGATAAGCGAGGAACACCGGCAAAAAGTTTTGTCCTATATTGCGAAAGCCAAAGAGTCCGGCGCAAAACTGCTTTGCGGCGGCGGCGTTCCGAAAGACGCCGCATTGGCGAAGGGCGCTTTTGTGGAACCGACTGTGTTTGACGAATGCGCCGACGATATGCCGCATGTGCGCGAGGAGATTTTCGGCCCCGTGATGTCGCTGCTGGTTTTTGACGAAGAGGAAGAGGCGATAGCGCGCGCGAACGACAGCGAATACGGTTTGGCGTCGGCGGTTTTTACCAATGATTTAAACCGCGCCCACCGCGTCGCCGCCGCTTTGCAGGCGGGCGTTTGCTGGATAAACGATTACAACCTGTATCCGGTGGAACTCCCCGCCGGCGGATTCAAACAATCCGGCATCGGTTGCGAAAACGGCAGGGAAACCATCCACCACTACACGCGGATGAAAACCGTCCACATTTCCTCCAACCCCGTTTTCTGCCCTTACGACTAATCCGTCATCCGGCAAATTTGTCATTCCGCAAATTTGTCATTCGGCAAATTTGTCATTCGGCAAATTTGTCATTGCGGTTAATTTGTCATTCCCGCGAAAGCGGGAATCCAGAAAGAACCAAGCCCAACCGCTAATGCCGTGAACAGTTGCCGTCGCAAGTACGGCTGGATTCCCGCTTTCGCGGAAATGACAAGAGAGGACGCGGGGCTGACAATACCAAGCACCCCCGCCCGCTCCAATCAACTATACCCCCCGCCGCTTGCGGGGGGGGGGTCGGAGTGTGCCGTCCCCATCGGCAGATGGGGACGGCAAACTCCGGGGGGGTGGAGAGAGTGAAGGAAGTGAAATGCGCCCGCAACACCTTGTCATTCCCTCCCCCCTTGTCATTCCCGCGAAAGCGGGAATCCAGAAAGAACCAAGCCCAACCGCTAATGCCGGGGACGGTTGCCGTCGCAAGTATGACTGGATTCCCGCTTTCGCGGGAATGACAATTAGTTTTTCAAAGCCGGCAAAAGCGACAGCGGACGAATCCGGCGCGACCGTAGCAGTCATCGTCATCGTCATCTCGGTAACCGTCAAATTGCCGACAGTCACCGTCCGCGGGACAAGATCCAAATCGCCGGTCGGCGCGTCATAAGGCGGAGAACCGCCGCCGACATAACGCGGGAAATTCCATCCGTGCGTGTTTCTCTCCCCGGTAAACACCGCTATTCCGTTCGCCGCCGTCACCGCCTGCTCCACCGGCGAAAGCCATATCAACCTGTTCCGATTTGCTTCGGGCGCCCTCCTCGCCGTCGCTGTAATATTTCCCTCATAAACCGTCGCGCCGCTGAAACCGGTTGTGACGGTAT
>JAHRAH010000184.1 GCA_020027345.1 Gammaproteobacteria bacterium | reverse complement strand
TCCTCCGATTACTGAAACGGGTCAGTAATCTACCGCCAAAACACCCCTCAAATCCTTATCCCGCTTGAAAAAAAGAAACCCAAAAGCTCCACGAAATGTTACATTTCCCTCTCCAGAGGTGTAACGGTGCCAATGATAGCGGGCGTCCTCGCCCGCTCAAATTAACCCGTCATTCCTGCGAAAGCAGGAATCCATACAATCCCGGCGCAAAAGCCGAATTCTATTGCGCCCCGAAAGCAGCGAAAGAAGGAAAAACCGTATGGATTCCCGCTTTCGCGGGAATGACAGTGATTAGTAGGCGAGCATTCTTTCCAGCGCGGTTTTTGCGTGCGCGGCGTCTTCCGCGGGGACTTTAATGCGGTTGACAATCTCGCCGTTGGCGAGGGATTCCAAACACCACGCCAAATGCTGCGGGTCTATGCGCGCCATCGTGCTGCACATGCAAACCATCGGCGACATAAACTTGACGACTTTTCCTTCGGGCGCGAACTCGCGGCTGATGCGCTGCACCAAATTCAATTCCGTGCCGACCAGCCAGCGCGTGTTCGCCGGCGCTGCGGCTATCGTTTTTATGATGTATTCGGTGGAGCCGACATAATCCGACAACTCGCAAACCTCCTCGCAGCATTCCGGATGCGAGATGACAAAACCCTCCGGATGCTCCCCGCGAAACTTGCGAATGTGTTCGGGGCGGAACATTTGATGCACCGAGCAAAAGCCCTTCCACAAAAGCATTTTTGCGCGGCGTATTTCGCTTTCGCTCAGCCCCCCCAGCGGGCGGTCAAAATCCCAAACCGCAATTTCGTCCGCGCCGATTCCCATCGTGCGCGCCGTCCAGCGACCCAGATGCTGGTCGGGGAAAAAAAGCGCCTTCGGGCGGCGCGCAAAACCCCAGCGCAAAATATCCGCGGCGTTGCTGGAAGTGCAAACAATGCCGCCGTGCCGTCCGCAAAACGCTTTGAGGTCGGCGGCGGAATTGATGTAGGTGACGGGCGTGATTTCCTCGTCGGCGTCCAGCACTTCGCCGAGTTCGCGCCACGCGCGCTCCACTTTCGCCAGCGATGCCATATCCGCCATTGAACAGCCGGCGGCGAGGTCGGGGAGGACGACGGTCTGCCGCTCGCTGCTGAGAATGTCGGCGACCTCCGCCATAAAATGCACGCCGCAAAAAACGATAACCTCCGCTTCGGTTTGCGCGGCGAGGCGCGAGAGTTTGAGCGAATCGCCGGTGAGGTCGGCGTGGCGGTAGACATCGGCGCGCTGGTAATGATGCGCCAGCAAAACCGCGCGCTCCCCCAGCCGCCCCCGCGCCGCCGCAATGCGCCCCGCGCAATCCCCGTCGGCCAGCCCCGAAAACTGCGAAAAATTAACAACAGCCGTTTCCATCTCAATTAAGATTATACTCCCCGCCCCCCAAAGTTCAACCCCCGCCCGCGCCCGGACGGTAACCCCCGCATCTAAACAGCGGCGGCAACGGGGCAGGGCGGAGATGATGAATTGGACTTTCGGCGGGTGTTGCCGTATAATCCCCCCAAGCGTCTTGCGAGGCGCTTGTTTTAACCTCCCCCGGGGTCCTCTTGGCAACAAGAGCACCCCGGGGCTTTTTTTTGGAAATGTCCCGTGCCAACTGTCACCCTTGCCCCGGCAAAGCGGGGCGGGGCGACAGTTTTTAATGGCGAAAAAGCCGCTTATTTCAACCGGTCGGGGAGTTGCTTTTTCGCATCGCCGTGGGCGATGCGGTAGGCATCCAGCAACTTCTTTTCGCGCGCTTTGTCCAACGGTTCGCCCGCCATATAACAAAGAAGGTCGGTCGCCAACCCTTTGTTTTTGTGCAGGATTTTTCCGCCGGACATTAACACACGGTCCCAAAGTTTGGCGTTTTTGTTCCAAGCAACGGCATTCAATTTGGCGGCGGCTTGCCTCGCCGTCATCTTCCCGCTTGTCAGGCGGACAAACGCCTTCACCAGGCAAACCTGCGGAACAGGCTTGCCGAGCAAAAAGTTTTCGCGGATTTCCGTTCGCTTGTTGTCTCCGGAGGGCTCCTTGTCCACCAAAGCGTCGGCAAACAAGTCAATGTTCTCCACGAGAAATCCCCAGGTATCCCGCACTTTTTCCTCAAAAAGCGTCCGCGTATTGCGGTCTTCAAGCGGTTCGGTGCGATTGAGTTTTCCCGGGAAATTTGCATCCCAAATGGCAACATTGCACTCGGCAATGGTGGCCAGTGTGGTGAAATAATTTCCCTCTTTGTCGTTCAGGGTATTGCTCGTGTATTTGACGAGCCGCCCCCCAATGATATTAATATCATCAGCCACCATGCGCGACAAGATTGCAATAATATCGTCGTCATCCATCACCAAATTTTGCCCCGTCGTGGTCGGCTTGGCGTAACGGTTGACCTTGGTAAAGATCTTCCGCGCCTTTTTGGCGTCGTAAGGAATGAGCATGACAGTGATGTCCTCGTTGGCGAGCGACAAATTGGGGGGAAGGTGTCCGCCAATTTTTTTGCCGTCCTTGTCCCTACCCTCAATGGCGAGCTGCAGTGCTTTCAGGCGGTGTTGCCCGTCCAGCGGAATCAGAACAACGCCGTCCTGCAGGGTCAAGAAACCCATCAAGTCGGTTTGCGTTTGGTACAGCCGGGGGAGTCCCTCGGTGGCTATCTTGCCGAGCGGCTCGAAATCTTCGGGTTTGAGATTCTTGCCCGCCAGAATGATAGCCCCGAAAAACCGGTCTTTGTCCCGCATCAAATAAGGGGCGATTTGGTTTTTGACGCGAGTCAGATTCAGGGCGCGTTGCTCGCGCTCTTCCAGAGACATGTTGGGCCAGTCCTCCATTTCGGAGGGAATGATGCCCTTTTCGGCCAGCAACTTGGCCTTCATTGCAAGCACGAAGTACTCCGTGCTGCCGAGTTTCCCCTTCATTGCGGCGACAGTGGTTGCCATGGTTTTACCCTTTCTTTCGGATGTTGGCTTCCGGATTCCACGCCCGAATCAGCATGGTCTCCATGCGGTCAATTTTACCACGCTGCGACACGGGCAGGTAGCAGAAGTCCAGAAAATTACCAAAGGCGGAAATCCACATTTTCAGCGTCTTGTTGTGGCTGTTCGCCCACTCCTGCCGGAGGCGGGCTTTTATGGTCTGCTTTTCGGCTTTGCCGACATAAATGCACTTGCCGTTCGTCCGGCACCAAAAGCCATACAAGCCGGGTGCGTCCGGGGCGCGGGTTTCAATATGAATGCGCCGAAGCGGAAATTTTGGCCGTTGCATGCCGCTCATTTTACTTGAAATTCCAGATTTCGGCGGCGATTTTGGCCAGCCCCGCCTGACGCTTTTCCACTGCCTTCGGCGTCCAGTCGTCGTAATCGCACAGGGCGGTCGTCATCTTGTAGGAGCAACGCTCGTAGATGGGTTTTTTGGCGGCGAAATTCCGGTTGTGCTTCTCCTGCGGCTTGTTGTCGCCCCTGTGCAGAATAGTGAGATTGCCGAGCCGGTCGGTGTATTTTTGCCGGTCTTCGTCGTTGAACGCCGCCCAACCCTGGGCGATGTGATGGATGTCCCCCTTGGGGAGGACATGCTCCACGGTGATGTGCGCGTCCTTGAACGCGATGTCCCGCTGCTGGTATTCCACGATGCGCGCCAAAATGTATTTGGCTTTGCTGGTGGAGCGGTACATGATTGTTTTCATCTGCTCCGTGTAGTTGGGGCCGGTTATCAAATCGGCGGCGGGGCACTCTTTCAGTGCCGCCAAAAAGTCATCCGGGGAGGCGCATTCCCCCGCCCCGACGCTTTGCGCCAATTCTGCCAACTCCACTTCATACGACGATGGGCGAAAACTGCCCTGGGTGTGCGCGACCCTTTGCAGGTAGGACGAAAGAAATTGGCACCCCTTGTTGGCGAATTTGGCGTGCGATTTCTTATTCTTTTCTTTCGCCGCCGCGTACAAGCACAGCAGGGCAAAAATCGCCGGATGGGCGATTGAATACCCGCGCAAGTCGCCCAGGTAATTCCGGATGTTCCGGATGCTTTTGCCCCCCCCCGAACTTGTTATCAGTTGCTCCAAATAGTCGTCGTGCAACGACGGCCTGGTTATTGTTTGGAACAGCAAAATTTTCCTCGTTTCCGCCAGTTTGGCCGTCAAGTCAAAGACGAGGTCGCGCTGGCTCTCTTCATTGCCGTTTTCGGCAACGCGCTTTTTAACATCGGGGTAAAACTGGTTTTTGCCGCCGCGCAAAAACCCGCACTCCATTTGCAGGTGGCATCGCACATAGGAGGACACCGTCCTTATGTCGCGGAATGCGGCGTAAACCGACTTCATGTTTCTCTCGACGGTCTCCATTCTCGCCTCCTCGCCGGAGGCGTTGAAGAAAGAGAAAATGTGGTTTTTTATTAAATCCACATCCTCCAAGTGTTTGCCGCGATAGTTGAGAACCTCAAAAACCGCGTTGGGGTCAAGAGTTTTGTCTACCTCAATTTCCACCACCAGCAATTTGGTGAGCAGGAAGTCCGTAAACTTTTCCTGCCACTGCTGGTCTTGACGGTGCGGCGCGTTAAAAAATTCCTCAATCGCATCCCATGCCGCCGTCATTTTGCCATTGGCTCCGACAATGCCGCCCCGAATCAACAGGAGAAAATTATGCTGGTCCATACTCGGCGGCGTCACTCGCGGGGTGAGGTTGTCCGCGTCATCCAGCGTTTTTTTGTGCATGTTGTCCAAGTCAAACAACAATTGCAGCATCTGCGACACCGTGCGGTCGTCGCCGGATTCGGCATAGGCGCGGCAAAGCCACGCGCAAATCAGCAGAAAAGTAACGACCCTTTGCTGCCCGTCGTTAATTTCCCACACGCCGGGCTTTTGGGGAATCAGCATAATCGTTCCCAGAAAGTGGCAGGAGCGCTTCTTTTCGGCGGCTTCCTCCACATCTTCCAGCATCGCCTGCACATTGACGATATCCCAATCGTAATGGCGCTGTCGGGGCGGGACGACAAATCGTCCTTGTTGCAACAATTGCGCCAAAGTTTTATCCTTGGCGTTGATATGCTCGGACATGTTCAGGCGGCGACGGGGATGCCAGCCGAGCGCATAAACTCGTCGCGAGCGTCGTAGTAAAACTCGTCGCGCTGCCAAATGCCGTCTATGGCGAGCATTTCGTTGGGGGTGATGAGTTGCTTGCCGGTTTCCTTTTCCAACTTCCGCAGCCGGCGCAAAATCTTGCGGCGCACTTCCATTCGGAAGGGGCCGCGGACGCGGGAGCCGTCGGTTTCGCGGAATTTCATTGTCCCGTCGCGGCGGAAAGGGAGGCGGTTCATTTCGTCCTCCCGCAGTTCCAGCAGCCAGTTGCGGAAGTCCATCAGCGGTTCAAACTCGTCAAAGCCGGAATCCACCAGCCCGGACAAACTGCGGTCTTTCTTGACGACGGTGCATGTCCAGCAGCCGAAGCGCGGCGAAGTGCTGCCGCAGGAGGGGGCGTCGCTTTTGCTCAGCACGAGGGGGCATTCGCCGCCGCGGGCATTGCGGTATAGGGTTATCAGTTGGCGGTGGGTGCCGCCCCAGGGCGGGCGCGACTGCATCAAAATCGCCCACACTTCGTTGTCGGTGAGTTCGGCGATGGGCGAAAACACGCGGCAGTTTTCTATTTGGCTGTGGGGGTTGAAGCGGCTGTTGCCGTTTCGCTGGTGTTTTTCCATTCGCCGGCGGCGGCTGGCGGATTCGCTTTTGCGCGTGCCTATCAGCAGAATGGAACGGCGATGGGCGGCGGTAAGCCGCTTTATCTGGCGGGTGGTCGGGCGGATTTTCATCCGGTCGGTGCACCAGCGGAAAGAGCGCGTGGGGGGGATATAACCGCGCCCGATGACATTGACCCAAAAGGTTTGGTCAATGCACGGTTGCGTAACCGTCGCCGACATCGGCAAGCCGCCGTCGGCAATCATTTTGCGGACGGCGGCGATGCTTTGTTTCAGGTGCGCCATCACGAGGGGCGATTCCACCATCGTGTCGTTTGCGATGACATGCACATGCCGCCTCCTTTGTTCCGGCGGGCGGGCGAGGAGCGTTTGCACGACCAACTGCAAAAGCAGCGTGGAATCCTTGCCGCCGGAATAGGCGACTATCCACGGTGTGCGGGTTTGTTTGTCGTATTCCTCGCGGAGTTCGTCCCTGACGGCGGCGATTTTGGCGGGCGTTTGGGCGAGGGCGTCCGGCGGCGGGTTTTCCACCGCGAGATTTATCGTTTGCACGAGTTTGCTGCCCCCTTCATTCCCTGTCGGCAATGATAGCACAAGGGGGCGGATTTGCAAACGGGGGGCTTTGGCTGCCCGGCGGCGCTTGTTGGCTGGTAGAATATGCGCGCCGTGCCGTTTGAAGTTTTTGTGGGGTTGCGGTATGCGCTGGCGGGGGGGCGCGACCGGTTTGTTTCGTTTGTTGCGGCGCTTTCGGCGTTGGGGATTGCGCTGGGGGTGGCGGCTTTGATTGTCGTTCTTGCCGTGATGAGCGGGTTTCAGCACGAACTTCGCGGGCGGATTTTGTCGGTGGCTTCGCATTTGGAGGCGGTTTCTTCCGCGGGGGGGTTTGCGGACTGGCGCGCGGTTGCGGGGGAGTATTTGCGCGACGCACGGATTTTGGCGGCGGCGCCGAGCGTGCAGGAGCAGGGGTTGCTTGTCGCCGGCGAGGTGGTGAAGGGCGCTTTGATTCGCGGGGTGGAGCCGGAGGATGAATTGCAAATTGGCGGGGTGGGCGCGCAGATGCGGCGGGGGGACTTTGGCGCGCTGCGTGCGGGGGGATTCGGGATTGTTTTGGGCGCGCGGCTGGCGGCGGATTTGCGGCGCGATATCGGGGACGAATTGATTATTGTCGCCCCGCGCGGGCGGCTGACGGCGGCGGGGTTGCTGCCGCGTTTGCGGCGGGTGACTGTTGCGGGGGTTTTTTCGGCGGAGGTATATCAGTACGACGCCGGTCTCGCCTACATTCACATTGCGGACGCGCAAAAAATATACCGCACCGGCGGGCGCGTTACTTCGCTGCGCTTGAAAACTTCGGACATATTCGCCGCGCCGGAATTGCGCGAGGAACTTTCGCAGTTGCGCGACGATGTGTATTTGCACGACTGGACGAGCAGCCACGGCAGTTTGTTTCGCGCGCTTGCTTTGGAAAAGCGGGTGATGTTTGTCATTCTCACTTTAATAATTGCGGTCGCGGCGTTTAATATTGTTTCGGCATTGGTGACGATGACGCGCAACAAGCGCGGGGACATTGCGATACTGCGGGCGATGGGCGCGGGCGGCGGGGCGATTGCGCGGGTGTTTTTATTGCAGGGCGCGATTATCGGCGGGGTTGGGGTTTTGGGGGGAGTGTTGGCGGGGATACCGTTGGCGATTAATGCCGGGGCGATTGTGGCGAAGTTGGAGGAATGGTTTGATAGTTCGCTTTTTCCGGGGGACATTTATCAACTGGGGGGATTGCCTTCGCGGATTGTTGTTTCGGATGTGTTGACGGTTGCGGCGGTGGCTTTTGCGCTTTCGGTTTTGGCTGCGGTTTGGCCGGCGTGGCGGAGCGGCGCGGCTTCTCCGGCGGATTCTTTGCGGTATGAATAATAACGGTATCGGCGACGGTAACGGTGTCGGTAACGGTGTTTCGGCGGCGGTTGTTTGCCGCGGGCTTTGCAAGTCGTATCGCATCGGCGGCGCGCGGCAGGAAGTTCTTTCGGATTTGGATTTGACTGTTTCTGCGGGCGAGGCGGCGGTCGTGGCCGGCGTTTCCGGTTCGGGGAAGACGACGCTTTTGCATTTGCTCGGCGGTTTGGACATTCCCGACGCGGGGACTGTTGCCGTCGGCGGCGAGGATTTGTTTGCGCTTTCGGGCGCGGCATTGGCGAAGTTGCGCAACCGTCGGCTGGGTTTTGTTTTTCAGTTTCATTTGCTGTTGCCGGAATTTACGGCGGCGGAAAATGTTGCGATGCCGCTTTTGATTCGCGGCGAAAATCGTTCGCGGGCGTTGACTGTTGCGCGCGATTTGCTTTCGCAAACGGGGATGGCGCAGTTTGCGGAAAAGCGTCCGGCTGCGCTTTCGGGCGGGGAGCGGCAGCGGGTGGCTGTTGCGCGCGCGCTTTGCGGCGGGGCGGAATGCGTTCTTGCGGACGAGCCGACGGGGAATCTGGACCGGCGCAACGCCGACGCGGTTTTTGATTTGCTGCTCTCGCAATGCGCGCGGCGGAAGATGGCGCTGATAGCGGCAACGCACGATTCGCATTTGCTCGCGCGCGCCGGGCGTTTTTGGGAACTGCGCGAGGGGAAGTTGTGGCGGAAGGAAAACGGAAAATGACAACAGTGACAAAAACGAAAACGCCCGCGCGCGGGGATGACGGTGACGGTGTTGACGGTGTTGCCGTTTCGCGTTCGGTGTTGTTTGTGTGCACGGGGAATATCTGCCGTTCGCCGACGGCGGAGGCGGTCTTTCGCAAGTTGGCGGCGGCGGAAAGCGGCGGGGAGTGGCTGGCGGATTCGGCGGGCATCGGCGACTGGCACGCCGGCGAGCCGGCGGATTCGCGGGCGGCGGCGGCGGCGCTGGCGCACGGTTACGACCTCGGCGGGATTCGCGCGCGGCAAGTGCGGGGGGACGATTTCTTTCGCTTCGGGCGGATTTATGCGATGGCGCGCGAACACCTGCGGGCGTTGCGGGCGGCTGCGCCGGAGGGTTGCCGGGCGGAGTTGCTGATGTTTGACGAGCGGGATGTCGCCGATCCCTACTACGGGGGGAAGGCGGGGTTTGAGAAGATGGTGCTGCGGATTGAGGAGGGGTGTCGGCGGATTTTGGC
>JAHRAH010000182.1 GCA_020027345.1 Gammaproteobacteria bacterium | reverse complement strand
CGTTCGGGGAAAATAAGCGAGAGCGTCGTGCGCGATATTATTCACGGTGTCGCGCCGAAAAACCGCGCGGCATTGGCGAATCCGGAATCGCTTGCATTGTATGAAAATATGCAGGAGTTGGGGGATGCTTGCGGGGGATTCCCCCCCCCCGCCCCCCCCATCAAAGATGGGGGGGGGGTATGACTCTCTTTCTGTCAAAGATGGGGGGGGGATGACTCTGTTTCCATCAAGGATGGGGGGGGGGATGACGCTGTTCCTGTCAAAGATGGGGAGGGGGATGACTCTGTTTCCGTCAAGGATGGGGGGGATATTAAATGTCAAAGAAAAAACAAATTAACCCCCCCTCCATCTTTGATGGGGAGGGCTGGGGGGGGGACATATTCGCGGGCGGCGGCGGCGATTGCGGGGGGGGGGGGTGGCTGCGCTTTGACCGTTACTTGGACATTGTTCAGCACGATGCGGAATGCGGTTTTTATGGTTCCGGGCGCGTTTGTTTTGGCGGGGACTTTGCGACGGCGGCGGCGGTCAGCCCGCTTTTTGCCGGGGCGCTTTCGGGGCAACTCGCGCAAATACTGCATTCCAGCGGCGGCGGCGTTTTGGAAATCGGCGCCGGCGACGGTTTGCTTGCGCGGCAGTTGCTTTCCGTTTCCGACTGCGCGCGCGGCGGTTATGCGATTTTGGAAAGCAGCCCGGCGCTGCGCGAGTTGCAGAAAAAAAACCTCGCCGGATTGCCGGTGCAATGGCGCGATGATTTGCCGCGCGCGTTTTGCGGGGTCGTCATCGCAAACGAAGTTTTGGATTGCATTCCCTTCCGCCTTTTGCGAAAACGCGGCGGGGAGTGGTTGGAGCGCGGCGTGGTTTTGCAAAACAACGACGGCGGATTTGCATTCGCCGAACGCCCGCTTGCGAAAAGCGACAAGCGGTTGATTGCGGAACTGCCGCCGGATTTGCCGGAGGGTTACGCGACCGAAATATGTCCGCGCGCCGAGGATATGGTTCGCGCCGTCGCCGCTTCGCTTTCCTGCGGCGCCGCGTTGTTTTTGGATTACGGTTTCGGCGCGGGCGAATATTATCATCCGCAGCGGACTGGGGGGACGATGATGTGCCATCGCGGCGGGCTTTCGGATTCCGACCCGCTGGAATCCCCCGGCGAAAAGGACATAACCGCGCATGTCAATTTTTCCGCAATGGCGAAAGCGGCGGAAAGCGGCGGCGCAAAATTGCTCGGTTACGCGACGCAGGCGCAGTTTTTAATAAACTGCGGGATAACGGATTTGCTCGCTTCGCATTTGGAGGGCGGCGCTGCGGAATACGCGCGCCTCGCCGCGGGGGCGAACAAACTTCTCTCGCCGGCGGAGATGGGCGAGTTTTTCAAAGTCGCCGCCTTCGGCAAAAACGCGCCGCCGCTTTCGGGCTTTCGCGCCGGGGGGAAAAGCCGCCTTTTGTAAAAGCGGGCGGGAAAAATATTTTCGCGGCAAAACGAAAAAAGCGGCGGAGTTTGCGTTATTATGGGGACAAGGTGGAACTATCCCTCGGCCGATTATCGCTGATTTTTCTGGCGGGGCTGCTGCTTTCCGGCTTTTTTTCCATGCTGGAGGCGGCGATTATCTCGCAGGACCGGCACCGTTTGAATCATCTCGCCGACAAGGGCGTGGGCGCCGCCGTCGTGATGCGCGGGCTGCTGGCGAACATTGACGAATTGCTCGCCGCGATTTTGCTTTGCAACAATCTCGCCAATGTCGTTTGCGCGACGACCGCCGCGGTGTTTGTCGCCAAACTCACGGGCGGCGGCGACAACGCCGTTTTTGTTTCCACGCTGGCGGTCACATTTTTGATTTTGGTTTTCGGGGAGATAACGCCGAAAGTGATGGGCGTTCGCCACGCGCCGCGCATCGCCCTCGCCTGCGCGCGGATGGTGCGCGCGCTGCTTGTTGTTTTGCGCCCGGTTATTTTTGTCGCAAACTTTTTCGCCGGGGGTTTGCTTTGGCTTTTTGGCGCGAACCGCGGCGGCGGCGCGGGCGGCGCGATGAACATCGCCGAATTGCGCTCCGCAGTGCGCGCGGCCGGCGCGGGCGGCGGCGAACATTACCGGATGCTGGACACTCTTCTCGCCTTTTCCGAAATGCCGCTGGAAAAAATAATGACGCCGCGCCGCGACATTCGCGGGGTGGATTTGGATTCCGGCGACGATGCAATCAACCGCGCCGTCGCCGCATTTCCGCATTCCAAACTTCCGCTCTACCGCGGCGGGATAGACCGCGTCGCCGGCACCGCCGACACCGTGGAAGCGCTGCGCGCGATGAAGGACGCGCCGATGACCGCGGCAAAACTGCGCGCGATGATGCGCCCGCCGCATTTTGTCCCCGCCGCCGACACCGTTTTGCGGCAGATGGAAAAACTGCGCCGCGCCGAAATAAACGCCGCTTTTGTCGTGGACGGCGCCGGGCGCGTCGTGGGAATGGTCACGCTTACAAACTTCGCTTCCGCAATTATCGGAACTTCGGCGATGCCGGCGAACATCGCGCCCGACGCGCGCGGCGGTTTTTCGGTGCCGGCGGCGATATCGCTTTTGCAACTTTCGCAATTGCTGCCCGACGCCGATTGGCCCGAAACTTCCGCGACCAATTTGAACGGTTTGATATTGGAATATCTGGACGCCCTCCCCGAATCGCCGCTGTGCTTGCGTTTGGGCGGTTTATGCATTGAGATAACCGAAGTCGGCGACCGGGCAATATCGCGCGCAAGGGTTTTTGCCGATGCCGCTCCCGACCGTTCTCGTTACAACTCTCCAGAGTTGTAACGGGGCATACATGAGCGGCGTCCACGCCGCTCCTAATTTTAATTTGAGCGGGCGGGGACGCCCGCTCTTTTATGTTGCGTTACACCTCTGGAGAGGTGTAACGAGACCGTGCGGGAATGACGGTCAGGCGCCGCGGGTGAAGCGGTTTATGCGTTCGCTCAGGGAGAGGAGCGTCGGGGAGAGGTGTTTTTTGTTCCACTCGCCGGCGGCGAAACGGTTGGCTTCGGCGAGTGTCGGATAAATGTGAATCATGGAAAGTATGTCCTTGATTTTCGCGCCCTGCTTCATCGCCAGAACATATTCGTGCAGCAAATCCCCGGCGTGCGCGCCGACTATGGTGACGCCCAGCAGTTCGCCGCCCGGCGTCGCGACGAGTTTGACAAAACCTTCCGCTTCTTCGTCGGCTATCGCGCGGTCCAAATCGTCAATGCCGTATTTGACCGCCTCGTATTCAATTCCTTTCGCTTTCGCCTCCTGTTCGTTCAAGCCGACGCGCGCGACTTCCGGATGGCTGAAAGTGCACCAAGGCACGACCGACCAATCCACTTTTTTCTTAAACGGCAACGGCGAAAGCGCGTTAATGACCGCGGTAACCGCCGCATGCCCGGCG
Organism: Gammaproteobacteria bacterium; assembly: GCA_020027345.1. GTDB lineage: Bacteria > Pseudomonadota > Gammaproteobacteria > Tethybacterales > Persebacteraceae > JAHRAH01. The sequence goes on along the minus strand of JAHRAH010000182.1, from coordinate 33,709 downwards.
GTGTGGGTGAATTGATAGGAGCCGATAATGTCGCCGCATGCGTAAATGTTCGGCTGCGCCGCGCGCAGGTATTCGTCCACTTCAATCGCGCCGCGCTTGTTTACTTTAACACCCGCTTCGGCGAGTCCGGGGATGCTGTCGCCGTTGGGCGCGCGCCCGACCGCGAGCAAAAGCAAATCAAAGGGGCGGCGCGTTGTTTCGCCGCCGTCCACATCGGCGAGGACCATTTGCGTTTGCCCGTTTTCGGAAACTTCCACTTCCTGCGCGCGCACTTTTGTCATTATATGCACGCCCGCTTCTTTCATTTGTTCCATCACGAGTTTTGCGGCGTCTTCGTCTTCGCGCACCAAAATCCTTTCCGTGCTTTCCACCTGCGTGACTTCCGAGCCGAGATAGGCGAAAGTTTGCGCGAGTTCGGTGCCGATGGGGCCGCCGCCGACTACCATCAGCCGCTTGGGCTGCTCGCGTATTTCCCATATCGTGTCCGATGTTTTGTAATCGGTTTTTTCCAATCCTTTTATCGGGGGGACAAACGGGCGCGCGCCGTTTGCGAGTATGATGGAGCGCGTCGTCAGTTTGCGCCCGCCGGCTTCCACTTCGTTGGGCGAGAGCAGTTTCGCCTCGCCTTTTACGCATTCCACGCCCAAACTTTCGTAGCGTTCCACGGAATCGTGCGGTTCTATTTTTGCGATGACGGAATGCACGCGCTGCATAATTTCGGCGAAGTCAAATTCCGCCTCGGCGCGTTTGAAACCGAGTTTGCGCGCGCGCCGCACATCGCGCATAAACGAAGCGGAGCGAATGATCGCCTTGGAAGGAACGCAGCCGGTGTTGAGGCAGTCGCCGCCCATTTTGTGCCGTTCCACCAGCGCGACTTTCGCCTTCGCCGCCGCGGCGACATAAGAGCTCACAAGCCCGGCCGAGCCGGCGCCGATGACGACTAGGTTGTATTCGTATTTTGCCATTGTTTTCTTTCCCCCGGTTTTTTTGCGGTTCAGCCGCCGCGCCTTTTGCGCAGCGCGGCGACGGCTTTTTTGGAAACTATCGGAAGCAGCCCCAGCATCACAAAAGCCGCTATCAGCCCGGGCGACAAAAGCCCGCCCAAACTGTCAATCTTCGCGAGTTCGGTGCCCGCATAAACATAAGCAATCGTCCCCGGAAACATCCCCGACTGGCTCACCCAGTAAAAAGTGCGCGCGCGCAAAGGCGTGAGCCCCATCAGAATGTTTATCAGAAAAAAGGGAAAGGCCGGAACAAGGCGCATCGCAAAAAGATAAAACGCCCCTTCCTTTTCCACGCCCTCGTTTATCTTTTGCAGTTTGTCGCCGTATTTTTTTTGCAAACTCTCGCCGAGCAAAAAGCGCGCCGCCAAAAATGCCAAAGTCGCCCCCATGCTACTGGCGAAAGAAACCAAAACAACCCCGGCGACAACGCCAAAAAGCGCGCCGGCCAAAAGAGTCATCACCGCCGCCCCCGGCAGCGAGAGCGCCGTCACCGCGACATAAAAAACAAAAAACCCGGCGAGAACCCCCGCCTGATTTTCCGCATAGTAGGCGCGGAAGGAGCCGAGCTCCCCCTTCACCCGCTCCAAACTCGCGTATTCGCCGAAGCGCCAGTAGAGCAGCGCAAACGCCGCCGCCAGCGCCGCGAACACCGCAAGTTTTATAATCGTCCGCTTGTTCATTCCCCTTCGCGCGGCGGGATTATATCACCCTCCCCGCAAACAATGCGCAGCCCCGCCTCTTTCGCCGCGTCGGCGAAGCCGGGATACGAGGTTTCCACATTTTCGCAATTGCGCACGGTAATTTCCCCCCCGGCGCGCAGTCCGGCTATGGAGAAAGCCATCGCAATCCTGTGGTCGCCGCGCGCGTCAACATCCCCGCCGGAAAAAACGGCGCCCTCTTTTTCCCCGCCGCGCCCGCGCACGACCATGCCGTCCTCGCGCAATTCGCATTCCACACCCAGCGCCGAAAGCCCGGCGGCGACTGCTGCGAGACGGTCGCTTTCTTTGTGCCGCAACTCTCCGGCACCGCTCAGAACGGTCTCGCCCTCGGCGGCGGCGGCGGCGACCAACAGCGCGGGCAAATCGTCAATCGCCGCGGGGACGGCATCCGCGCCGATTTCCACGCCGCGCAGTTCGCTCCCGAAAATGCGAATGTCCGCCGCCGGTTCGCCGCCGCAATCGCGAACATTAAGAATGTCAACATCGGCGCCCATCTGCCGCAGAATGTCCACGGCGCCGAACCTTCCCGGATTCGTCCCCACATCGCAAAGTAGCAAATCGCTGCCCGGCGTCATCGCCGCGCCCGCCATAAAAAAAGCGGCAGACGACATATCCGCCGGAACGCGAACGGTAACTCCCCCGCGCAACTTCGCCCCGCCGCAAACCCCCGCGCGCAAACCCTCGCGCAAAACTGTAACGCCGAACAATTCCAGCATTCGCTCGGTATGATCGCGCGAAGCGACCGGCTCCGTAACCGTCGTTTCCCCCTGCGCGCGCAACCCCGCGAGAAGCAGCGCGCTTTTTACCTGCGCGCTCGCCATTTTTATTTTGTGATGCATTCCGCTAAGTGTTTTTTGTTCGCGCACGACAATCGGCGGAGTGCCGGAATCGCTGATTTCCATATTCGCGCCCATTTCCAAAAGCGGCCAGACAACCCGCCGCATCGGGCGCGTAGAAAGCGATTCGTCGCCGGTTAACACGCACTGCAAATTCCAGCCGGCGGCGACCCCGCAAAAAACGCGCATCAGTGTCCCCGCGTTTCCGCAATCGGCTTTGCCTTCCGGCGGAGAATGCAATTCGCCGCCGCAAACGGTGATGCGCCCTTCTTCTTCCGCGACTTTTGCGCCGCAAGCGCGAACAAGATTAAGAGTCGCCATAGTGTCGGCGCTGATTAACGGCGACAGTATTTCGCTTTCGCCTTCCGCCAATGCCGAAAGCAAAAACGCGCGGTGCGTTATGGATTTGTCCGAACCCGCGCGCATTTCGCCTTTCAATTCGCCGCCGGGCGCGATAATGTGCCGCATCATCGTCCCCCCTTTTCCAATTCCAAATAACGCATTCGCAGTTTGCGCGCGATTTCCAAACGCTCCTCCAATTTTTTGGAATCGCCCGCGCGCACCAGCGCCGCGAGTTCTTCCAATCCTTTTTGATAATCGCCGACGGCGCGCAACAGGTAATCCGAATTGGAAAGAAATATCTCGCTCCACAATGCCGAATTGGAACCGGCGATGCGCGTGAAGTCCCGAAAGCCGCCCGCAGCGTAATTCAAAAGCGAATCCTTTTTTGCGCCGCCGCCGTTTTCTTTTGCGCCGCCGTCGTAACCGTCCATCAATCCGGCGAGCGCATAAGAAAGCAAATGCGGAAGATGACTGACCGCGGAAAAAATGCGGTCGTGTTCGCGCGGATTCATTTCGCAAACTTTCGCGCCAACAGTTTTCCATAAACCGCGCACAGTGTCGGCGGCATCGGAATCGGAATCTTCGGCGCAAACGACGGCGAGCCGCCCGCGAAACAATTCCGCGCGCGCCGCCGCAAAGCCGCTTTTTTCATCGCCGGCGACCGGATGCGAAGGAACAAAACGCGAACACTTTTCGCCCAACAGTCGTTTTGCGCGCGCGATAATCCCGCGCTTGCTGCTCGCTCCGTCAAAAAGCGCGGCGTCTGCGCGCAAGTGTTTTCCGGCGGCGGCAAAAATCTTTTCGTATTCTTCCATCGGCACCGCGGCAAAAACCGCGTCCGCTTCTTTTATTAGCGCAATGTCCCCCGATACGGAATCCAAAACCCGAGACGCTTTCTCCCGCGTTTGCGCGCAAACATCCACGCCCGCAACCCGCAGCCCGCCCGCTTTTGCGGCGAGCGCGAAAGAGCCGCCGATTAATCCCAAACCGACGACGGCGACGGTGTTAACTTTCATTTTCCGATTCTTTCGCGCGCGGTAACGGTAACGACCTCCCCGGCCGAAAGCGATTCCGCAAGCGCCGAAAGAAACTTTTCGTTTTCCCCCGGCAAGCCGACGGTAACGCGCAACATATCCGGCAAACCGTAAGCGTCCAGCCGCCGCGCGACAACTCCTTTGTCCAGCAACCGTTCATAAATCGCGGCGGCGTCATTAATCGCAAAGCACAAAAAATTCGCAAAAGAAGGCAAAACGCGCAAGCCCAAAGAATCCAATCCCGCGCGCAACTCCCGCATTCCGTCCTCGTTTGTTTTGCGGCTGCGCGCAATATGCGCATCGTCGCCAAGCGCGGCGAGCGCGGCGATTCGCGCGGGCGCGCTTATGTTAAACGGCTGCCGAATCGCATTAAGCGCCGCGATGATTTTTGCGTCGCCGATTCCGTAACCCGCGCGCAAACCCGCCAGCCCGTGTATTTTGGAAAATGTCCGCGTGATTAACAAATTCGGAAACTCCGCAAGCAATTCCAAACTCCCGCGCCCTTCGTCCGCAAGATATTCGCAATATGCTTCGTCCAAAACCGCGAGAACATCCCCCGGCACTTCCCGCAAAAACTCCCGCACAACATCCGGCGGATGCCAAGTGCCGGTCGGGTTGTTCGGGTTTGCGACAAACACCGCCCGCACATTCTTCCCCCTCGCCGCCGCCGCCAGCGATTCCAAATCGTGCCCGAAGTCCGTCCCCGCGGGCGCGACCGCCGCTTCCGCGCCAAATCCGGCGGCAATCAGCGAATACAGTAAAAACGCATGCCGCGAAAAAGCAGCGGCAACACCGGGCGCGAGCGTCAACTGTCCGGCGAGAACGAGTATGTCGTTGGAACCGTTCCCCAGAATAATCCGTTCTTCGCCGACGCCCAGCCGCCGCGCCAACTCCCGCGTCAACTCCCCCCCGCCCGAAAGCGGATACCGCGAAACATCGGCGGCGCGCATCTCCCGCAACGCCGCAAGCGCAAGTTCGCCCGCGCCCAGCGGGTTTTCGTTGGATGCGAGCTTGACGACATCGCCGCCGGCAAGCCCGCGCTCGGCGGCGACTTCCGCAACGCCCCGTCCGGCACGGTAGGGGCGCAAAGCCCGCACCGCCGGGGACAAATAATCAAGCGGCGTTTTCGGCACCGCCGGCGGAAAAAGAAAACCCGGCAAAAGCGCGCAAATCCGCCCCGCCTTCGTAAAGCGCGCGACCGACAACGGCGCCGGCGACATTCGGCACTTCCGCAAGCGCGCGCAAATCGTCCGTCCCCCGCACTCCCCCGCTCGCAATCAGCGGGCACTGCGCGGCGGCGGCGGCGGCGCGGACCTGCGAAAGATTCGGTCCTTCCATTACACCGTCGCGATTAATGTCCGTGCAAATCACCGCAACCGGCGGAGCGGCGCGCATTTGCAAAAGATATTCCGCCGCAGTCGTTTCCGCTTCGCCCTGCCAGCCGGAGACGGCGGCGCGCGCACCGGCGAGGTCGCCGCCGCGAACATCCAGCGCCAGCATTATTTTCCCCGGACGCGCGCGGATGGTGTCCTCCCGCCATTCGCGGTCGCGCGCCGCCGCCGTGCCGAGAATCATAAAATCGGCGCCCGCATCTTCCGCCCGCCGCAGCGCGGCGTCGTCGCGCAAACCCCCGCCGACCTGCGTTTGCATTCGCCCGCAAACGGCGCGCAAAACTTTGGCGACGGTCGCGGCGTTGCCCTCGCCGCCGTCGCGCGCGGCGTCCAAATCCACGATATGCAGCCGCGAAAAACCCGCATCGGCAAAACGCCGCGCCGCTTCGGCGGGGTCGCGCTCGTATTCGCAAACCGCGCCGTAGTCGCCGCGGGCAAGCCGCACACAGCCGCCGCCGAGAATGTCAATCGCCGGTATCGCCAGCATCCACGCCCAGCCGCGCGAGTTCGTACCGCAGCGCGGCAATGTTGAGTTTGTGCCGTTTGGTCTGCCGCAGCAGCCGCTTGCGCCCGCGCTCGTCGCTCGCCGGCGCCTGTTCCAGCGCGCGCAAAAAATGACGGTGCAGCAACTTTTCCTGCCGCAGTTCGTAAAGCAAAATCTCCCCGCGCTTGTCGTCCCGCCGCCGCTTGCCCGCGACGCGCGGCACAGAAATGGAACGCGACTGCTTCGCCCCCGACGATGACGATGACCCCGACGACGCCGACGCCGACGGCTTTTGCGCCGCGGAAGGATTGCGTTCGCATTCGCCTTTCGGCTCGCTCAAATACCGTTTGCGCCCGTCCTCGCCCTTGCACAAATACAACCCGTCCGCAACCGCCGTCGTAACAGTCCCCGCCGCCGCCGACAGCGCAACCGTCAACACCGCAACAGTAGCAAGCGCGCGCGCGCGGCGGAAAACATCAGGCAGCGAAACGGTCGCCATTGCGGAAAAAAAAAGCGGTCTGCGCGCGAATGCGAATGTTGCGGGCGAAGTGTTGCGGGAGCGAATGTTGCGGGAGCGAATGTTGCAGGAGCAAGAATGTTGCGGGGGCAGGATTTGAACCTGCGGCCTTCAGGTTATGAGCCTGACGAGCTACCGGACTGCTCCACCCCGCCCCGGCATTCTACCAAACAATGCCCTATAATCGCAAAGATGGAACGGCGGGAGATGAAAATGCTTGCCGCTAAGGCGGCGCTGGATTTTGTCGGCGAGGGGGCGCGGCTCGGCGTCGGCAGCGGCAGCACCGCGCATTGTTTTATTGAACTTCTGCCGCAGATGCGCGCGCGCGTGGAAGCCGTCGTCGCAAGTTCCGAAGAAACCGCGCGGCGGCTGGAGGCGGCGGGCTTTCGCTGCACAGCCGAAGCGGGCGGGCTGGATTTGTATGTGGACGGCGCCGACGAAGCCGACGGCAACCGTCAATTAATCAAAGGCGGCGGCGGCGCGCACGCCCGCGAAAAGGTCGTCGCCTGTTCGGCGCAAAAATTCGTCTGCATCGTGGACGAAAGCAAGCGCGTCGCCCGGCTCGGCGAAAAGCATCCCGTCCCCGTGGAAGTCCTGCCGATGGCGCGCGGACACGCCGCCCGCAAACTCGCCGCAATGGGCGCAACCCCCGACTGGCGCGAAGGATTCGTAACCGACAACGGCAACTGGATTCTGGACGCCCGCCTGCTGGACCTGACCGACGCCGCCGCAACGGAACGCGAAATCAACCTCATCGCCGGCGTGCTGGAAAACGGCATTTTCGCCCGCCGCCGCGCCGATGTCCTCCTCACCGCAACCGCCAACGGCGTAACCGAGGAATCCTGATTTTTCCGCAAACGGTAATTCCCCCCCCCCATCTCCGATGGGGGGGGTTGGAGGGGGGAATTCTCCGGGGTTATTCCCCCCCTCCATCTCCGATGGGGGGGAGTGGGGGGAGGTTCTCCGGGGTCATTCCCCCCCCCCATCTCCGATGGGGGGGGTTGGGGGGGGGAATTCTCCGGGGTTATTCCCCCCCTCCATCTCCGATGGGGGGGGGTGGGGGGGGGTTCTCCGGGGTGGAAATCTACCGTAAAGCAAAGGTTGCAACCAAAGTTGGCGGACACCCCCCCCCTGCCCCCCCCATCAAAGATGGGGGGGGGGAATGTGTGGGCGGACAATGAAAATCGTCCGGCGCGAGTTTTCTTCCGGAGCGGCGGAGGCGCTCATAACGCAGGGAGTGCGGCGGCTGGCGGCGCAGGTTTTGGCGGCGCGCGGGATAACCAAACGCGAGGACATCACGCCCTCCCCCTCTTCGCTCCCCCCTCCGGAAGATTTTAACTCTGCGATGCAAGTCGCTGATTTTCTGGCACATTCCATCAAAAGCAAAAAACGAATTTGCGTCATCGGCGATTACGACGCCGACGGAATGACGGCGACCGCCCTCGCCGCCGACGCCCTGCGGCGGATGGGCGCGGACGCTTTCTGGCTCATCCCGTCGCGCGCCGACGGTTACGGGCTTTCCGAAAATCTGGTCGCCGAAGCCGCCGCCGGCGGCGCGCAAACACTCCTCACCGTGGACAACGGCGTCAGCGCAAACGACGCAATCCGCGCCGCAAAACAGGCGGGGATGACCGTGCTGATAACCGACCACCACCTCGGCGGCGATTGCGAAGCCGCCGACGCCCTCGCGCACCCGCACGGCGAATCGTCCGCTTTTGCCGGGCTTGCCGGAGTCGGCGTCGCTTTTTATGTCGCCGCCGCGCTCAAAAAAATAATGGGCGCGGAGTTGCCGATGGGCGAATATTTGGATTTGGTCGCGCTCGGCACCGTCGCCGACCGCGCGCCGATGAACGCCATCAACCGCACTCTCGCCGCCGCCGGCATCGCGCGCCTGCGCAGGGGCGGCGCCCGCGCCGGGCTGATGCGGCTGGCGGAAACGGCAAACTGCGACATCCCCCGCTTCAACGGGCGCGACCTCGCCTTTCGCATCGCGCCGCGCATAAACGCCGCCGGACGGCTGGGGAATGTCGCCGCGGCGATGAAAAACCTCCTCGCCCGAAGCGACGACGAAGCGCGCACCGCCGCCGCCGTTTTGGACGAACTCAACCGCAGGCGCGCGGAGATTCAGCGAAAAACTTTGCATCAGGCGCGCGCCGCCCTGCCCTCGCCGTTGCCCGCCGGGATTGTCGCCGCAAACCGGCAATGGCACGAAGGCATCGTCGGCGTCGTCGCCGGCTCGCTGAGCGAAGAAGAAAACCGCCCCGCAGTCGTCTTCACCGCAATCGGCGACGGCGGCGGCGACGATTGGAAAGGGTCGGGGCGCGCGCCGCCGGGATGGGATTTGTACGCAATCGCCGAAGCCGCGCACAAAGCGCGCCCGGAATTGCTGCCGCGTTTTGGCGGGCACCGCCGCGCCGTCGGCTTTTCGCTTTGCGGCGAGCCGCGCGAGTTTGCCGAACTTTTCGCCGAAATCTGCGGCGCAACCGCCCCCGCCGATTCGCCGCCGTGCGAAGTGGACGAACTCCCGCCCTTAGCCGAAATCACCGCCGAAGCCGTCGCGCAACTGGAAAACATCGTCTGGGGCGAGGGTTTCCCCGCCCCGCTCTTCACCGCAAATTTTGCGGTTTTGTCGGAACGCGCGCTGCGCGGCGGACACCGCGCCCTTTCGCTGGCAACAACCGAAACCGGCAACGGCAACGGCAGCGGCAACAAAGGCAACGGCGCATTGCGAGCCGTACAGTTCAATGTCCCCCCAACAGGCGAGAACGCCTTCTCCGCCCTATTCCGCCTAAGTGCCGAACGCAACGGCAACGCCCAACTAATCCTGGAAAAAACCTTTTCCCCCCGCTGACCGTCATTCCCGCACTTCCATTAAAAAGCGGGAATCCAGCAAACCAAATTCTCGTTACAACTATCCAGAGGTAACGGCGCCAATGATAGCAGGCGTCCCCGTCCGCTCAAATGTCGTCTGCCGTGTTGTGCGGGTGGTTTTGTTTTATGCGGGATTTTGTGGTAATTTGGGGGGGGATAGGGGGAGAATCGTGGATTTGCGAAAACTTAAGTCGGTAATGGAATTGTTTGCGGCGTCGGACATCGCCGAGATGAAGATTTCCAGCGGCGACGAAACCGTGCATCTCATCCGGCGCGCGGCGGCTTCGGCGCAGCAGCCGGGGGGGACTGTTGCGCCGGTTTTGCCGCCGGTTGCGGCGGAGTATCCGGCGGAAAACGACGCGGCGGGCGAAGAGGAAAACGGCGTCGTCGTCAAGGCGCCGATGGTGGGGACTTTCTACCGCGCGGCTTCGCCGGAGCGCCCGCCGTTTGTGCAAATCGGGCAGCGGGTGGAAGAAGGACAGACGCTTTGCATAATTGAGGCGATGAAACTGATGAACGAAATACCTGCGCCGGCGAGCGGGGTCGTGCGCAGCATCGCCGCGGAAAACGGGCAGCCGGTGAGTTACGGCGACCGGCTGATGATAATTGAATAACCCGAAAAAAGGGCGGAAAAAAAACGCGGCGTGTTTGAGAAAATACTGATAGCAAACCGCGGCGAAGTTGCGCTGCGGGTGCAGCGGACTTGCCGGGAGATGGGCGTGCAGACGGTGATGGTGTATTCCGAGGCGGATGTTAACGCGAAATATTTGCGGCTCGCCGACGAGGCGGTTTGCATCGGCCCGCCGCCGGCGGCGGAGAGTTATCTTAATATCGCGGCGATTGTCGCGGCGGCGGAAATCACCGAGGCGGAGGCGATTCATCCGGGTTACGGTTTTTTGTCGGAGAACGCCGACTTCGCCGAGCGCGTGGAAAAAAGCGGTTTTGTTTTTATCGGTCCCGACCCGGAAACGATTCGGATGATGGGCGACAAACTCGCGGCAAAGCGTGCGATGCAAAAAACGGGATTGAAAATGATTCCGGGCTCGGAGCAGCCGCTGCCGGCGGACGCCGCGCAGGCGGCGGAGGAAGCGGCGAAGACGGGCTTTCCGCTGGTTGTGAAAGCGGCGGCGGGCGGGGGCGGGCGCGGAATGCGGGTCGTCCACACCGACGCGGTTTTGGCGAATGTCATTTCGGTTTTGCGGCGCGAGGCGCAGGCGGCTTTCGGCGACAGTTCGCTTTACGCGGAAAAGTATTTGGACAATCCGCGGCACATAGAAGTGCAGATTCTTTCGGACGGAAAAAACGCCGTGCATTTGGGCACGCGCGACTGCTCGCTGCAGCGGCGGCATCAGAAAGTTTTGGAAGAAGCGCCGGCGCCGGGTTTGCCGCGCAAGCGCGAAGAGGGGATTTGCGAGGCGTGCGTCGCGGCGTGCAAAAAAACCGGATACAAGGGCGCGGGGACTTTTGAGTTTTTGTACGACGGCGAGCGTTTTTATTTCATAGAAATGAACGCGCGCCTGCAGGTTGAGCATCCGGTTACGGAAATGATAACCGGGGTTGATGTCGTCGCCGAACAAATTAAGATCGCGGCGAGCCGCCGTTTGGATTTGAAGCAAAAGGAAATACGCTTTTTTGGCGCGGCGATGGAATGCCGCATAAACGCCGAAGACCCGGCGACATTCGTCCCCTCGCCCGGGCTTATCCGGCAGTATCACGCGCCGGGCGGCAACGGGGTGCGCGTGGATTCGCACGCCTACGGCGGCTACGAAGTTCCTCCGTATTACGATTCGCTTTTGGCGAAACTCGTCGCCTACGGCGAAGACCGCAAACAGGCGCGCGCGAGAATGCAAAGTGCGCTGCGCGAATATGTGATAGACGGCATCGCGACAAACCTTCCGCTGCATGCGCGGCTGCTCGCGGACGCGGCCTTCGCGCAGGGCGGAGTGGGCATTCGTTATTTGGAAAGCAAAATCAAGGAAGGTTTTGCCGCGCCCGGCGCCGCGGTTTAACGCGCGCGGCGGCTGCAATATTTGTTTGCGAAAACGGCGAAAGCAAAAAGGATGAAAAAAATAAAAAGCATATTGTTCGCCGGCAGGGCGAAGACGCCGGAGCCGCTCGCGGACATGCTGGACGCCGCGGAAAAAATGCGCAAACTCGGAATTGAAGTCGCGCTGCACGAAGGCGTCGCCGCGCTGTGTTCGCCGGAAGCCGCGGCCGCAAAGGGTTTGCAAACGCGCGGCGACAATGAAGGCGCGGGCGGCGCCGATTTGGTCGTGGTGCTGGGCGGCGACGGCGCTTTCCTGGCGGCGGCGCGCAAGTTCGCCCCGGAGGGCGCGCCGCTCGCCGGAATCAATTTGGGGTATTTGGGTTTTCTCACCGACATCGCGCGCGAGGATATGGCGGACGCGCTTTGCAAAATAGCCGAAGGCGAATGCTTTTACGAAGAGCGCGCGATGCTTTCCGTAACCGTGCGGCGCGCGAGCGGGGAAGTTTTGGACGGTTTCGCGCCGGCGGTAAACGACATTGTCGTCAGCCGCGGCGAATCGGGTTTTTTGCTGGGGCTGCGCGCCGACATAAAAAATCAATTCGCCTTTGAACTGCGCGCCGACGGTTTGATAGTTTCCACTCCTTCCGGTTCCACCGCTTACGCGCTTTCCGCCGGCGGGCCGATTGTCGCGCCGGATTTGAACGCGCTGCTGCTTGTTCCGCTTTGCCCGCACGCGCTCACGCACCGTCCGCTTGTCGTCAGCGCCGATTACGAACTGGACATAGAAATGTCCAAGGTTCCGCACGCGGCGACTTTGCATATAGACGGGCAGAACAGCGTCGCGCTCGCCGCCGGCGATGTGCTGAGCGTGCGCCGGCACGAAAAACGATTGCGGATATGTCATCCGGCGTCGTATAATTATTACGAAACGCTGCGGCGCAAACTGAATTGGGGCGAGTGATGCTCGCGCGCCTCGCCCTGCGCGATTTTGTTTTGGCGCGCGAGATTGCCGTGGAATTGGAAGAAGGTTTTTGCGCGCTGACCGGCGAAACCGGCGCGGGAAAATCATTGCTTGTGGAAGCGCTCGCATTGCTCGCCGGCGGGCGCGCGTCCGCATCGGTCATCCGCCCCGGCGCAAAGGCCGCCGAAGTGGAGGCGGCTTTTTGGACGGGGGACGGCAACGGCGGCGACGGCGATGAATTAATTGTCCGCCGCATAATTTCCCGCGACGCAAAAAAATCGCGCGCATTTATTAACGGGCGGCATTCGCCGCTTGCGGAAATGGCGGCAAAAACATCGGCGGCGGTGGAAATATGCGGGCAGCACGCGCATTATTCCCTTCTCAAAGAACCGGCGCAGCGGCGGCTGCTGGACGGTTACGCCGGCGCCGAAGTTGACGCGGAAAAAGCGGCGGTTTGTTTTCGCAACTGGCGCGCGAACGCCGAAGCATTAAAAACCGCAAAGAAAACGGCGGAAAAACAAACCGCCGAACGCGAAGAACTGCAGCGCGAATGCGCGGAACTGAACGCGCTGGGTTTTACGCCGCAACGGTGGAAAGAATCGTGCGCGCGGCTTTTGCGGTTGGAACATTCCGCGGATTTGGCGGAGGGCTGCGCGGAAGTTTTGCGCGCGCTGGAAGAAAGCGGCGGCGCGGAAGAATCGCTCGCCGCCGCCGGCAAAACTCTCGCGCGGCTTTCGCGCCGCGACGAACAATTGAAAGACGCGGAAGAACATATATCCGCCGCTTTGCAGTCGCTGCAGGAAGGCGCGCGCGCGTTGCGCTCGTATGCGGAAAACATATCCTCCGACCCGCGCGAACTCGCCGAATGCGAGGAGTTTGTTTCCGGCGCGCACGCGCTCGCGCGCAAACACCGTCTTGCGCAACCTTCGCTTTTGGCGGAATGCCTCGCGCAAAAAGAAGAACGGCTCGCCGAAATATCGCGGGCGGCGGACATTGAAGCCGCGCGCAAACAAGAGGAAAAATCCCGCGCCGACTTGCAAAAAGCGTGCAAAACGCTAAGCCAAAAACGCGAACGGACGGCGCGCAAATTGGAACAAACGGTCGCGGCGCTGCTGCCGCAACTTGCGATGCGCGAAGCGCGACTTTGGGCGAAACTTATTCCGCTTTCCGAACCGGGCGCAAGCGGCGCGGAAAAAATAGAACTGCTGATAACGACGCGCAAAGGCGCGCAGCCGGACGGCATTCGGCAAGTGGCGTCGGGCGGCGAACTCTCGCGCCTCGGGCTTGCGCTGCAAATTGCCGGCGGCGATTTTCGCGCGGCGCCGACCGTTGTTTTTGACGAAGTGGATTCCGGCGTCGGCGGCGCGGCTGCGGCGGTCGTCGGCTCGCTGCTGAAAAAACTCGGGCGCACAAGGCAGGTTTTGTGCGTAACGCATCTCGCGCAAGTGGCCGCCTGCGCCGACTGGCATTGGCGCGTGCAATCTTCCGCAAACGGCGCGGAAGTTTTGCCGCTGGACGAAAAAGCGCGCGTGGAAGAAATCGCCCGCATGAGCGGCGGCGAAGAGATCACCGCAAAAGCCCGCGCCCACGCCGCCGAACTGCGCGAACGCGCCCGCGCAAATTAATCGCTTTTCGTTTCCGCTTTTTTGGAAGTGAGAATGCCGCTTTATTTCGGATAATGCGCGCCGGGGACGCGGGGGGGGGCGCCGGTTATTGTTTTTGCGTTTTGTTTTTCGCCGCGCAAATGCGCGCGGGCGAGCCATGCGAAAGCGGCGGCTTCCACTTCTTCGGCGGGGATTCCGATTTCGTCGGAAAGTTTTGTTTCGGTTTTTGCGAGTTCGGCGATGCGCCGGGCGAGAAAAAGATTGCGCGCGCCGCCGCCGCACAAAAAAAGCGCGGGGGTTCCGGCGCAGGCGGCGGCGGCGGTTTGCGCCGTCAGTTCCAGCAAAGTGCGCTGCACATCGCGCGGCGCACAGCCGGAAAAGTATTTGTAAAACAGCGCGGGCGCAAACTCTTCGCGCCCGCAACTTTTTGGCGGCGGCTTTGCGAAAAAGGCGCGGCGCAGGAGGCGGGCGAGAAGGCGCGGAATGACGGCGCCGCCTTTTGCCCATTCGCCGTTTTTGTCAAAAGCGCCGCGCCCGTTTTTCTTGCACCAATCGTCTAACAAAATATTTCCGGGGCCGATGTCAAAGGCGGCGGCTGCGCCGTTTTTTTCCAGCAGTGTGATATTTGCGATTCCGCCGATGTTCAGCACGGCGCAGGGCGCGGGAAAAACGGCGCGGTGAAAGAACGGCGCGAGCGGCGCGCCCTGCCCGCCGGCGACGATGTCGCGGGAGCGAAAATCACAAACGACACTGCATCCGCAAAGTTCGGCGAGCAATGCGCCGTTTAATATCTGCCACGAAAATCCGCGCGCAGGATTATGGCAAATCGTTTGTCCGTGGCAGCCGATGGCGGCGACTGCGCCGGGTTTTGCGCCGAGGGCGGCGAAGGCGGCGGCGCACAGTTTTGTCAATTCGTTTTGCGCGCGCATAAACTCCGCCGCTTTTCCGCCGCATTCGGCGAGCGCGCGCATGCGCGCGGCAAGTTTTGCGGGCATTTTTTTTCGCGCCGCGCGAATTACTTTCGGCTTTTCATCGGCGAAAGAAAGCAAAACGGCGTCGGCGGCGTCCATACTGTTGCCGGTCATAAGTCCGGCGAAAAGTTGCGGCGCGGCGTTCATACTTCCGCCGCCGCGAGTTGTTCCAGCAGCGGGCGCGTTTGTTTTTGGAATTTTGCGAGGGCTTTTTTGGAAAGCGGCGGCAGCCGCCGCGGCAGCGCTTCCGAAAGCGGGTCTTTGTGTTTGCCGCGGACGCGAAACTCGTAATGCAAATGCGGACCCGTCGCGAGTCCGGTGCTGCCGACATAGCCGATGATGTCGCCCTGCTTGACGGTTTTGTTTTTTCTTATTCCCCTTGCGAAGCCGTTGAGATGCCCGTAGACGGTCGTGTATATTTTGTAATGTTTTATCATCACGACTTTTCCGTAGCCGCGCTCGCGCCTTGCGCGCGTTACCGTTCCGTCCGCGGTGGCGCGCACGGGCGTTCCGCGCCGGGCGGCGTAATCCACTCCCTTGTGCGCGCGCCACACTTTTCGCACCGGGTGCTTGCGCATTCCAAATCGCGAACTGATGCGGCGGTATTTTAACGGCGCGCGCAAAAAAGCGCCCTGCATGCTTTCGCCTTCGGGGGAATAGTATCCGCTTTCCTCCGGGTTCCAAAGCCCGCGCACGAGGCGGGGTTTGCCGCGCGCCTTTCCGGCGTATTCGTAGGCGCGAATGCGCGGCACGGCGAGGAGTTCGCCGTCTTCGTCAATTACTTTTTCGTATATTAATTTGAATTCGTCGCCCGGGCGCGGGTCGCGGTAGAAATCTATGTGCCATTCCAGCGCGTTGATGAGCGCGTCTATCGCGCGTTCGGGGACTCCGGCGGCGTCGGCGGCGGCGAAGAGCGATGTTTCTATGCGCCCGCCCTGCGTTGCCGCGACCGTGGAAAGCAGCGGCGGCGCTTCGTTCGCAATCCATTTTCCGTTTTCGCCGAGTTCGGCGGTCAGATAATATTCGGGGTTTGTTTTGTAGCGCAGCCGGATTAATTCGCCTTCGCTGTTTTGCATATATTCCAAAATTCTGCCGCGCCCCAGTTTGCGGTAACTCTTAAAATTTTGCGCGAGCAAGAACTCGCGCGCTTCTTCCGGCGCGCCGATGCGGGGGAGGATTTTATGCAGTTGGTCGCCGCGGCGGATTTTGTACTGCAGCCATTCCGGTTTTACTTCCGCGGGCGGGACGGCCGCGGGCGCGGGCGCGGCCGTTTCCGGCAGCGGTTCATAAATGGCGACCGGCGGAACCGGTTTTTTCCTTTCCGCTGTTTGCGCGGGCGGCGGCTTTATTTTTTCTTCCGGGATGTGCGCGGCTTCTTCGGCGAAAAGAAAATACAGGGCGAGCAAAAATCCGGCGGCGAGCGCGAAAGAAAGGAGCGGCGCGCGCGCGTCGTTTGCGGAAAAGGAAATCGCCGCGGCGGGCATTTGCGTTCAGCCGCCGTTTATGACTTTTTGCATCGCCGCGCGCAGCGATTCTTTTTCCGGCCCCGCTTCGGCCGCGGCTTCGCCGCGGATGACATCCGGGTCTTTCAAACCGTGCCCGGTGAGCGTGCATACGATTTGCGCGCCGCGGGGGAAGTTTCCGGCGGCGGCTTCTTTGAGAACGCCGGCGACGCTTGCCGCCGACGCGGGCTCGCAAAATATTCCTTCTTTTTGCGCGAGGGTTTTTTGCGCGGCGAGTATTTCTTCGTCGCCGAGTTCGCCGATGCGCCCGCCGGATTCGCTGACTGCCGCATTCGCCGCGGCGAAGGATTGCGGATTGCCGATGCGGATTGCGGTCGCTACGGTTTCGGGGTTTTTTACCGGCGCCCCGCGGACGAAAGGCGCGGCGCCGGCGGCCTGAAAGCCGAGCATAACCGGCGGCTTTTGCGGGGGTTTTTCTTTTGCGGCGAACGGGCATTTTCCATCGCAATGCGAACAATGCGAAAAACCGCGCGCCGCCGTTTCGCAGTATCCTATCCAATGCGCGGTGATGTTTCCGGCGTTGCCGACCGGCAGGGAATGGTAATCCGGCGTTTTTCCGAGTTGTTCGCACACTTCAAAGGCGGCGGTTTTTTGTCCTTGCAGGCGCATCGGGTTTGTGGAATTAACAATTGCGACTCCGCCGCCGGAAAACTCGCGCACCGCCGCCATTGCTTCGTCAAAGTTTCCGCGCACGCGAATTATGCGCGCGCCGTGCGCGACGGTTTGCGCGGTTTTTCCGGCGGCGACTTTTCCTTCGGGCAGCAGCACGACGCAAACCATTCCCGCGCGGGCGGCATAAGCGGCGGCGGAAGAAGAAGTGTTTCCGGTGGAGGCGCAAACTACTGCGCGCGCGCCTTCCGCTTTTGCGCTTGCGACGGCGACTGCCATTCCGCGGTCCTTAAAAGAACCGGTCGGATTTGCGCCTTCCACTTTGGCGTGTATTTGTATTCCGTATTTTTCGCCGAGCGTCAGCGGCAGCAGCGGGGTGTTTCCCTCGCCCAAAGAAATATTCGGAGCGGAAGGCGGCAGCGGCAAACGCCCGCGGAAGGCGGCGATGATTCCTTTTTTCATTTTGTATTTTTGTTCTTTTATTTTCCGCCGCGCGCGACCGGCATCATCACGACATCGCCGCAGACATCGGGAAGTTTTTTTATGTCGGCGGCGCATTTTGCGACTTGTCCGCGCGCGGCTTCGTGGGTGAGAATGACAATGTCGGCCGTCGGGCGCGCGCCGTCGCCGGGTTCGTTTTGATGGATTGCCTCAATGGATATTTTGTTTTTTGCGAGAAGTCCGGTGATGGCGGCGAGGACTCCGGTTTTGTCGCGCGCGCGCAAACGCAAATAGTGTTCGCTTCGCGCTTTTTCCTGTTTTTGCAGTTTCGGGGGTTTTGCGGGCGGCGGCGGCGGCGGCGGGCAGCCGCGGGCGATGTCCATAATGTCGGCGACGACTGCTGTTGCGGTTGGCCCCGCTCCGGCACCCGCGCCGTAGAGCATTGTTTCGCCGGCGTTTTCGGAACGGATGATAACGGCGTTCATCGCGCCGTCGACGGCGGCGAGCATTTTTTCGCGCGCTATTAATTCGGGGCGGACGGAAAGCGCGAGTTCGCCGCCGCGCATTTGCGCGCGCGCGAGGAGTTTGACGACAAAGCCGAGTTGTTCGGCGCAGCGAATGTCCATCGCGTCCAAATCGCGCACACCTTTCGCGGCGATTGCTTTTGCGGACGGCTGCGCGCCGAAGGCGAGGCGGGCGATGAGCGCGAGTTTGTGCGCGGCGTCGGCGCCGTCTATGTCCAGCCCGGCGTCGGCTTCGGCGTAACCGTTTTTTTGCGCGCGCGCGAGCGCTTCGGAAAAGGAAACGCGCTCGCGGTGCATTTGCGACAAAATGTAATTGCATGTGCCGTTGATGATTCCGAAAACTTCGGCAACGGTGTCTCCGGCGAGCGATTCGCGCAGGACTTTGACGACGGGGACGCAGCCGGCGACGGCGGCTTCGTAAAACACTGGCGGCGCTTTTCCGTTTGCGGAAAGTATGTCGCATTCGGCGAGCGCGGCTTTGTTTGCCGTGACGACGGGCTTGCCGGCTTTGAGCGCGGCGCGCATGCAGTCGGCGGCTGCTCCGGTTCCGCCCATGAGTTCCACGACGACATCGGCGCGCGGATGCGCGAGGGCTTCGCGCCAGTCGCCGGTAACGAGTTCGGAATGTTCGCGCGCGAGCCGTTTTTTTGCCGCGGCCGGACGGCGCACGGCGATGGCGGCGACGGTTACGGCGCGTCCGCAGTGTGCGCGAATCGCCGCGGCGTTGCGGCGCAGCAAGCGCAAAACGCCGCCGCCGACGACGCCCGCGCCGACAATCGCGACGCCGAGCGCCGATGCCGTGTTATGCTTGCCCCTCATAAAAACGGCAATTATAACGAAAGCGAAAGCGCGCCGATGAAGTTTGTCCGCCATTCCGCCCCGCCCGGAAACACCGTCGGCGCGTGCGACGACTCCGGGGTTGTCGTCGGCGGCGAGCGTTACGAGCGCAGTTTGATTCTGACTTCGGAGCGCATCGTCCCCGACTGGCGCCCCGTTTGCGCCGAAGATTTGACGGAGGACGATTTGCTTTGCGCGGCAGAAATGGGCGCGCGCGGCGATATTGTCTTGCTCGGAGTCGGCGTTGGGGGCGTCTTGCCGAAACCCGAATGGCGCGCGCTTTTTGCCGAACGGGGGATGTCGCTGGAAACGATGTCGGTGCGCGCCGCCTGCCGCACTTATTGCGTTCTCGCCGGCGACGGTCGCGCGGCAGTTCTCGCGCTGGTTTTTCCCGCCGCCGCATAACCGCGGGGGGACTGTTGCGCGTTTTATAATGCGGGGGGAAAATGAAAATGCGCGAGCGGGAAGTCATTGCCGAGTTTTTTGATTTCGCCGCCGGCGAGGGCGTGCGCGTCGGGGTCGGCGACGATGCCGCTGTTCTTTCCCCCCCGCGCGGGCGCAAACTCGCGATGAGCACGGACACACTGATAGCGGGCGTGCATTTTTTGCCTTCGGACAATCCTTTTTTTGTCGCGCGCAAGGCGGCGGCGGCAACGCTTTCCGACCTCGCCGCGACGGGCGCGCGCCCGCTTTGGATGACGCTCTCGCTGACGCTGGGACGGGCGGTCGGGCGCAAACGGCGGCTGACACTGCGCGAGGGCAAGGCGCGGGACGAAGCGCTGGCGCGGCGGAAAAAGTGGTTTGCCGAAATCGCGCGCGGCTTTAAGAACAGCGCGGCGGAATACGGTTACAGCATCGTCGGCGGCGACCTCGCGCGCGGCGACGAAACGAAACTGACGACTACCGCGCTCGGCGAACTCGCGGGCGCGCCGCTTTTGCGAACCGGCGCGCGCGCGGGGGACGACATCTGGCTTTCCGGCTGCGTCGGCGACGCCGCACTGGCGCTGCGTTTGCGGAAGAAAAACCCCGGCGTAGTCCCCCCTCTCGCGCACAAGCGCGTCAACGAACGACTGCACAATCCGCAGCCGCGTTTGGAATTGGGACTGGCGCTGGCGGGGCTGGCGAGCGCGGCGATTGACCTCTCCGACGGTCTCGCTTCCGGCGCTTGCGATTTGGCGCGCGCTTCCGGCGTTTGCCTGCTTTTGGATTCGGCGAAACTCCCCGCAAGCCCGGCGATGCGGCGGCTGCGCGCCGATATGCGAAGGCGGCTGATGCTGGAAGGCGGCGACGATTACGAACTGCTTTTTTGCGCCGACCCGCGCCATCGCAAAACGCTCGACAAGAAATTCGGCGGCGTGCGCATCTCCCGCATCGGCGAAGTTTGCGCGGGCGGGGGCGCTTTTGCGCTTGCGGGTGGCGCGCGCGAATCGCTCGCCGGGCGCGGGTATGAGCACGACTTCGGCGACTAAACGCTTCGTCTTCGGCGACGCCGGACACTGCGCCGCTTGCGGCTTCGGGCTGGGGTTGACGCCGAAAATGCCCGGCACCGCCGGCTCGCTTCTCGCTTTTCCGCTTTACTTTCTGACGGCATCCGCGCCGTTTTTCGCGCAGGTGATTTTGCTTCTGGCGATGACTGTCGGGGGAATCTGGCTCTGCGGACGAGCGGCGAAGGCGCTGGCGGTCAAGGACGACGCCGGAATCGTGTTTGACGAAATTGCGGGATTTTACGCGGTTTTGGTGTTTTTACCGGAAAAATGGGAGTGGCAGGCGGCGGGGTTTTTGTTGTTTCGGGTGTTGGATGCCGCAAAACCGCCGCCGATGGGGTGGCTGGACCGCAATGTCGGCGGCGGCTTGGGGATTATGCTGGACGATTTGGCGGCGGCGGCTGTTGCCGTGCTGGTTTTGCGGGCGGCGATGCTGGCGGCGGGATGACGGGGGGACGATGACGAAAAAGCAAATGACGGCTGCGGCGGCGGATGCGGAATCCGAACGGTTTGCCGCCGCCTGCCGGAGGGTTGCGGCGGCTGCGAAAACGGGCGGCTGGAAACTCGCCCTCGCCGAATCCTGCACCGGCGGCTTGATTGCGGCAGGTTTGACGGAAATCGCCGGGGCCTCGGAATGGTTTGCGCTGGGAATCGTCTCCTACGCCAACGGCGCAAAAACAAAACTCCTCGGCGTGCCGGAAACAGTCCTCGCCGAAAAAGGCGCCGTAAGCGAAGAGACCGCCCGCCTGATGTGCGAGGGCGCAATGTCGCATTTGCGCCGGATTTTTCCGGGCGGCACTCCGAAAATGACAGTGGCAATAACGGGGATTGCCGGCCCTTCCCCCCCCCACCCCCCCCCATCAAAGATGGGGGGGGGGTTAAGAAAATTTCCATCGGGGATGGAAGGGGGGACTCTTCCCTTAAAACAAATTAACCCCCCCCCCATCTTTGATGGGGGGGGCGGGGGGGGGGAAAAACCTGTCGGCACTGTTTGCTTCGCATGGCAAACGGAAACCGGCGACGATTGCGCCGAAAACAAAGACGACGATTGCATCGCAACCGTCGCCAAATCCGTCACCATAGTTTTCCCCGGCGACAGAAAACAAATCCGCCTGCAGTCCGCCGCTTATGCAATGGAAAAAGCGTCCGCAATAATGCGCGGCGAAAACAATTAACCCCGTCATTCCCGCGAAAGCGGGAATCCATACGGGGCCGGCGAAAAAAATAAACTTGCCTGTTGCACAAAAACAACGAAAAAAACAAACCCCGTATGGATTCCCGCTTTCGCGGGAATGACGGCCGGGTTCTCGTTACACCGCTCCGGCGGTGCAACGAGAACGGGGCGAACGGTAGCGGGCGCGCATTAAAACTCGCGGCGGTAGAAAAGCAGAAGTTCCGCTCCCTTGCCGTTTAGCGATTGCGTCGCGCCTATGCCGTAGTATTTTTCCGGCTTGCCGATGCGCAGGTCGGCGGCGAGTTGCCATTCCGCCGCTTCCGGCGAGGAAAACGGCTGCTCCGCGCGCAAATGCCAAAAGTCGTCGCCGCGAATAATCTTTTCGGCGAAAACCCCGGCGGCAAAACCCTGCAAAATGGAATCGGCGTAAAAATCCGATTCCAAATCGCCGGTCATCGCCTGCAAATAAATGTCGGCATTTTCCGACCATTGCCGCTCCGCCGTCAACTTGCCGTAAACCGCGGAATGCATACCGTCGTCCCACCGTTTGTAACCGGTGTCGGCAAGAAGGGAAAACGCGCCGTCGTCAAGTTCCAGCAAAGTCGCCTGATGCTCAAAATGCAAAAGATGGAAATCATCCCCGGCGAGAAAACGAAAATCGCCGACCGCCGCGCCCTTGCCGCTCATAAAACCGCGAAAAGCGTCGCGCAAGGCAAACACCGTCCGATTGCGCGGCACGGCAAACCGTCCCGCCGGAAAAGCGAAAACACTGGCGGCAAGATTATGCGAACCGGGCGAGCAGGAGTTTCCGGTGTTCACGGCGAAATACATTTGCCCGTTTTGTTCAAACACCCTCACCACCGCCGGAGAACCGTCGGAGAGCGTGATACCGTTTCCTAAAACAAAAGCATGCCCCACCGCGGGAATTGGCGTCGGCGTTGGCCCGGACGGAATCGGAAGCGGAAACGGCAACAAAAGCCCGATAAGAGTTCCGAGAATTTCGCCGCCGGAGCCGGTCGGGGCGTTAACCGCTCTCAGCGAACCGTTGGAAGTCGCCCGGGCATAATAGTTCGTGCCGTCGGATGCGCTGATGGCATAAGTGTCCGTGGTGTTAAAGCCCTCCCCGGCGAGGAGCCGTTGATAGACAACGCCGTTTTCCGCGCCGCCGCAACCGCGGTCGCGGTATGCGTAGGGGGATTCGGGCAAAAGTCCGCTGCTTCCGCCGCCACCCCCACCGCCGCCACCGCCGCAAGCGGAAAGCAAAAAAGCTGCGGCGCAAACGGCAATGCCGGCACCGCGCAAAGTCGGCGGGGTAAACGAAAAGCCCGCGGCGGCAAGGCGGGCGAATGCCTTCCCAAGCGGGAGCGGCGGGGAATGTCGGATTGTTTTCATTGTGCGGCCCTTTTGCGTTGTCCAACAGAACGCGCGCCGCCGCCGCCCCGCAAAAGCGCGGCGGCAACACGCTGACTCAGCCGCGACAAAGTCGGGCTGAGTCAGCATGCACAGAGGTGAAGCCCTGCTTATTTCCCCAAGGCGGTAATTAATCGCCCTGTTTTGACGGGTGTTGTATTACACAGGCAGCCCGGCAGGGGCTCTCCGTGCAAACTGACTGCCGCGCATTATACCCGCTTTTCGGAAAAATCAAACCGCGCGCAAAAAACTTCGCCGACCCATAAAAAAACCCGCAGGGGCTGGCGGATGTGACACAAGGCAATCGCGCCGGCGCGCCGTCTTGTGTGAGGGAACTCCCTTGTCATTCCCGCGAAAGCGGGAATCCATACGGGGTTTGTTTTTTTCCGTTGTTTTTGTGCAACAGGCAAGTTTACTTTTTTCGCCGGCTCCGTATGGATTCCCGCTTTCGCGGGAATGACAGGGGGGCGGGAATGACGGGGTTGCGGGGATGACGGGGGTGCGGGGATGACGGGGATGTTTCAGCGGGAGAAGGTGCTGACGGCGGAACCCATCATTGTTTTTACATGGCTTGTTCTTTTGAAATTTTTCATCGCGGCGGCGACGCTTTTTTGGCAGCCGGGTTTGATGTTTTCGTGCGTTTCCACCGCGACAAAGTCCACGCGCTCCAGCCACGCCGAAGGGTCGGCAAAAACTTCGCGCTCGGCGCCTTCAATGTCCACTTTCAGAACCGAGACCCGCGCGATGTTGTGGCGGCGCATTATTTCCCCCACTGTGACGGCGGCGACGGTTTGTCCTTCGCCGCTTTCTTCCGTGACCTGAAATTCGGTGCAGCCGCCGGGGGAAAGAATGCGCAGCGAAGTTTCCTCGCGCCAAAGCGCGGCGCGCTCGGCGAAAATGTTTTCATAAGGTGCGGCGTTTTTTTGCAGCAGCGCGAAGTTTTCCGCTTCCGGCTCCAGCGCTATGATTTTCGCCCGCGGATAGCGGCTGGCGAAAAATGCCGAGGAGAGCCCGATGTTCGCGCCGGCGTCAATGACCGCCGTCACCGGCTCCGGCGCCGCGAAATCGTATTCGCGCAGGACAAATATCTCGCCGTAGGTGAAAAAATCTTCCGCCCGCATTCGCAAATAAAAAGGATGCCGCGCGAGCGGATGGCGGCAAGGCGCGCTTTCCGCCGTGGCGCGTTCGGCGGTTTGCGGCTTGCGCGCCGCGCGAAGGTTCAGAAGAAAGGGCTTGCCGATTTTTCGGGCGAAGGCGAGAACAAAACCGAGCCCGTGTTTTTTCAGCCAGAACAAAAACCGCGCAACCGCCAAAACCGCGGCAAACCGCGCGTTAACACTGAGAAGCCGCGGGGGTGAACATCGGAATAAAAATTAATGCTCTATTATACTCTTTTGCCGCCTCTTTTATCTCCTTTGTCATTCATCCGTACGGGGTTTGCTGTTTTCGTTGTTTTTTGGGAATGGGGGGTTTTGCTTTTTCGCCGGCTCCGTATGGATTCCCGCTTTCGCGGGAATGACAGGGGGGCGGGAATGACAAGGGGAGGCGGGGGATGACGGTCAGGCGGGGAGAGTTTGAGCGAGGGTTTTAATTATTTGCAGGCGTTGTTGCCATGGGAGGGGGGGGATATCTTCGGCGGTTGTTTTTTTTCCGGCGGCGGCGCTTAGGGTTTTTTCGCATAGGGCTTCGCGCAATTCGCTGGCGCGGGGGTCGGGGGGGGACGGCATTTCGGACACTTCGCCGGCGGGGCGGGCGAAAGATATGTTGGCGTTTTGCAAAACGGCGATAATGTCTTCGGCTTTTTCGCGGCTGCTGCCGTCGTAGATGGTGATGTGCGGGATGTATTCGCGCCCCGGTTTTTTCCATATCGCGGGGAAGGCGGGCGAATCGCATTGGAGAAAAACGGTGTTTTGCCGGCGGCGGAAGAAAACACCGGCGCCATTCACGGCAACGGGAGCGTTCCTAACCGCCGCCGTCAGTTGCGCGATTTTCTCCGCCGGCAAAGGTCGCGCGCAGGGGCCGCGCACGGTGATGTGCGCGGTTCTTTTTGCGTCGGGGGCGGCGGCGAAGCGCATTGCGTTGAGCGCGTTTTGCGTTTGCGCGTCGTTTATGCGCACGACATAAAAAAAGCGGAGCGCGCGCACGGTTTCGGTTTTACAAAACGAGGTAGCGCATAATGTCGCCGCTGCCGGCGCATGCTGCGGTGATAAAGCGGTACATGTTTCCGCCGAATTTGCGCGCGCGCGAAAAAGCGTCGTCGCGGGTTCGGCGCGCGCTTATCCAGCGCAACACTTCGGCGGGCGGCTTTCCGGTCGCGCGCAAAAACCACGCATAATCCTCTTTTACGGCGGCGAGGAGTTTTTCGCCGCCTTGGGTTTTTTCGGCCGCGGTTTCCAGCCGCCGCATCGGCGAAAGGTGAATGATTTGCGAAAGCGTTTCCGGCGTCGCGCGGCGGTTTTCGCGCGCGAGCAGAATGACGGCGGAAAAACATATCAGCATCCGGCTGAATTTGAGTTTGAGATTGCGCAGGTGGTGTTTGTTGCGCCGTTCGGCGCCGCCGCCGGTTTTGTTTCGGCGGTGCTCGTAGTTTATGCACATCGTCCGCCAGTAGCGGAGAATGTCGTTGATTAAAAATATGGAGCGAAAATCCTTTTCGCTGTCGTAGTAGTCGCGGCAGTAACTGCCGACGGTTTGCGTTATCGCGCGCTCGTAGGCGCCTTCGTTAAACACCGGGCGGCTTTCCAGCAGGAGCAGCATTCGCGCGGTGAAGTAGTTTCGCCAGTCGTCCTCGCGCCCGCCGAGTTCGCCGAGGAGGTCGTCCAGATAATGCACATTGAGATATTCGCCGTCGTTGGCGAAAGGCGGAAAGCCGAGGTTTTCGGCGGTTTCCAATATGCGCGCGTCCAGCCGAATTTTGTCCAGCCGGGGGATGGCGTCTCGTTTTTCGCCGCCGGAATGCAGAAAGAACAAATCAATGTCGGACGCGGCGGACGCGTCCAACCTGCCGTAGGAGCCGGTCGCGTAAATGCATAAGTCCGGCAATTTTTCCAAAACCGGAATGGTTTCCACTGCTTTACGCAGTTCGCAAAGGCGCTCTGCCGCGCGGATGCTGCGGGCGGCGAGAAGTTCGCCGGAGTTTTCGGGTTCGGGGACGGGGACGGTTGCGGTTTTCATTTTGGAGTTTTCGCGCGCAATAAAGCGGATTCTTCGTGCGCGGGGAATCCTTCGGCGCGCGCGAGAATGGCGGCGGTTTTTGCCATTGTTTTCGCGCCTTCGGGCGAGGCGCGCAAGATTGTCGTGCGCCGCAAAAAATGATGGACGCCGAGCGGCGAGGAAAAGCGGGCGGCGCCGGCCGTCGGCAAGACATGATTGGTTCCGGCGCAGTAATCGCCGAAGACGACGGGGGTTTGCGCGCCGATAAAGATTGCGCCGGCGCAATGTATTTTTTCCGCGGCGGCTTCGGGGTTCGCGCGCATTATTTGCAAATGTTCGGCGGCGCATTCGTTTGCTATTTCGCAGCAGTGGTTTTCGTCGCGCGCGAGAATTAATGCGCCGCGTTTTGCGAGCGAAAGTTCGGCGATGTTTTTGCGCGGGGTTTTTTGCAGCCGTTTTTGCAAAGCGGCTTCGGTTGCGTTTAATGTTTCTTCGCATTCGCTGATAACCGCGCACTGCGCGAGTTCGTCGTGTTCGGCCTGCGCGAGCATATCGGCGGCGGCGAGTTCGGGGTTTGCGGTTTCGTCGCAAAGAATAAAAACTTCGGAAGGTCCGGCGAAGGAATCAATTCCGATTTCGCCGAAGAGTTGCCGCTTTGCTTCGGCGACATAAATGTTTCCGGGCCCGGCGACGACATCAACTTGCGGCAGCGGCGGGCAGCCGAGCGCAAAAGCGGCGATTGCCTGCGCTCCGCCGAATTCGCAAATTGCGTCGGCGCCGGCGATTGCGGCGGCGAGCGCGATTGCGCCGTTTTTGTTCGCGCCGGGCGGGGGGACTGTTACGATGACTTCGCCGACTCCCGCCGTTTTTGCGGGGACTACTCCCATCAGCACCGACGAGGGATAGGACGCTTTTCCGCCGGGGGCGTATATGAGCGCGCGCGCGACGGGGTTTGTTTTTTCGCCGAGGATGTTTCCTTCGTCGTCGGCGAATTGCCACTGCTGCGGCATTTGTTTTTTGTGAAATGCGCGCAGGCGCTTTGCGGATTCTTGCAGCGCGGCGGCGAGTTGCGGTTCGGCGTTTGCTATTATTTCGGCGCGGGTTTTTTCGCCGAGTTGCATTTGCCAGTTTTCGGCGGAGGGACGGTTGCCGTCCAGTTTTTCGGCGATGTCGCAAAGCGCGTTAAATCCGCCTTCGCGGATTTTGCGGATGATTTCGGCGACGGTTGCGGCGGCTTCTTCGCGCGCGGTTTCGGGGGTTTGCCGCCAAAGTTGCAGTCGGCGGGCGAAGTTCTTTTCGCCGCAGTTTATGCGGGCGATGTCAAGCACGGTTTCTTTGCGCGATTGCTTCGGCGATGCGCTGCTGCAATTGCGCGAGGGTTTTTCTTTGGCGGCGGGCGGCGACGCGGTTGAGAATGAGTTTTGCGGAAATGTCGGCGATTTTTTCTTTTTCCTCCAAGCCGTTGTCGCGCAGGGTTTTGCCGGTGTCGGCGAGGTCCACGATTGCGTCGGCGAGTCCGGCGAGGGGGGCGATTTCCATATTGCCGCCGAGTTTGATGAAGTTCGCCGCCGCGCCTTTTTTTGCAAACCACTTTCGCGCGGTGTTGACATATTTTGTCGCGACGGCGAGGGGGCGGCCGGCGGCGGGGTTTTCTCTTCCGCGCGGGGCGGCGAGGACCATTCGGCATTTTGCGATTTGCAAATCCAGCGGCTGACAAATGTCGGCGGTTTGTTTTTCCTCCAAAATGTCGCCGCCGGCGATTCCCATTTGCGCCGCTCCGCAGGCGACAAACACGGGAGTGTCCTGCGCGCGCGTGAGAATCAGGCGGACACCGGGGTTTGCCGTCGGCAAAATGAGCCGCCGCGATTCTTCGCCGGTGTTGGTGTTGGCGTCGTTGTCCGGCGCGAGCCCGAGTTCGGCAAGCAGCGGCAGGGCTTCGTTCCAAATGCGCCCCTTGGCGACGGCGATGGTTATCATAGTTTTTCCATTATAACGCGCGGGGGGACGGTTGCGTGCGGGGAAAATGGTATAATGCGGGGGAGACAATCCGCAAGGAGGAGGTTCGCATTATGCAAAAGGTCATCAGCATCGCGAAAGATTTCGCGCTGAAATCGGGTCCGCGCTTTGCAAAGCACGGCGATTTTTCCGGGGAACAGTTCCGGGAGGAGTTTTTGGAGCCCGCGCTGCGGGAATACGACGAGGTTGTCGTGAATTTGGACGGCACGCTGGGCTACGGTTCGTCTTTTTTGGAGGAGGTGTTCGGCGGCGCGGTGCGCTCCAACTGCCCTGTCGACGAAAAACTGCGGCTGGTCTCCAACGACAAATACCTGGTCAAGGAGATACAGGAATACATCCGCGACGCGAAGGCGAAAGCGAACGGTGGGTGACTTTCCGCCTTGGTGGCTTGTCCCCGCGCTGATTGTTTCGGGGTGGGGCGTCGCCGCCGCCGTTGCTTGGCATCTGGACAAAAGCGGGCGGCGCAAAAACGAAATGCTTCGGCTGATAGCGCAAAAACACAATTGTCTGGCGGATGTTCGGGAGTTGTGCCAAAAGGCGTGGCGATACCCGCCCGCCGTTGAATCTCCCCGCGAAAAGAGGGATTTGTTGGAAATTCCGATTGAGCGCGACATTGAAAAATTGCGAAGGACTTACGAGGAACTGAACGAATTGGCAAACTGCCAAACTGCGCTGAGGCGGATGGTGGAACTTCGCCGGCGGGCGACTCTTGACATTGAGAAGTTGTGGGCGGACGACGCGGATGCGGCGGAGATGGCGGAGTTTTGCCGCGAACGGGGGGAAGCCGCCGCCGCGCTGCTGGAAGAATTGGAAAAAATCCCGCCGAAACCTCTTTAATAATGCCGGTTTTCCGGGCGGGTTTTTTTTGCGCCGCCGGTTCGGGGTAGAATCGCGGGCGGGGTTTGTTCCGGGGGTCGCCGGTTGGCGGCGGGCGGGGCGGGCTTTGGCGAATTGCCGGGAGATTGACGATGAACCTGATTTTGCTGTTGGTTATTTTTTGCGGAATTGGCGCGCTGGTTTACGGCGCGCTTTCCACGAAATGGATTTTGGGGCTGCCCAGCGGCAGCGAGCGCATGCGCGAGATTGCGGGCGCGGTGCAGGAGGGCGCCGCCGCGTATTTGAACCGGCAATACAAAACCATCGGCATCGTCGGCGCGGCGCTTTTTGTCATTATCGGCGCGCTGATTGACTGGCGCACGGCGTTCGCATTTGCCGTCGGCGCGGGGCTTTCGGCGGCGGCCGGTTACATCGGGATGAATGTTTCGGTGCGCGCGAATGTGCGCACGGCGGAAGCGGCGCGCGGGGGAGTGGATTCGGCGCTTTCAGTCGCTTTTCAGGGCGGGGCGATAACGGGGCTTTTGGTCGTCGGGCTGGGGCTTTTGGGCGTCGCCGGGTTTTTTGTGGTTTTGCGCGCGGGGGCGGGGGCGGACGCGAAACTGGCGGAGATTGTTCATCCGCTTGTGGGGCTGGGTTTTGGCGGTTCGCTGATATCCATATTCGCGCGGCTGGGCGGCGGCATTTTTACGAAGGGCGCGGATGTCGGCGCGGATTTGGTCGGCAAAGTGGAAGCCGGCATACCGGAGGACGACCCCCGCAATCCCGCGGTGATAGCGGACAATGTCGGCGACAATGTTGGCGACTGCGCGGGGATGGCCGCGGATTTGTTTGAAACTTACGCGGTGACGATTATCGTAACGATGCTCGCCGGCGCTTTGCTTTTTTCCGGCGAGGGCGCGATATACGCCGTCGCGTACCCGCTGATGCTGGGCGCCGCTTCCATATTGGCGTCCATTGCCGGCTGCATTTTCACGCGTTCCGAAAGGGGCGGGGTGCTGGCGCCGTTTTTGCCGCTGACGATTTTGATAGACGGCGTTTTGGCAAAACTGAACGCGGGCAGCCCGCTGATGAATGTTTTATACCGCGGGATGATTGTCGCGAGTTTGGCCGCGGCGGCGCTTTTTGTTCCGGTAACTTCCATCGCCGCGGCCGGCAGCGAGGACATTTCGTTTTTTCCGATGTATTTGTGCGCGCTTGTCGGGCTTGCGCTGACGGCGGGAATGATGGCGATAACGCAGTATTACACTGATACCGCGTTTGCGCCGGTGCGCTCGGTCGCGCGCGCTTCGGAGACGGGGCATGCGACGAATATTATCGCCGGGCTTGCCGTCTCGATGAAGTCCTGCGCGGCGCCGATTGTTTTAATATGCGCGGCGATTGGCGTTTCGTATTTTCTCGGCGGGCTTTACGGTTTGGCGATTGCGGCGACGGCGATGCTTTCCATGACGGGAATTGTCGTCGCATTGGACGCTTACGGCCCGATAACCGACAACGCCGGCGGCATTGCGGAAATGGCGGAACTGCCGGACGAAGTGCGCGCCGTGACCGACCCGCTGGATGCAATCGGCAACACTACAAAAGCGGTAACAAAAGGATACGCGATTGCGTCGGCGGGTTTGGCTGCGCTGGTTTTGTTTGCGGATTATGCGAGCGCGTTGGAAGCGGCGGGGATTGTGGACGAAAAAACCGGCGACGCGCTTTTGTTCAGTTTGTCCGACCCGTTTGTGATTGTGGGGTTGTTTATCGGCGGGCTGATACCGTTTTTGTTTGCGGCGATGGCGATGGAAGCGGTCGGGC
This sequence comes from Gammaproteobacteria bacterium, assembly GCA_020027345.1. Taxonomy (GTDB): domain Bacteria; phylum Pseudomonadota; class Gammaproteobacteria; order Tethybacterales; family Persebacteraceae; genus JAHRAH01. The sequence goes on along the minus strand of JAHRAH010000182.1, from coordinate 3,183 downwards.
GCGCGGCGGGTGCGGTCGTTTTGGAAGTGCGGCGGCAGTTTAAGGAAATACCGGGGATTATGTCCGGCGAGGCGAAGCCGGAATATTCCACCGCAGTGGATTTGCTCACGCGCGCGGCGATACGCGAAATGATAATCCCTTCGCTGTTGCCGGTTGTCATACCGGTCGCTGTCGGTTTGATATTGGGCCCGACCGCATTGGGCGGCTTGCTTATCGGCTCCATCGTTACCGGAATATTTGTGGCGATATCCATGACCGCGGGCGGCGGCGCGTGGGACAACGCAAAAAAATACATTGAGGACGGCAACCACGGCGGCAAAGGTTCGGAAGCGCACAAAGCGTCGGTGACCGGCGACACCGTCGGCGACCCCTACAAGGACACCGCCGGACCCGCCGTAAACCCGCTGATAAAAATAATAAACATCGTCGCCCTGCTGATAGTCCCCCTGCTCGGCTGAGGCGTTTTGCAAACCCGCCGCCGAATGGGGGAAAAAGAAAAAGAAACCACCCCCCCCCATCTCCGATGGGGGGGGCTGGGGGGGGGCAACCTTGGCTAAAATTTCTGGGGATAATGTGCTTTGTCCTCGGATTCGTTTTTGCCGTTTTTCTCTGGCGGAGTCACGAAAGCGGCGGAAACAATCACGAACACGCGAACGCCGCTCCCGCTTTTGACATTCTCGGCGCGGAACTTTCCGGCGCAAACGGCGAAAGCATTAATTTGCGCGCGCTTGCCGGCGAAAACAAAAAGAAAACGATAGTCGTTAATTTCTGGGCGACATGGTGCGCGCCGTGCGTTCACGAAATGCCGCTCTTTGACGAAGCGGCGAAAAAAAGCGGTATGTTGATAGTCGGAATAACGACGGACAAGCGCGCGGAAATAGAAAAGTTTTTGCGCCGCGCGCCGGTGGAATACCCACTGTTCACGGCGAAGTTTGACATATTTTATTTCTTCCAGCAAAACGGAAACAAAACCGGAGTGCTGCCCTTCACCGTCCTTTTGGATTCCAACGGCGGCATCATCCGCAAAAAACTCGGCGAATTCCCCGACGCCGAAAGCATAATCCAATTCGCCTCCGCGAATTAAAAAAACAACCCCCCGTCAAAAAAAACAAATCTCCAATCAAAAAAACCAACCCTCAGTCAAAAAACCAAACCCTAGTCAAAAAAAACCAACCCCCGTCATTCCTGCGAAAGCAGGAATCCATACAAGGCCGGCGAAAAAGCCAAATCTCCCGCCATCCGCAATCTACCGGAAAAAGCAAAGACCGTATGGATTCCTGCTTTCGCAGGAATGACGATGGGGGTTTATTCCCGCGGGTCGGTTTGAACGAAAGAGGGGCGGGTTTTCATTTGTTCAAACCATTCGGCGAGGGCGGGGTTTGCGGACTGCCACTGCATTTGCGGATGGCGAAACAAAAGAAAATCCAAAAAGCAAAAGAGGGCGATGTCGGCCATGTCCGGCTTTTGCGGGTCGCGCGCGGGGGCGAGTTTTTCAAAATAGGCGGCGGCGTTTTGCGCTTTTGCCAAAAGCCACTGCCGCCATTTTTCGCTTTGCATTTGCGCGTCTATGCGCCCGGCCATAACGACCGCCCCCGCCGCTTCCATCGCGCCCTGCGCAATCGCTCCGCGCGCCTTGACGGCGGCGCGGGCGGCAAAATCGCGCGGCAGAAAATACGGCGGCGCGAGCTCGTCCAGGTATTCGCATATCAAATCGGAATCGGCGATTGCGCCGTTTTCGGTGAGCAGCACCGGTATTTTTCGCAGCGGGTTGTTTTCCGCGACCGCCGGTGCGTCCTCCCAGGGGTTTGCAACTTCGCAGGGGCATTGCAGGTTTTTTTCCAGTATCAGCGCGCGCGCCTTGCGCGCGAAGGGGCTGGTCGGCGTTATCAACAGTTTCATTGTTTTTCCTTTTTCTTTTTTTGCTTTTTGTTTTCAGGAAAACTTCCCGCACTGCGCGCGCTGGCGCAATGCGTGGTCGGCGAGGACGAGCGCGAGCATCGCTTCGGCGACGGGGACGGCGCGAATGCCGACGCAGGGGTCGTGCCGTCCTTTTGTTTCCACGACAGTTTCTTCGCCGCTTGCGGTTACGCTTTTTTGCGGGATGCGTATGCTGGACGCGGGTTTGACGGCGACGCGCACGGTGACATTCTGCCCGCTGGAAATGCCGCCGAGTATTCCGCCGGCGTTGTTTGTCGCAAAACCGTCCGGCGTTATTTCGTCGTTGTTTTCGCTGCCGGACATTTTTACCGCGGCAAAGCCCGCGCCGATTTCCACGCCCTTGACGGCGTTTATGCTCATCATCGCTTTTGCAATGTCGGCGTCCAGTTTGTCAAAAACCGGCTCGCCCCATCCGGCGGGGACATTTTCGGCGACGGCAAAAACGCGCGCGCCGCAGGAGTTTCCCTCGCGCCGCAGCGATTCTATTTTTTGCGAAAGTTTTTTTACAACCGCGCCGCGGTTTGCCGCAAAAAAATCGTTTTGCGCGGCGTCTTCCCAACTGCGAAACGGCACTTCCAAATCGCCCATCGCTTCCAAACAGCCGCGCACGCAAACGCCGAGCGTCGACAAAAAAGCCCGCGCAATCGCGCCGGCGGCGACTCTTGCCGCGGTCTCGCGCGCGCTCGCCCTGCCGCCGCCGCGCCAGTCGCGGATTCCGTATTTGCGAAAATAGGTTATGTCGGCGTGCCCCGGGCGGAATGTCTCGCGCAACGCTTCGTAATCTTTCGGGCGCGCGTCGGCGTTGCGGATTAAAATTGCGACGGGCGCGCCGGTCGTTTTTCCTTCCAAAACGCCGGAGAGTATTTCCGCTTTGTCGCTTTCGCGCCGCTGCGTAACCTGCCGCGAACTCCCGGGGCGGCGGCGGTCCAAATCGCGCTGAATGTCCTCGGCGGCAAGCGGCAACAGCGGCGGACACCCCTCGGCGACGACCCCGACGGCAACGCCATGACTTTCGCCAAAAGTGGTAATCCGAAAAACCCCGCCAAAAGCACTGCCCGCCATAGTCGTTAATTATACCCCGCCAGCGGCGGGGGGTATAGTTAATCGTCCTTTCGCTTCCCTTGTCATTCCCGCGAAAGTGTAGGGTTTCGCGTGGTGCTATACTGGACGGGGCGGGGATTTCCCGGGGGCTGGCATACTTGCGTGAAAGGGGGTTGTTATGCTGACCAAACTGCATAAACGGGC
>JAHRAH010000059.1 GCA_020027345.1 Gammaproteobacteria bacterium | reverse complement strand
GTAGCCCCTTTATGCAGTTTGGTCAGCATGCAAACCCCCTTTCGCGCAAGTACGCCAGCCCCCGGGAAACCCCCGCCCCGTCCAGTATATCACCAGACGAACACATACACTTTCGCAGGAATGACGGTTGGGGAGTAAAATGAAAGAGTGGACGGCGGGCGGTTTGATTTGCGGGGGGCGCTTGGGGGGGTGCCGGCGGCGCCGGGGGTGTATCGTTTTTTTGACGGCGCCGGGCGGGCGCTGTATGTCGGCAAGGCGCGCGACCTCAAAGCGCGCGTTTCTTCGTATTCGCGCGATGCCGCGCAGACGCCGCGCATGCGCGGGATGCTCGCCGAAGCGGCGAGGGTGGAAGTTACCGTCGCCGCCTCCGAGGACGAGGCGCTGCTTTTGGAAAACAACCTCATCAAATCGCTGCGCCCCAAATACAACATCCTTTTTCGCGACGACAAGAGTTACCCGCTGCTGCGCCTGAGCGCGCATCCCTATCCGCGCGTTATGCATTACCGCGCCCCCGCGCGCGCGGCTTCCTTCGCCGCCGACGGCGACTGTTTCGGCCCCTTCCCCGACGGGCGCGCCGTGCATCAGAGCATAGATTTAATTCAGCGGCTTTTCGGTTTGCGCACTTGCCCCGATTCTGTTTTTGCGAATCGTTCGCGGCCGTGTTTGCTGCACGAAATCGGCAGGTGCAGCGCGCCGTGCGTGAACAAAATCACGCCGCAGCGTTACGCCGCCGACGCATCCGCGGCGCGCGGGTTTTTGTCGGGCGGGGTGGACGCCGTTACCGGCGGGCTGCGCAAGCGAATGGAAGAGGCGTCGGAGCGGCGGGATTATGAGACCGCGGCCGCCCTGCGCGACCGTTTGCGCGCGCTGGCGACGGTGCGCGCGCGGCATTTCGCCGAAGACCGCAAAACGCCGGACGCCGACTACATCGCGGCGCGTGCGGGCGCGCTGGGCGCGTGCGTCAATGTCGTTTCCGTGCGCGGGGGACGGCGCATCGGCGAGAGCCGCTTTTTCCCGCAGACCTTCGCCGCCGGAGCAGCGTGCGAGGAGTCCGCGGTGCTTTGCGCTTTTCTTTGTCAACACTACCGCAGCGCGCCGCCGCCGGCGAAGATTTTTGTTTGCGGATATGCGGACGAATGCGAAGCCGCCGCGCCTTTCTTGCGCGCGAACATTGTTTTGCGCCCGGACGAAAACGCGCGCGAGCGGCTGCGGCAGGCGGCGGAAAACGCCGAATGCGCCCTCGCTTTGCGGCGCGCGCAAACCGGCGGACGGCGCGAACGCATGCGCGCGCTCGCCGAACGGCTGCAGTTGCCGCGCTTGCCGGAGCGGGTGGAATGTTTTGATGTCAGTCACACGGCGGGCGAGGAAGTCGTCGCGGCGCGCGCGGTTTTTTGCGGGGGGATGGCGCAAACTTCGCAATACCGCCGTTACAAAATCGCCGCCGACAAGAACGACGACTGCGCCGCAATCGGCGAGGCCGTCGGGCGTTCGCTGCGGCGCGCGCTGGACGAAGAATCGCCGCTGCCCGATGTGCTTTTGATTGACGGCGGCGCCGGACAGGTGCGGGCTGCGGAACGGCGGCTGCAGGAGTTGTTGCCGCCCGATGTTGCCGCGCCGATTGTCGTCGGCATTGCAAAAGCGCCCGGGCGCGAAGCCGGGGCGGAAAGCATCGTAACCGGCGACGGCGAGACGGCGAAGTGGTCGCCTTCGGATCCGGCTTTGCTTTTGCTGATGGCGGCGCGCGACGAAGCGCATCGTTTTGCCGTCGCCGGGCACCGCCGCCGGCGCGACAAAAAACGGGGCGCGTCGGCTTTGGATTCGGTTCCCGGCATCGGGCGGCAACGGCGGAAGAAACTGATTGCGCGTTTTGGCGGATTGCGCGGCGTCGCCGACGCGAGCGCGGCGGAACTGACGACGATAGAAGGCGTCGGCGCGCGCCTCGCCGAGCGGGTGCGCCGGGCGCTGACGCCGGGATAGAACATTGAACGGCTGGCACAACTGGTTTACTTTGTCGCGGCTTTTTGCCGCCGCGCTTTTGCCGGCGGTGTTTTTGCTGCCGCAGGATTTCGGCACGGCGGCGGACAAGGCGGCGCTTGCGGTTTTTGCTTTCGGCGCGCTTACGGATTTTGCCGACGGTTTTTTTGCGCGGCGGCTCAAGCGCGTCTCGCAGTTTGGCGCGCTTTTGGACACGGTGGCGGACAAGATACTCGTCGCCGTCGCGCTTTTTCTTTTGGTGGACGCGATGCGCGCGCCGGTTTTGCCGGCGTTGATAATTGTCTGCCGCGAGATTGCGGTTTCGGCTTTGCGCGAATGGACGGCGGCGGAGACCGGCGGCGGGCGGCTTGCCGTCGCCGCCGCCGGGAAAATAAAAACCGCCGCGCAAATGATTGCGATTATCGTTTTGTTTTACAACGATTCGCTTTTTGCGGTCGGGCGCGAGGAAGTGCTCGCGGCCGGCCGGCTGCTTCTTTGGTTTGCCGCCGCGCTTTCTGTGTATTCCTTCGCCCTGTATGCAATGCGCGCGCGGCAAACTTTGCGAAAATGAAAAAGAAAATGCAAAAGAAAGCCCCCCCCCCGCCCCCCCCATCAAAGATGGGGGGGGGGTTAATTTTCTTTAAGGGGATAATCCCCCCCCCCATCTTTGATGGGGGGGGTTGGGGGGGGGAAAAGTTAACGGCAACTTTTATGTTCCACCCCCCCGGAGAATACCCCGCCGCCTTTGGCGGCGGGGTATTCTCCGACCCCCCCCCGCAAGCGGCGGGGGGTATTAATTGGAATTAACAGGCGATGTTGCGCGGGCTTTTTCGGCTGGTTTTGATTGCGCTGTTTTTGTCGGCGAACGCCGCGTTTGCCGGCGTCGTCGCCGTCGCGGTGGTATACCGCAAACTGCCGGCGCTGGACGCGCTGGAAGATTACCGTCCGCGGTTGCCGCTGCGCGTGTATACGATTGACGGCGTTTTGATTGGCGAGTTTGGCGAGGAAAAACGCGCCTACCGCCGTTACGCCGATTTTCCGCCGCAACTTACGGAGGCGCTTTTGGCGACGGAGGATTCGCGGTTTTTCAGCCACCGCGGTTTGGATTTTTGGGGAGTCGCCCGCGCGGCAGTCGGCTGGATTGAAGGGCGGCGCGAAGGGGCGAGCACGATAACGATGCAGGTCGCGCGCAATTTTTATTTGCGGCGCGAGCGCACGCTGATGCGGAAGTTTACCGAAATCATTCTGGCGCTGGAAATAGAAAGGCGCTTTGCGAAAAAGGAAATTCTGGAACGGTATATGAACCAGATATACCTCGGCGGCGGCAGTTTCGGTTTTGCCGCGGCGGCGCGCGCGTATTACGACAAATCGCTGGACGAACTGACGCTGGCGGAGACGGCGGTTTTGGTCGGGCTGCCGAAGGCGCCGAGCCGTTACAATCCGCGCCGCAACCCCGCGCTGGCAAAAGAACGGCAAAACCATGTCCTCGGCAGAATGCTGGCGACCCGTTTAATAGACGAGCAAACTTTTTTGGAATTGTCCTCCGCCGATTTGCCGCCGCTGCGATTGAGCGCGCGGCGGTATGAAACCCCGGCTGCTTTTGTCGCCGAAGAAGTGCGCCGCATTGTTTTTGATTACTTCGGCGACGCCGCGTATCAGCGCGGTTTTCGCGTGTATACGACGGTGCAGTCGCGTTTGCAAAAAGCGGCGGTAAAAGCATTGCGCGAAGGATTGCTCGCGCACGAATCGCGGCGCAAATACCGCGGGCCGCAAAAGTTTGTTGATGTGCGCGGGAAGACGGCGGCGGAAGCGGCGCGGTTTTTACAAAACGAAATATCCTACGGCGGATTAATGCCGGCGGTGATTCTTTCGGCGGACAAAAACGGCGCGCGCCTCGCCGGGCGCGACGGCGAAGAATACAAAATAACCGCGGAAGAAATGGGCGCGCTGAAAAAACATTTGCGCGGCGCAAAACCCCCGCTCGCCCCGGGCGCGGTCGTTATGCTTTCCGGCGGCGGCGACGAAGCGCGCATCGCTCCGTTGCCTGTCGCCGAAGGCGCATTGGTCGCGCTTTCGGCCGAGGACGGCGCGGTGCTGGCGATGGCGGGCGGTTTTGATTTCCGCCGCAATCAGTTCAATCACGCGACGCAGGCGAAGCGGCAGCCGGGCTCGGCGATAAAACCGTTTATTTATTCCGCGGCTTTGGAAAAGGGTTTTACTTCGGCGAGCATTTTGCCGGACACTCCGATATTTCTTTCGCCCGAAGAGACCGGTAGCGGAAAAAGTTGGCAGCCGAAAAACTACGACGGCAAAGCGCTGGGGCCGATACCGTTGCGCGTCGCGCTCGCAAAATCCAAAAACCTCGCGACCGTCAAACTGCTGCAAAACATCGGCGTCGGTTACGCGCGCGATTACCTTTTGCGCTTCGGCTTCAAGCGCGAAGATGTCCCCCCCTATTTGACGCTCGGCCTGGGCGCGGGCTCGGCTTCGCCGATGGACATCGCGCGCGGCTACGCCGTTTTCGCAAACGGCGGATACCTCGTGCATCCCTGGCTGATAGCGCGGGTGGAAGATTACGACGGCAACGCGGTCGTGCGCGAATTGAATTTTAAGCGGCGCCGCCGCGCGATAGATTCGCGCAACGCTTTTGTGATGACTTCGCTTTTGCAAAATGTCGTGCGCGAAGGGACCGGCCGCGGCGCGCTGGAATTGGGTCGCAACGATTTGGCCGGCAAAACCGGCACGACAAACGACGCGCGCGACGCGTGGTTTGCCGGTTACGGCGGAGACATCGTCGCGGCGGCCTGGCTCGGCTACGACCAGTTTCGCCCGCTGGGGAAGAAAGAAACCGGCGGGCGCGCGGCATTGCCGGTTTGGCGGCTGTTTATGGGCGAGGCGCTGGCAGGGCGGGCGGAAGCGGATTACCTGCCGCCGCCGGGGGTCGTCGCCGCCGAGATAGACGCCGAGACCGGGCGGCTTTCGCTCGGCGGCGAAGGCGCGCGCCGCGAATATTTTTACGAGGAATACCTGCCGCTGCCCGACGAAGAAGAAACCGCGCCGCCGGGGCTTTTTTAATTTAATATTGCGAAAATAAAATATCGCCGCGCGCCCGGAAATGCATTCGCTGCCGACTGTTATTATTAATTACCCCCCGCCGCGAAGCGGGGGGGGGTCGGAGTTTGCCGCCCTCATCGGAGATGAGGACGGCAAACTCCGGGGGGGTGGAGGGTGTTCGTTAACTTCGGCGGCGACTGTTGTTTTGCGGGCGCATTCCACCCCCCCGGAGAATTCCCCGCCGACTTCGTCGGCGGAAAATTCTCCGACCCCCCCCCGCAAGCGGCGGGGGGTAAATAATCCCCGTCATTCCCGCGAAAGCGGGAATCCATACAAGGCCGGCGAAAAAAGCAAAGCCCGAATGGATTCCGGCTTTCGCCGGAATGACGGGAGGGGGAGACGGTAATGCGCGCGGTTGCGTTTTTTCTGCTTTCGCTTTTGGGGCGGCTGCCGCTTTCGCTGCGGCGGTTTTTCGGGCGGCGGCTGGGCGGAATGCTGCGCCTGCTCGCGCGGCGGCGCGCGAAAATAGCGGCGCGCAATTTGCAGTTGGCGCTGCCGGAACTTTCCGCGCGCGAACGCGGGCGGCTTTTGCGCGCGCATTTTTGCCGTTTCGGCGAGGCGCTGATGGACGAACTTTGGCTGCTGAGCGCGCCGCCGGAAAAACTGCGCGATTTTGTTTTGCTGGAAAATCCCGGCGCGCTCGCGCGCGGGCGCGGCGCGCTTTTGCTTATGCCGCATTTCGCCGGAATGAACATCGCCGGCGCGGCCATCAACGACGCCGCCGGCGGCGATGTGATGGCGCTCTACCGCCCGATGCGAATGCAATTCTGGGAAAAGTTTTTTTTGCAACTGCGCCGCCGCCCGGGCGCGATAATAGTTTCGGCGAAAGAAAAAAACGCGCTGCGAAAATGCGTTTCGCATTTGCGCGCCGGCGGAAAATTAATATACTTGCCCGATATGGACGCGAAGCGCGGGAAGCATTCGGTTTTCGCGCCTTTTTTGGGCGTGCAAAAAGCGGCGACATTCGGCAGCGTCGGAAAGATGGCGCGGGCGGGGCGCGCCGATGTCTTGCCCTGCATTGTGCGCATGACCGGGGACGGTTACCGCGTGCGCTTTCTGCCGCCGATGGAATGCGACGGCGAAAACCCCGCGCGCGAAGCCGCAACAATGAACCGGCTTATCGGCGAACATGTGCGCGAAACTCCGGCGGCGTATTACTGGCTGCACCGCCGCTTCAAAACCCGCCCCGAAGGCGAGGCGAATCCGTATGACTGAACTCGCGTTCGCAAAAATGCAAAGTTGCGGGAACGACTTCGTCGTCATTGACGCCGTGCGCCAAGCCCTTCCGCAAAATTTGGATTTCGCGGCGATAGCCGACCGCAAACGCGGCGTCGGCTGCGACCAGATTTTGATTTTGCAAAAAGCGGAAGGCGGCGACGGCGCGGATTTTGTTTACCGCGTCGTCAACGCCGACGGCGGCGAAGTGGGGCAGTGCGGCAACGGCGCGAGGTGCGCGCATTTGTTTTTGCGCGAAAGCGGCCTGACGCAAAAAAAGAAAATAACGATGCGCACAAAAACAACGCGCATCACCACCGAACTCGCCGGCGGCGGCGAAGTGCGCGCGTATTTGGGCGTTCCGAATTTTGCGGCGGACGCTGTGCCGCTGAATCTGCCGACGGCGGAATGGTACCGCGCCGACGGCATTGTCCCCGGTTTTGCTGTTCCTTTTGTTGCGCTTTCTCTGGGAAATCCCCACGCCGTTTTTTTCGCCGATGACAACAACGATGACGGTAACGGCAACTCCGTTACCGTTCGCCCGGGCGAAAACAAAAACAAAAACGATTCCTTTTTCGCGCGCGTAAATGAAATCGGCGAAAAACTGAACGCCGCGCGCGAACTTTTCCCCGAAGGCGCAAATGTCGGTTTTTGCCGGATATTGCCCGGCGGAAAATTGCAATTGCGCGTATACGAAAGAGGCGCCGGCGAAACCGAATCCTGCGGTAGCGGAGCCGCCGCCGCAACCGCCGCCGCCATCCGCAACCGCAACGCAAAGTCCCCCGTAACCGTCCAAACCCCCGGCGGCAACCTACTCTGCGGCCGGGACGGCGACGGCGAGGTGTGGATTCAAGCCACTGTTACTTTTGTTTTTACTGGTGTTTGGGGGGTTCTTTAATTAGGGGTGGTGGGGATGCTGGGTTTTCCCCCCCCACCCCCCCCCATCGGAGATGGGGGGGGGTTTAATGTTAATGGGTTAATGGGTGGCCCATTTTACGGTGTTTAGGTCTATGCCTTCTTTGTGCATTTCCCATAGGGGGGAGAGCTCGCGGAGTTTGGCGATTTTGGTTTGGAGGAGCTGCACGAGGAAATCCACATCCTTTTCGGTGGTGAAGCGGCCGACGGAAAAGCGGATGGAGGAATGGGCGAGTTCGTCGTCGCGCCCCAGCGCGCGCAGGACATAGGACGGTTCCAAGGACGCCGAGGTGCAGGCGGAGCCGGAGGAGACGGCGACTTCCTTTATCGCCATTATCAGCGATTCGCCTTCAACAAAATTGAAGGAGATGTTCAGGTTGTGCGGGACGCGGTTTTGCAAGTCGCCGTTGATGTATATCTCCTCCATCTCTTGGACGCCGGCGAGGAGTTTCTCGCGGAGTTTTTTGGCGTGGGCGCAATCCTGCTCGCGCTCGGCTTCGGCGATGCGGAAGGCCTCGCCCATACCGACTATCTGGTGCGTGGGCAAAGTCCCCGAACGCAGTCCGCGCTCGTGGCCGCCGCCGTGGATTTGGGCGTGCAGGCGGACGCGGGGTTTGCGGCGGACATAGAGCGCGCCGATTCCTTTGGGGCCGTATGCCTTGTGCGCGGAGAGCGAGAGGAGGTCTATGTTTGCGGCGTTGACATCCATATTTACCTTGCCCGGCGCCTGCGCGGCGTCGCAGTGGAAGATAATCCCGCGCTGGCGGCAGAGCGCGCCGATTTCGGCGACGGGCTGGACGACGCCGATTTCGTTGTTCACCCACATTACGGAAACGACTGTGACATCGTCTGTGAGTGCGGCTTCCAGTTTTTGGAGGTCCAGTATGCCGTTTTCCTGCGGGTCCAGGTAGGTGGCGGCGAAACCGGCGCGCTCCAATTCGCGGACGGTGTCCAGCACGGCTTTGTGCTCGGTTTTGACTGTGACGACGCGGTTGCCCTTTTTCTTGTAGAAGTTGGCGGCGCCCTTGAGGGCGAGGTTGTTGGCTTCGGTTGCGCCGGAGGTCCAGATGATTTCGCGGGGGTCGGCGGCGACGGCGGCGGCGACATGGGCGCGCGCTTCTTCCACGGCTGTTTCCGCCTCCCATCCGAAAGAGTGGGAGCGCGAGGCGGGGTTGCCGAAGACGCCGTCGGCGGTGAGGAAGTGCGCCATTTTCTCGGCGACGCGGGGGTCGACGGGGGTTGTCGCCGAGTAGTCAAAGTAGATGGGCTTGGTTTGGGCGGTCATTTTTTTTGGGGTGGTGGTGGTGGTTGGTGTGTGGGGGGGATTTTAACATAGTTTTTTAATTTGCTGGATTCCCGCCTTTTAACAGGAGTGCGGGAATGACGCATTTGTTTTTAGCGAGGGGGGGTTAGCGGTCGCGCCAGAGGGGGGGGCGTTTTTTCAGGAATGCGGTTATGCCTTCTTGCGCGTCTTCTTTTGTCATGTTTTGTGCCATCACTTCGCCGGCGTAACGGTATGCTTCTTCCAGCGGCATTTCCGCCTGACGGTAAAACGCTTCTTTGCCGATGGCGATGGTCACCGCCGATTTGCCGGCGACGGTTTCGGCGAGTTTGCGGCAATGCGATTGCAATTCTTCGGCGGAGACGGCTTCGTTTATCAGCCCGGCGGCTGCGGCTTCCTTTGCGCCGAGCGGCTCGCCGGTGAGCAGCATTTTCATCGCCGTTTTGCGCCCGACCTTGCGCGAGAGCGCGACCATCGGCGTTGAACAAAAAAGCCCGATGTTCACTCCCGGCGCGGCAAACTTTGCTTCTTCGGCGGCGACGGCCAAATCGCAAGTGGCGACGAGTTGGCAGCCGGCGGCGGTCGCCATCCCCTGCACTTGCGCGATGACGGGCTTGGGCGTTCGCACGATGGCGAGCATCATTTGCGAACAGGCGGAAAAAAGGGCGAGGTAATCGTCCATCCCTTTTTTTGCGGCGACTTCGCGCAGGTCGTGCCCGGCGCAAAAGGCGGGACCGTTTGCGGCGAGGATGACGGCGCGCACGGTTTTGTCTTCGCTTGCTTCCGCAAACGCGGAATGCAGGCGGGCGATTAAATCGTCGGAGAGGGCGTTGCGGTTGCGGGGACGGTTCAGCGTGAGCGTGCGCACTCCGCCGGAATCGCTTTGCAAAAGGGGGTCGGTTTCGGGGAGGGTTGCGGGGACTTCGGTCATCGGGGGGAAGTTTATCTTAATAAAATAACTTATTAACTTATACTCCCCGCCGCTTGCGGGGGGGGGCGTCCGTTGCCGCCTCCATCTTGTCATTCCCGCGAAAGTGTAGGGTTTCGCGTGGTGCTATACTGGACGGGGCGGGGATTTCCCGGGGGCTGGCATACTTGCGTGAAAGGGGGTTGTTATGCTGACCAAACTGCATAAACGGGCGA
>JAHRAH010000166.1 GCA_020027345.1 Gammaproteobacteria bacterium | reverse complement strand
GTGTTGGTCGCGATGATTGCGTCGGCATCGCATGCGGCGGTTATTTCGGCGACGGCGGCGAGTTCTTCTTCGTTCAGGTCAGGCGATATTTTCACGGCTATCGGCGCGCGTTTTCCGTGTTCGTTTGCGAGCGATTCGCGGGCGTCCATTATTTTCGGGAGGACGGTTTGCAGCATATTCGCCTGCTGCAACTCGCGCAATCCTTCGGTGTTCGGCGAGGATATGTTGACGGTAAAAAAATCGCCGCAGGCGTAAAGCGCGCGCAAACCGGCGGCGTAATCGTCTGCCGCCTGCGCGAGGGGAGTTTTTGCGTTCTTTCCCAAACTGATTCCGACGACTGTTTCGCATTTGCGGCGGGCGAGGTTTTTTTTCATTTGCGCGGCGCCGCAGTTGTTAAATCCCATTCGGTTAATAATCGCCTGCGCGCCGGGCAGGCGGAATATGCGCGGCTTCGGCGAGCCCGCTTGCGGCAGGGGCGTTACCGTTCCGACTTCCACAAACCCGAAACCGAGGCGGGCGAGACCGTTTATGCATTCGCCGTTTTTGTCCAAGCCGGCGGCGAGGCCGACGGGGTTTGCAAAACGCAAACCCATCGCGCTCACTGTCCCGCGTTTTACCGGGCTTGGGGTTTTTCCGAAGTTCGCGCGCGCGGAAAGAGCGCGCAAAGCGAGGGAATGCGCGGCTTCCGGCGGCAGCGCAAAAAGCAGCGGGCGCAGCAGTTTATAAAGATCTTCGGGCATCCACAACCGCCAGCAGCGACTTGATGAGCGAGGCGAGGGGTATGGCAAAAAACACGCCGAGAAAACCCCAAAGGTTTCCGAAGAAAATAATGGCGGCGAATATCGTCACCGGATGCATGCGCACAACCCCGGAAAACAAAAGCGGAACAAGTATCTGCCCGTCCAGAATTTGTATTACCGCATAAGCGGCTATCACTTGCGCGAATTCCGCGCTCCATCCGAATTGCACAAAGGCGAGCGTTATCACCGGAATGGTGACGGCGACCGCGCCGACAAAGGGAACAAAAACGGAAACGCCGACCATCACGGCGAGGGCGAGGGCGTTGTTCAGCCCGAAAAACAAAAACGCGAGCCATGTGCAGGCGGCGACGATTCCGCATTCCATAAGTTTGCCGCGGAGATAGGAGCCGAATTGTTCGTCCACCCGCTTCCAGAGATCGCCGAACACTTCGGAGTGCGGGAGATGTTTTTGCAGCGACTGCAAAAGCGCGTCCTTGTCCATAAGCAGAAAGAAAACAAAAAGCGGAATGACGACGAGGTAGACGAAAGTCGCGAATATGTTTCCGGCGAATGCGGCGGTGTTTTCCAAAAGATAACGCCCGAATTCGCCGGCGAGCGCGCCGGTTTTTTCCACAAGTTCGCGGTCGGTTATTCCGAGTTCTTCGGGCAGGATTTCGTTTATGGACGCGAAAAGCCGCTCCGCCAATCCTTGCAGGCGCGGCATTTCTTCGCCGAGCCCGCGCATCTGCCGCGGCAGTGCGGCAAAAGCGGCGATGACGATTCCGGCGAAAACTGTGACGGACAAAGCGGCGGCGATGCCGCGCGGGATTCCGAGCTTGACCGTGCGCTGCACGGTTCCTTCCAGAATGTATGCGATGAGGACGCCGACGAGCAGCGGCGCGAGTTCGGCGGCGAAAAGCCAAAAGGCCAAAAGAAAGAGAATGCCGACCGCGAAGAGTTTGTTGAGTTCGGGGTCGGCAAAAAAGCGCAGCAGCCGTTCGTTGATTTTTTCCAGCATCGGGGGATTTTACCATTATGACGGCAAAGACGGACACCCCGTCATTCCCGCGAAAGCGGGAATCCAGAATTATGACAATGCGCCGCAAATGGATTCCCGCTTTCGCGGGTATTCTCCAATTTGGTCTGGATTCCCGCTTTCGCGGGAACGACGGTGTTTTTTTATTCCAACAGTGTGCGGTCTTCGTCGGCGCCGGCTTCGGCGAATTTCCGCAGGAGATAATCGGCGCCGGTTTTTGCGCGTTCTTCGCCGGCGATGTCCAGAATGATTTTGCCCTGGTGCAGCATCAATGTCCGCCCGCCGCAGGAGAGCGCGGCTTTCATTGAATGCGTTACCATCAGCATCGTCAAATTGAATTCGCTTGCGGCGCGGCGCGTGAGCGACAAAACAAATTCCGCCATTTTCGGGTCCAATGCGGCGGTGTGTTCGTCCAGCAAAAGTATGCGGCTTTCGGCGAGCGTCGCCATAACCAAACTCGCCGCCTGCCGCTGCCCGCCGGAAAAAGCGACGACGGGTTCGGCGAGGCGGTTTTCCAAATTCAAACCGAGCGACTGCAAGCGCGCGCGGAATGTTTCGCGGCGGCTGCGCGAGAGAGCGCGCGACCATCCGCGTTTTCCGCCGCGCCCGGCGGCGAGCGCGAGGTTTTCTTCCAATGTCAAATCGGCGCATGTTCCGGAAAGCGGGTCCTGAAAAACGCGCGCGACTTTCGCCGCGAGTTTGTGCGGCGGCTTGCCGCTTGTTTTTTTTCCGTCAATGCGGATTTCGCCTTTTGCCGGCGCGGCGTCGCCGGCGAGCGCGGCGAGCAGCGTGCTTTTTCCGGCGCCGTTGGAGCCGATGACGGTTACGAATTCCCCCGCGCGCACCGTCAAACTGACATCGCGCAATGCGACGGTTTCCAGCGCGGTGCCGGAATTGAAAACAACACTCACCCCGCAAAACTCAATCATCGCGCATTCTTCTTTTTCGGAAAAAATTTGCGCCGCAGTTTTGGCGCGACCAATGCGGCGGCGACGAGCAGCGCCGTCACCAAATTCAAATCGGAAGCGCGCATTCCAAAAATGTCCGCGCCCAATGCGAAAGCGACGGCGAGGCGGTAGAGAACGGAACCGAGAAGGCACGCAAAAAGCAGCAGCCACATTTTGCGCGTCGGGATTAATGTTTCGCCGAGAATGACGGCGGCGAGTCCGAATATAATCGTGCCGATGCCGACGGTAACATCGGCGAAACCGTTTGCCTGCGCGAAGAGCGCGCCGCCGAGCGCGACGAGACCGTTGGACGCGGCGAGCCCGCAATAGACATAAAAGCCCGGGTCGCCGCCTTGCGCGCGCAGCATTTTGGGGTTTGCCCCGGCGGCGCGCATTGCCAGGCCGAAATTGCTGGCGAGCGCGCGCGCAAGAAAAAGAAGCAGCGCGCCGGCGAGTATAAAAGCGAGCAGCGGTTTCGCATAAACGGAATTCAATCCCGCGTTTTCCGCGGCGGTGAAGACGGTGCCGTCGCCGAGCAAGGAAATGTTCGGCTTTCCCATAATGCGGATGTTTACGGAAAAGCCGGCTATCATCGTGAGAATGCTCGCCAGAAGATGCAGTATCCCGCACTTGACGGCGAGAAATGCGGTGATTAATCCGGCGACGCATCCGCCCGCTGCGGCGAGCATACTCGCTAAATAAGGGTCATAACCGGCGACGATTCCCGCCGCGGCAATCGCGCCGCCGAGGGGAAAAGAACTTTCCACGGTGAGGTCGGGAAAATTCAAAACGCGGAAACTTAAAAAAACGCCGTAGGCGACGAGTCCGTATATCACCCCCAATTCCAGCGCGCCGAAAAACGCGAGGGCGTTCATTGGTCTTTGCCCGGGAGCCCGCCGTCATTCCCGCGAAAGCGGGAATCCATACAAGGCCGGCGAAAAAGGAAAATCCGTATGGATTCCCGCTTTCGCGGGAATGACGAATTGTTAATTAACGACGCGGGCGGGGTTTTTGGTGAGCGCCGCCGGCAAAGACACGCCGAGTTTTTTCGCGGCGGCCGGATTGATGACGATGTCGGTTCCCTTTGCGACGCGCGCCGGAAGTTCGGAGGGTTTTTTGCCGCGCAAAATGGCCGCGACATATTCGGCCGTCTGCACTCCGATTTGATAATAGTCAAAACCGACGGCGGCGACGGCGCCGGAATCCACATAACTCGTTTCCGCGCCGAACACCGGAACGCCCGCGCTGTTTGCGGCGCCGACGAGGGCGGCTATTGCGCTGGCGACGGTGTTGTCGGTTATCGCGTACAGGATTTCGCTTTTGCCGGCGGCGGAAAGCGCGGCGGTTTTAACTTCGGCGGTGCGGTTTGCGGCGGCGGCGGCGACTTTGTAACCGCGCGCCTTCGCTTCTTTTTGCAAAAGTTCCAGCAACGAGACGGCGTTTGCCTCGCCCGGATTGTAAACGACGCCGATTGTTTTCAAACCCGGAACGATTTGCGCCATCAATTCCACATGCTGCCCGACCGGCGAAAGATCGGAAAGCCCGGTAACATTTCCTTCGGGCGCTTGCATGGATTTCAGAAGTTTCGCGCCGACGGGGTCGGTTACGGCGGAAAAAACAATCGGAATGGTTTTTGTCGCGCTTGCGAGCGCCTGCGCCGAGGGAGTTGCGATGCCGACGAGGACATCGGGCTTTTCGCCGACATACTGCCGCGCGATTTGCGCGGCGACGGCGGGGTTGCCCTGCGCGGTTTGGAATTGGAAGACGAGGTTTTCGCCCTCCCTGTATCCGGCTTCGGCGAGCCCCTCGGCGAGCCCCTTGCGGACGGCGTCCAGCGCGGG
>JAHRAH010000051.1 GCA_020027345.1 Gammaproteobacteria bacterium | reverse complement strand
TTGGACAAAAACCATCTGCCGAAAGCGATGATGTCGTAATCGCCTTTTGCGATTGCGCGCGCCGCGCTTTTTGGCGTGAATCCCCCCGCGCCGATTAGTGTTCCTTTGTAAATCCTGCGGTATTTTGTATTTTGCAAAACGCCTTCCGCCGCTCCCGCTTTTGCCGAAAGCCCGCCCGCGCGCGGTTCCGTCAAAAGCAAATACGCAAGCGGAAAATCGTTCAACCCTTTCACCGCCGCCGCGTAAATCTCTTCCGGGTCCGTGCATTCCGCGCCGAAATACATTTGGTTTTGCGCGCCGGTGTTTTCGTCAATCGCCAGCGGCGAAAGGCGCACTCCCAATCTTCCCGCGCCGACGACATCCAAAAGCGCCGCCGCCGCCTCAAACAAAAACCGGCAGCGGTTTGCGATTGTCCCCCCGTAACGGTCGCTTCTTTTATTAACTCCGTCGCAAAGAAATTGATCCATCAAATAACCGTGCGCCGCGTGCAATTCCACGCAGTCAAAACCGGCGCGCATCGCGTTTTCCGCCGCGTGTTGATAATCGCCGCAGACGCGCGCTATTTCTTCCGTTCGCAATTCGCGCGGAGTCGCCGCTTCGCGGTCCCAGTTGTAATCTCCTTTTTGCGGACCTTCCCGCATCGGCACCGGCGAAGAAGAAACCGGCGGCAACGGATAATCCTTTCCGCGCACAATCGGATGTTCGGCGATGTCCGGCTGCGCGACTCTCCCGGCGTGCAGCAACTGGCAGGAAATCCGCGCGCCTTTTTTGTGCGCCGCGCGCGCGACTTTCGCCCATCCTTCGCTTTGCGTTTTTGTCCAGATGCCGGGCGCGCGCCCGCCCTTTTCGCGCACGGCGGCGTAGATGTTCCAGACGACGGCGGCTTCCGGCGAAATGGCGGTCGCTTCGGAAACGAGCAGCCCGCCGGGCGACGCACGCTGCGCGTAATATTCCGCCATCATCGCCGTCGGCGCCAGCGTTTGCGGGTCCGCCCGCGTGCGCGTCATCGGCGCCAGCGCGACGCGGTGCGCGAGTTCCAGCGCCCCGGCTTGCATCGGCGAAAACAAATCTTTCACGGCCGCGGCGATTATAACCGTCCGCCGGTGCGGTGGTAGAATGAGAAAGATATGGAAATCAAAATCCCCGACATCGGCGACTTTTCCGAAGTGGAAGTCATTGAGGTGCTTGTCAAACCCGGCGACGAAATCGCCGCGGAAGCGCCGTTGCTGGTTTTGGAATCGGACAAGGCGACGATGGATGTTCCCTCGCCGGGCGCGGGGAAGATCACCGCGGTGCATGTCCAAGCCGGCGACAAAGTGCGCGAGGGAACGCTCATCGCCGAAATGGATTCCGCGCAGGACGCGCAAAAAAAAGAAAGCGGCGAAACAACAAAACCCGCGGCGGAAACCGTCCCCCCCGCGCAACCGAAACCGGAACCGCCGCCGCAACCGTCATCGCCGCCCGCAAGCGCGGAGACGGTTGCGACGACAACTGCAACTCCGGCAAAAGAAAAATCGTCCCCCCTGCCGGCGGTAAAAGAAAGCAAAAGCGAATTCGCAAAAGTGCATGCCGGCCCCGCGGCGCGGCGTTTTGCGCGCGAACTCGGCGTGGATCTCGCGCAGGTTCGCGGCAGCGCGCGTTTGGGGCGCGTGATAAAAGAAGATGTGAAAGCGTTTGTCAAGGCGCAAATGCATGCGCGGCAAAGCGCCGGCGCGGGCTTGCCGGAAATGCCGGAAGCGGATTTTTCCCGTTACGGCGAAGTGGAAATTCATCCGCTTTCGCGCGTGCGCAAATTGTCGGCGGTGTATTTGCGCCGCAACTGGCTTATCGCCCCGCATGTGACGCAGTTTGCCGAGGCGGACATAACGGAAATGGACGCCTTCCGCCGCGCGCTCGCCGCCGATTCAAAGCAGACCGGTTACAAAATAACGCCGCTCGCTTTTTTGCTGAAAGCGGCGGCGGCGGCGCTGCGCGAGTTTCCGCGGTTTAATGCATCGCTCGCCGCCGACGGCGAAAACCTGATTGTAAAAAAATACATTCACATCGGCGTCGCCGTGGACACGCCGCAGGGGCTGGTCGTCCCCGTGCTGCGCGATGTTGAACAAAAAGGCGTCGCCGACCTCGCGCGCGAACTCGCGGAAACAAGCGCGCGCGCGCGCGAAGGAAAACTCTCGGCGGAGGATATGCGCGGCGGCTGCTTTACCATATCCTCGCTCGGCGGAATCGGCGGCGCGCATTTCACGCCCATTCTGAACCTGCCCGAAGCGGCGATTCTGGGAGTCGGGCGCGCGGAAACAAAACCGCTGTGGAACGGAAAAGAATTCGCCCCCCGCCTGATGCTCCCGCTCGCGCTTTCCTACGACCACAGAATAATAGACGGCGCCGACGGCGCAAGGTTTGTCACCTTCTACGCCAACCTCCTAACCGACACCCGCCGCCTCGCGCTTTAATTTTTCCGCCCCGTCCGCCGTTTTCCGAAAGCGGAAACAACGGGGGAAAAGCGTTTATTAATTTGCCAACTCGCCGAGGATATAGGCATTTTTGATTGTTGGCCTTTCGGACAGCATTGCGAGGGCGAACAACTTTTCTTCCGGGGTTTGCGATTGTTGCCAGCGGCGGGCGAGGAGTGGATGCGCCGCGAAATCCAGCGCGACAAAATCGGCCTCTTTGCCGGGCAGGAAATTGCCGATATGCGAATCCAGCCGTAGCGCGGCGGCGCCGCCCAAAGTCGCGGCGTGCCACATTTGCATTCCCGTCAGATTGTCCCCGCGCATTCTCGCGGTTTTATACGCTTCTTCCATCGCGCGCAAAATGCAAAAACTGTTGCCGCCGCCGACATCGCTGCCGAGCCCGATGCGCATTCGCAGTTCGCGCGCGCGGGCGAAATCAAAAAGCCCGCTGCCGAGAAAGAAATTGGAAAGCGGGCAATGCGCGAGCGCGCAGCCGCGCGCGGAAATCCGCCGCCATTCATCGCCGCCCAGATGAATCGCGTGCGCGAAAACGCTGCGCTCGCAAACCAGCCCGCGCCGTTCGTAGACCGAAAGATAATCGCCCTCGCCCGGAAAAAGTTCGCGCACAAAATCCAACTCGCGCCGGTTTTCGCTCAGATGCGTATGCAAAAGAACATCCGGAAACTCCGCCAGCAGTTCCCCCGCCTTATGCAATTGTTCCGAAGTGGAAGTCGGCGCAAATCTCGGCGTAACCGCGTATCCCAATCTCCCCGCGCCGTGCCATTGGCGGATTAATTCGCGCGACTCGCGCGCGCCGCTTTCGGCGGTGTCGCACAATTCCGGCGGGGCGTTGCGGTCCATCAAAACCTTTCCCGCAATCAGCCGCATATTTTTTTCGCGCGCGCGCGCAAAAAGCGCGTCCGCCGAACATTTGTGACTGCTCGCAAAAACCAGCGCCGTCGTCGTTCCGTTTGCGAGCAATTCGGCGAGAAAAAACTCCGCCATTTCCGCGGCGTAATCCGCGTCGGCAAAAGCCGCTTCCGCCGGAAAAGTATGCCGGTTCAGCCATTCCAGCAAGTCCCCGCCGCCGCAGGCGATTGCGTCCACTTGCGGAAAATGGATGTGCGCGTCCACAAACCCCGGCGAAAGCAATGTGTTTTTGTGCGCGACAACCGGAACCCCCGCGTATTTTTCCCGCAGCGATTCCGCCGCGCCCGCTTCCACGACAATCCCGCTTTCGCCGATTACGAGAAGACCGTCCTCAAAAAACTCGCAGGCCTTTTCGCCGCAAATTTCCGGGTCGGAAACAAAATGCGCGAGCGACGCGCGGTGCGCGATAACCGGCGAAGGGCGCATTACTGTTTTTCGCCCGCCGCCCATGCGCCGAGCAACGCGCGCTCTTCTTCGCTCATTTTTGTGATGTTGCCCGGCGGCATTGAGCGGCTCAGCACCGTTCTTTGCAAAATCAATTCGCGCGCGGTTTTAATTTGTTTGTCCGATTCCAAAAACAGCCCCGCCGGGGCGGCGGCGACTCCGGGAAAAGAAGGAGACGCCGAATGACATTGCGCGCAGTGTTTGCCGACGATTTCGCGCGCCGCGGCATAGTCGCCGTTTCCTTTTCCGATGATGTTCGCCGAATGAATCAGCGACGGAACAACGGTAAGAATAGCGAATGCAACCGCAAGCCAAAACCATTTTCCCGACGCTTCGCCGCGGTGACTGCAATTGAAAAAATGCCGCGCGAAAAAAGAACAGACCGTCATCAACCCCAGCGTCAGCGCCGCGCCGGGGTGATTGTAAAAAAGCGGATAATGCCCGCTCAGCATTAAAAAAACCGCCGGCAACGCCAGATAGTTATTATGCAGCGAGCGCAATCCGGCGTGTTTTGCCCGGGCGTAATCCGGCTCGCGCCCGGCTTTTGCCGCTTCGGTCATTTGTTTTTGCGCAGGAATGATCGCCATCAAAACATTCCCCGCCATCACCGTCCCGATGAGCGCGCCGGAATGCAAAAAAACCGCGCGCGGCGAAAAAACAAAAAACAATAACTGCGCCGCAATCAAAAGCGCGCCCAATCCCGCCGCCGCCAAAAGCAACGGTCGGTTAATTAATGCGGTGCGGCAAAGCCCCGCATAAACAATCCAGCCAAAAACAAAAAAAGCAAGCGAAAGCGCGATTGCCGCCGCGCCGCTTATCGGCGAATCTTCGGCGAGCAGGCGCGCGCCGGGGTTCAGGTAATAGGCGAAAACCATCAGCGCCATTCCCGAAAACCATGTCGCATAGGCCTCCCACTTAAACCAATGCAGCGGAGCGGGAAAGGGCGAGGGCGCGCCTTTGTGCTTTTCCAGATAATATATTCCGCCGCCGTGCACCGCCCAGAGATGCCCGGCGATTTCGGGCGCGCGCTGCTTTTCGCCGCGGTTGAGCGCGTTTTCCACCCAGACAAAATAAAACGAGGCGCCCACCCACGCGATTGCGGCGACGGCGTGAAACCATCGCAAAAAAGCCGACGCAAAATCGGCGGCGAGCGCGCTCACTGTTTTTCCGCCATCGCGTCGAGCCGCGTTCGGATGATTAAAAATATCTGATACAACGCTTCCGCGCGTTCCACAGCCGCCGGGTTTTTGCGGCGGCGCTTTAATGCGGCGAGTATTTCTTCGCGGCCCAATCCGGCGACGGCGCAAACAAAAGGAAAACCGAATTGCGATTCGTATTCCGCATTCCGTTTTGCAAACTCGCGCTTTTCTTCCGCGCTGACATTCGCCAACCCCGCGCCGCTTTGTTCTTTTTGCGACTGCGCGGAAAGTCCCCCCGCTTTCGCCGATGCGAGCGGGGGATGCGCTTTAATTAATTGTTCGCGCTCGCTCTTTTCCGCGCGCAAAACCGCAAACGCAAAACTTTGCGAAAGAGCGGAAACGGTATCGCCCGCCGCGCCCGCTTCCCAAACCTTTTCCGCGACCCACGGCGAACCCTCGGCTATTCCGCCAAACGCGCGCATAAAACCGTCCTTCGTCATTTGCGAAGGCGGATTAACAAAAACCCCGCAACCGTCGCCGTTGCCGTCGCAACCGTCATCGCCGGCGACAATCCATTTCGCTTCGTCAAAAAAATGCAATTGCAAATCATCGCCGTCGCCGTGGTCGGCGACGACAAAACGCTGCGCCGCAAGCGCAAACAGCGGAAAATGCCAGATGTTTTTTTTGTAACACACCCCTTCCCCGCGCATTACAAAAACGCGAACCCCGCCGGGGCGCGCGTTGCCGTCATCGTCCCCGCCGTCCCCGTCCTCGCCAACAATCGCCAGCCACGGTTTCGCACATCCCCCCGCCGGAACAAAACACTGCGCCCCGCGCGGGTGCTTTTCCATCATTGCAATTGGCGCCGGCAAAAACCGCACTCGCGGAAAAAAGAAATGCATTCGCGTTTTGCCGTCCGCCCCCGCATCCACTTTTGCCAGCCCCGCACGCTTGCGGGCGTAACCGTCATTGATGAAAACGGCATCCCCCCCGTCCGCAAGCACATCCCCGAAAGGCGCAAAAGCCGCAGCGGATATTGTTTCCGCGCGCAAAAACTCCGCCGTCATTTAACGAATTCGCCGAGCAGCCGCAGCCGGCTCACTCCGCCGTCGGGATAAATGCGCAGCCGCGCCATCGTCACAGGCGGCAACTCGCAAACTTCGCTTTCAAAAAAATGCCGCTTGTCCGCGCTCAGCGCCGTCTTCGGCAGCAGCGTCGCCCATTTTTCCGGCGGCTTGCTGCGGTCGCCCGCTTCCAGCGAAAACGAATCCGGAAAGTTCCCCTTAAAATACCCCGTATCCACTTCCACCCGCCGAACAACCGCAGGGCGCGGCAGGCGCACAAGCAGCCAGTCAAACCCGTCGCCGCGCCGCCGCCGCGTCTCCCAGCCGTCCTGCATGGAAGTCGCGCGGTCGGGTTTGAGTATCACCCACGGCTCGCCGAAATGCGAATCGTTCCAGTCATACACGCGCCCGCCGCACAAGAGCGAGGAAACTTCCGCCATCCCCCCGCGCGTCGGCGGCACCCCCTGCGCCTCG
This sequence comes from Gammaproteobacteria bacterium, assembly GCA_020027345.1. Classification (GTDB taxonomy): domain Bacteria; phylum Pseudomonadota; class Gammaproteobacteria; order Tethybacterales; family Persebacteraceae; genus JAHRAH01. Next base: position 2,392 of record JAHRAH010000051.1, on the reverse strand, counting down.
CCAAAAACGCGAAAGCGCGCGATGCCGCCGTTCGGATAAATATTCAGCCGCACAAAGCGCACCCGCTCCGGCGTCAGCACAAAATTCTTCGCCGAGAAATAATGCGGCGCATCCGCACCCAGCCGCGCCGCTTCCATCAGCGGCAGCCAGTTCGGGTTTTTGCCGGGCGCGCGGTCGGGGCAGTAATCCACGCCCGCCGCCGGCGGATAGTTGCCGGTGAAATGCCGCGTGTCTATCAGCAGCCCGCGCGGGCGGGTGTCCGCCGCAAGGCGCACGACGCACCAGTCGCATTTCTTGCTGCGGTCGCGGCTGCGGCGCGTTTCCCAGCCGTCCATCCACTTGCCGTGGTCGTCGTATTTGTCCGGCAGAAAAACCGGCGCGCGGTCAGAAAGCATCCGCGACGCCCCCCCGAAAAACTCGTCGTTCACCTCCGTCGCCGCCGCGCCCAAAGACGCCGAAGCAAGATTCGGATAGGAGCGGGCAAACTCCGGCAGGGCGGCGGCGGCGGCGGTCATCGGCAAAAAGGAATTATAATGACTTACCCCGCGCCGAAAAAAGCGCGCCCCCGCACCGTAACCGACCGCAACGATGACAACCCCCCCCGAACTCCAAATCACCGGCAACACCCCGCCCGAATGCGAAGCGCTGCTCACGCCCGCCTGCATCGCCTTCGCCCTCCGCCTCGCGCAGGCATTCGGCGGCGAAGCCCGCGCGCTCCTCGCCGCCCGCGAAGAAGCCGCAGCAAGACGCGACGCCGGCGAACTCCCCGCCTTCGCCCCCGAAACCGAAGAAATCCGCAAAAGCGAATGGCAAGTCGCCCCGCCGCCGCCTTTCCTGCAAGACCGCCGCGTGGAAATAACCGCCCCCGCCGAACGCAAAAAAACCATACTCGCGCTCAACTCCGACGCCAAAGTTTTTATGGCCGACTTTGAGGATTCGCTAACGCCGACATGGGCGAACCTGATGCGCGGACAACTCGCCCTCTTTGACGCCGCCCGCGGCGAATGCACAATGCGCGACGAAACCCGCAACAAAAACTACGCCCTCAATCCCGAACACAAATGCGCGCTCATCGTCCGCCCGCGCGGCTGGCATCTGCAGGAACGGCATGTCCTCCTCAACGGTGTGCCGATACCCGGCGCGCTTTGGGATTTCGCCGTGTTCTTTCACCACAACGCGAAAATACTTCTGGAACGCGGGCGCGCGCCCTGTTTTTATCTGCCGAAAACCGAACACTGGCGCGAAGCCGAACTGTGGGAGAAGGCGATGTCCTTCGCCGAAAAGGAACACTCCCTCCCGCAAAACTGCGCCAAGGCGACGCTGCTCATTGAAACGCTGCCCGCCGTTTTCCAAATGCACGAAATACTCCACGCAATGCGCGGGCGCCTCACCGGGCTCAACTGCGGGCGCTGGGATTACATTTTTTCCTACATTAAAACGCTGCGCGCTTTTCCCGAAAGGGTGCTGCCCGGGCGCGAGACGGTCACGATGGCGCAGCCCTTCCTCGCCGCCTATTCGCGCGAACTCGTGGAAACCTGCCACAAACGCGGCGCGCACGCGATGGGCGGAATGTCCGCGTTCATTCCCATCCGCGGCGACGAAAAAGCGAACGCAAAAGCGCTTGAACAAGTGCGCGCCGACAAACGCCGCGAACTCGCAAACGGTCACGACGGAACATGGGTCGCGCACCCCGATTTAATCGCCGTCGCCCGCGAGGTTTTTGACGAAGCAATGCCCGGCGAAAACCAAAAAACATTCCTTGCCGGAAAAACGCATTCCGCCGAACAACTGCTGCAAACCCCCGAAGGCGAAATCACCGCGGACGGTTTTGACAACAACATACATGTCGCGCTGCATTACATCGCCGCATGGCTCGGCGGCGCCGGCGCCGTGCCGATATTTAATCTGATGGAAGACGCCGCCACCGCCGAAATAGCGCGAACGCAACTCTGGCAGTGGCAGAAATACGGCGCAAAACTGCAAGGCGGCGAAACCGTCACCGCCGCCCTTTTTGAAGAACGCCTGAAAGCGGTCCTGCCGAAAGTAAAAACCGCCGCATCCAAATTCGCCGAAGCCGGCGGCGGCGCAACCAGCGAATCCGCCAACGCCGCCGCCGCCCTCCACACCTACGCCGCCGCCGAACTCCTGCGCGACTTAGTCCGCTCCGACCTCCCCCCCAATTTCCTAACCACCCCCGCCTCCGAAATGATTGACTAACCCCCCCCACCCCGCCCGCGCCATTCCCCCGCCCGTCATTCCCCCAGGCCGTCATTCCTGCGAAAGTGTATGTGTTCGTCTGGTGATATACTGGACGGGGCGGGGGTTTCCCGGGGGCTGGCGTACTTGCGCGAAAGGGGGTTTGCATGCTGACCAAACTGCATAAAGGGGCTAC